>NZ_CP014854.1:933409-1244546 GCF_002214365.1 Thermococcus celer Vu 13 = JCM 8558
AAGCGGGACAAGGAGTTCCTGATGGAGTTCAGGAAGGAGCTCAGCGAGGAGAACAGGAAACTGAGGGAGAGGCTCGGGTGGAAGGGATGAAGATAACGGTGAGGCCGAAGAGGGGCTGGAGAAGGGTAACCTTCCGGATCCCCGACGAGACCTTCGAGAAAATCGGGGAACTCTGCGAACGCTACGGTTTCCGGGTGGATGAGGCGCTCAGGATAATCCTCCTCCACGGCTACCTCGACGACGACCCCGAGGCCAACGAAACCACGTTTAAAAAGCTCCAGGAGGATATAGGGCGGCTCAGCGCGGAGCTCTACGAGCTCGAAGGGAAGTGGTCCCCCCTGAAGTTCAGCTCGTACTACCTTGCCATGGACGACCAGAACCTGGCGATACAGCTTTCGGCGATGATAGCGGAGAACAAGCGCCTCAGGGAACGTCTCGGCCTTCCGCAGAAGGACTACGGTGAGGTCGAGGAGAAGATACACTACTACCTGAACTTCGGGCGGGGAAAGTAGTCGCATCCCTTCCTGAATCTCTGTATACATTCGCACCAAAACCTTAAATAGCCGGGTCCAAACGCCCCCCGGATAAAGGAAAGGGTGAAGACCATGAACCCAAGGATGATCCTCGTGATAGCCCTCGGCGGCGCCCTGGGAGCGGTGGGGCGGTTCTACCTCTCGGGGATACTCCCCGTGTACAAGGATTTCCCTGCTGGAACGCTCCTCGTGAACAGCCTGGCCAGCCTGTTCCTTGGCTACCTCTACGGCCTGCTCTTCTGGGGTGTGGACGTGTCGGCGGAGTGGAGACTCTTCCTCGGAACGGGCTTCTGCGGGGCGCTGAGCACGTTCTCGACCTTCTCCTACGAGACGTTCTCCCTTCTACGGGAGGAGGAGTATCTTCTGGCCACCCTGAACATCGCGGCAAACGTTATAATCACGATAGGCTTAGTCTTCCTCGGGTTCGTACTTGCGAGGAGGTGATCCCGTGGTTGAGGTGGAACACTGGAACACGCTCCGCCTTCGCATCTACATAGGCGAGAACGACCGATTCGGGGGGAAACCCCTCTACAAGGCCATAGTGGAGAAGCTCAGAGAGATGGGCATCGCCGGGGCTACCGTTTACCGCGGTATCTACGGCTTCGGCAAGAAGAGCAGGGTCCACTCGGCGGACGTTATGCGGCTCTCCACGGACCTGCCCATTGTTATAGAGGCCGTCGATAGGGGATACAAGATCGAGAAGGCGATAAAAGAGGTAAAACCGATGATAAGGGACGGGATGATAACCGTCGAACCGACGATAGTGGTGTGGGTTGGCACGAAGGAGGAGGTGGACAGGTTCGAGGAGGACGCCGTGAGGGAGGGTTGAGTTACTATTATATAATGAATTAACCAATCCCTTCCGGGGATCCATCATGCTTCACCACGTCAAACTCATCCACGCTACGAAGAGTAAGAAGCTCCTCGGAAAGAAGATCGTCCTCGCCATCCCGGGGAGCATAGCCGCGGTGGAGTGCGTCAAGCTCGCGCGCGAGCTGATAAGGCACGGCGCCGAGGTTCACGCCGTCATGAGCGAGAACGCCCGGAAGATAATCCACCCCTATGCAATGGAGTTCGCCACGGGAAACCCGGTCGTTACGGAGATAACGGGCTTCATAGAGCACGTTGAGCTGGCCGGAGAGCACGAGAACAAAGCCGACCTCGTCCTGGTCTGCCCCGCGACGGCCAACACGATAGGGAAAATCGCCTGCGGTATCGACGACACGCCCGTTACGACCGTTGTGACGACGGCCTTCGCCCACACGCCGATAATGATAGCCCCTGCGATGCACTCGACGATGTACGACCATCCCGTAGTCAAGGATAACATCGAGAAGCTGAAAAAACTCGGCGTTGAGTTCGTAGGACCGAGGTTCGAGGAGGGCAAGGCGAAGGTCGCGAGCACGGAGGAAATAGTCTATCGCGTCATCAAAAAGCTCCACCCGAAGACCCTCGAGGGAAGGCGCGTCCTCGTCACTGCCGGCGCAACGCGGGAGTACATAGACCCGATACGCTACATCACTAACGCGAGCTCCGGGAGGATGGGCGTGGCCATAGCGGAAGAGGCCGATTTCAGAGGTGCTGACGTTACCCTAATCCGGACGAGGGGGAGCGTTTCAAGCTTCGTGGAAAACCAGATCGAGGTCGAGACCGTCGAGGAGATGCTCGCGGCCATAGAGAGCGAGCTAAAGGCGAGAAGATACGACGTCGTCGTCCTCGCGGCGGCCGTGAGCGACTTCTGCGTTAAGGAGAAAGCCCAGAGGAAGATAAAGAGCGGGAAATCGTTAACCCTCGAGCTCGAACCAACGCCGAAGATAATAGACCGGGTGAAGGAGCTCCAGCCCGACGCTTTTCTGGTCGGATTCAAGGCGGAGACGGCCCGGAGCGAGGAGGAGCTCGTAAGCGCCGCCAGAAAGCAGATCGAGAGGGCCGGAAGCGACCTCGTCGTGGCCAACACCCTCAACGCCTTCGGGAGCGAGGAGAACGAGGTCGTCCTCGTGGGAGAAGATTTCGTTAAGAAGCTGCCGAGGATGGGCAAGCGCGAGCTGGCGGAGAGGCTCTGGGACGAGATAATTTCTATACTTGGCTGAGAAGGGAAACCTTTTATATTCTAATAACCAATTTTTCCTAAAAACTCTCCGAGGTGATACTATGGTGGCCTTCGATGAACCCCTACCGTACATAGGGGTCACGCCGTTCCAATTGGTCTCAGCACTGATAATCCTGATAGTTGGCTACGTCGTGGCAAAGATACTCGTAGGCATCTTCAAGAGGGGCCTCAGGAAAACGAAGCTTCCACCGCTCGTCATTGAGTTCCTCGGGCGGTTCCTGGCGGTGCTGCTCTACGTAACCGTGATAATAGTCGCCCTCGGTGCGGTGGGGGTCTCCGTTTCCTCCCTAATCCTCGGCCTCTCGGCGGTAATCGGCCTGATACTGGGCTTCGGCCTGCAGGACACCCTCACGAACCTCGCCGCGGGCGTCTGGATCGCAGCGCTCAGGCCGATAGACGTCGACGAAGTCGTTGAAGTCGGCGGAAAGACGGGGAAGGTCAAAGCCGTCGGAATAATGAGCACCGAACTCCTAACTCCCGACAACAAACTCATAACCATACCCAACAAGCTCGTCTGGGGAAGCGTGATCACGAACTACACGAGGATGCCCACAAGGAGGGTTGACGTTGACGTCGGCGTTGCCTACGGAACGGACTTGGACAGGGCAATAAAGCTGGCGATTGACCTAATGAAGAACCACCCCAAGGTTCTCGATGATCCGGAGCCGGGGGTCGTGATAACCGCCCTGGCCGATTCGTCGATAAACCTCCAGCTGAGGGCCTGGGCAAAGACCGAGGACTACTGGGCGGTCAAGGGTGACCTGACCAAGGGTATCTACGAGCTCTACACCCGGGAGGGAATAGAGATCCCGTTCCCGCAGCTCGATGTCCATCTGAAGGAAAAGTGAACCCTTCTATCTTTTTTAGCTTTCAATTTAACTTTCAAGGAAAGATTTTTGGACTCAGCTTTGTGGCCATTCTATCCTTGGGGGACTTAATAGCGTCCTGATGTGTGTCTGGGGGGCGAACTTGGAGTTATAACCAGACCTTCCCATATGTTTGAGAAATCTTCTTCTAACACCCAAAAACTGATAAAGATTGTTTTCCAGGGGGTTCCCGGTGATGGTTATGAAGAGGATAGGGATAATCGGCGGGACGACGCCCGAATCAACGTGTTATTACTACCGGAAATACATCGAGATAAGCAGGGAGAGGTTCGGCCCCTTCACCTTCCCGGAGCTCATAGTCTACTCCATAAACTTCGCGGAGTTCAAGGACAATCCCAAAGGCTGGGAGGGGAGGAAGGAGATACTCATAAAGGCCGCGAGGGCCCTCGAGCGCGCCGGGGCCGAGGTCATCTCCTTCTCCGCCAATACCCCGCACATAGTCTTCCCGGAGGTTCAGGCCGCCGTGAACGTCCCCATGGTGAGCATAATAGACGCCCTCATCGAGGAGATGAAAAGGCGGGGCGTTGAGAGGGTCCTTCTCCTCGGAACCAAAACCACGATGACGGCCGGTTTCTACAGGAACGCCCTGAAAGAGGCTGGCTTTGAGGTGGTGGTGCCCGCGGAGAAAGAGATAGACGAAATCAACAGGATAATCTTTGAGGAGCTGGCCTTCGAGAACCTGAGGAGCAAGCCCTACCTCGTGGACCTAATCGAGAGGTACGCGAGGGAGGAGGGCGTTGAGGGCGTCATCCTCGGTTGCACCGAGCTCCCGCTGGCGATAAAGCCCGGCGACGTCTCCATCGAGGTCTTCGACACGGCCGAGATCCACGTGAGGAAACTCATCGACGTGGCGAGCGGTTTTTAAGCCCTTCCCCTCTCCCTCTTCAGGGTGGTGAGGGTGGAGATAAGCGAGTTCCAGGAGATGATAAAGGAGATTTACTTCCACAAGGACTCGAAGCGAGGGGTTGAGAGAACCTTTCTCTGGTTCGTCGAGGAGGTCGGGGAGCTGAGCGAGGCGATAAGGAAGCGGGATCGGGAGGGAATGGAGGAGGAGTTCGCCGACGTCCTGGCCTGGCTCGCGAGCCTCGCCAATCTCCTCGGGGTGGACCTCGAGGAGGCGGCTAAGAAGAAGTACCCGGGCGTCTGCCCCTACTGCGGCAAGAAGCCGTGCGAGTGCGAGGAGAAGTTTTGAGTGGAAGATTCTTTGTCCATGGCCTGATCCTTTAATTAGTCGTACACATTCTCCCGTTTTCCAATTTGATGATAAGAATAAGCAGTTCTTTCCGTCGAAGTTCATAAATGACCCTGTACTCGCCGAGACGAACCCTAAACGTGTTTTTCTTCCCCTTGATCTTTTTGACGTCAAACTTCCCGGATGGCACAGGATTGAATTTGAGTTCTTCGATTAACTCCTCAAACTTTTCTTCAAGTTTTCTGGAGCCTTTTCTAATTTTTTAGAACGTTCCTGTGAAGAAGAACCTCATAGGTCATTCATGGCACCTCAAAGACCGAGCCTCTTCTTTGCCTCTTCCCAAGGCACCCCGTTTTCCATCGTTTCCCGTGAAAGCCGCTCCAGCTCCGCGAGTTCCCCTTCGCTGAGCTCCTCTTCCTCAAGGTTCTGAATCTTCAGCTTGAGAAGCTCTTCCTCTATCTCGTCCAGTTTTTTCTGCATAAGCTGTATATCCCTGAGTATGAGGGCAACGTTGATGTTCTCGCCCATCCCTCACCCACCTTTGGTTCACCGTCCTGATAGATAAACCTTACGAACCGCCCGACCCTTTTCGATATCCATCTTAGCGAAAAGACTTTTATACTCCAAGGTGCACTATTCTATGCAGTAAACCGAGGTGATGTGCATGGAGCTTTTGGAGTTCGCCGTCGAGAAGGCCCTCGAGCTGGGGGCCAGCTACGCCGAGGCGAGGTTCGAGGAGAAGAAGGGCACTTCTTTGGCCATGAAGAACGGCAACCCCGAGGGGTTGAGCGTAATATCCGACAGGGGCATGGGCGTAAGGGTTCTGGCCGATGGGGGAATGGGCTTCGCAAGCACGAACGTCCTGACGAAGGAGAGCGTGGGCGAAGCGGTCAAGAAGGCCGTCAAGCTGGCCAAGGCGGCCGCCAAAGTCAGGAAGGAACCGATAGTCTTCTCGGAGGAGGACTTTCACTCCGTCGAGTACAAGGTGAAGATGCGCAAGGACTTCCGCGACTTCTCGCCCGAGGAGAAGCTCGAGCTCCTCAGGAAGATCGAGGAGGAGGTAAAGGCAACCGGGGTAAACGTGCCGATGCGCTACCTCAACTACTCCGACCAGGTCTGGAAGAAGAAGATACTCCACAGCGACGGCGCGTACATCGAGAGCAAGATCCCGAGGGTCTCCGTAACCTACAACCTCGTGGTCTTCGAGAACGGCCAGATGGAGCAGGCGCCCTTCGTCCAGAGGGCCTTTTCCGGCGGACTTGAGCTCATCGAGAAGGACGAGCCTTGGAAGTGGGCGGTGAAGGACGTCCAGGCCTTAAAGAGGCTCATCTACGAGGGCAGGAAACCGCCTGAAGGCAGGGTCGACCTCGTCATCAGCCCGGAGGTCGCTGGCATAGCCGTCCACGAGAGCGTCGGGCACCCCTACGAGAGCGACAGGATATTCGGAAGGGAGGCCGCCCAGGCCGGAGAGAGCTTCGTCAAGCCAGACATGCTCGGCGAGAGGATAGGGAGCGAGGCGGTGACGGTTATCGAGGACCCGACGATACCGAACAGCTGGGGCTTCTACCTCTACGACGACGAGGGAGTGAAGGCCCGCCCGAGGTACCTCATCAGGAACGGAATCATCAACGAGTTCCTCATGAACAGGGAGTACGCGGCGAAGCTCGGGCAACGCTCCAACGCCGCGGCGAGGGCCATCAACTACAACCGCGAGCCCATAGTCAGGATGGCCAACACCTACCTGGCTCCTGGCGATCACTCCTTCGAGGAGCTCATCGAGGACGTCAAACTCGGCGTCTACATGGTCTCCTTCAACGAGTGGAACATCGACGACCGCAGGTATCAGCAGAGGTACATCGGCAGGGAGGCCTACCTCATCGAGAACGGCGAGATAAAGCACCCGGTTAGGAGGCCCATCCTCGAGATAACGACGAGGGCGCTGTGGAGCAGCGTCGATGCCGTCGGCAGGGAGGTGGAGTTCTACCCCGGAACCTGCGGCAAGGGCGAGCCGGGCCAAGGAGTTCCGGTCTGGATGGGCGGAGCGCACGCAAGGCTCAGGGACATACCTTTGAGGAGGCCGTGAGGTGGTGGAGATGTTCGACGTTAACGATTTCATCCTCAAGAAGGCTAAGGAGCTGGGCTTCGGCGACGTCGTCGTCCTCTCCCACGAGACGGAGCGGAGGCAGGTCCGCTTCGCCAACAACGAGATAACCGTGGCGAAGAACTGGCACGAAAGGAAGGTGGAGCTCTTCGTCGAGCTCGAGAAGCGCGTCGCCGGGACGAGCATCACGGAGCTGAGCGAGGAGAACATAGAGAAGACCCTGAAGACGCTCCTGAGCAACCTGAAGGGCATGTCCCCCAAGGAGGACTACTACGGCATCGCGGAGGGCCCCTTCGAGTACAGGGATATCCCGGAGACCTTCGATAAAGCCATAGTCGAGCTGGACGAGCCGAACGAGTACGTTGAAACCGCGATAAACTCGGCCCTCGAGGAGGGGGCCAAGAGAGTTGCGGGAGTTCTCTACACTGACCACGATAAAATTTACTTGACCACGAGCAACGGCGTCGAGGGGTTCGACGAGGGGACGGGGATAGAGATAAGCGTCCGCGCCTTCATCGGCGACCTCGAGAGCGGCCACGGGACGAACTCCTCAAGGGTTCTGAAGAAGTTCGACCCCGAGTGGGCCGGCAGGAAGGCGGGGGAGATAGCTAACCTCGCCCGGAACCCGGAGCAGGGGCCCGAGGGGAAGTTCGACGTCATCTTCGACCCGCTGGCCTTCGCGAACCTGCTCAGCTACATGAGCTTCATGACCTCAGCCTACGCCGCCGAGGCAGGTTTCAGCTTCCTCGTGAACAAGCTCAACGAGAAGGTCGCGAGCGACATCGTCACGATAAAGGACATTGGAAACCTGCCCAACGGCTACGGGACGCGGAAGTTCGACGACGAGGGCGTCCCGACGAGGGAGACGACCATCATCGAAAACGGAACCTTCAGGACCTTCCTCCTCAACCACAGCCTGGCCAGGAAGTACGGGGCGAGCACGACCGCCAACGCCGGTCTGGTAATGCCCCACGCGTGGAACATCGTCCTCGAGCCCGGCGATTACACCAGAGAGGAGCTCTTCGACGAGGTTAAGAAGGGCATCTACATCACAAACGTCTGGTACACCCGCTTCCAGAACTACGTCGCCGGTGATTTCTCGACCATCCCGAGGGACGGGATTTTCCTCGTCGAGAACGGCGAGCTGAGGCCGATAAGGAACATAAGGGTGAGCGACAACCTTCAGAGGATCCTGGGCGGAATAAAGGGCCTGACTAAGGAGAGCCACCACGTCCACTGGTGGGAGGTCAACACCCCTGTAACGACGCCCTACGTTCTCGTCGGGGACGTCGGAATAACGAGGGCGATGAAGTGACGCCTCTTTTCTTTCTTCATTCCATCCCCTTTCGGGACCCATCTTTGAACTCAGCCGATTATTAATAAGCACAGCCCATTTGAGTTAGCTAAACAACTTGGATTAAAGTTTTTAAAGGGGCTGAAGAAGCTCAAAGCATCAGGGGCGATGGGAGTGCTGGAGGTAATCAACGTCGTGATGAGGTTTTTGACATGGGGGTTTGCCCTCTACAGGTGGGCAAAGAGGCGCGAGGAGTTCATGCTCTTTCTGACGCTGGCGCTGTAGATAGATTCCCTCGCGGCCCTCGCGCAGAAGCGGATACTCGTGGAAATTGGGGCGTCCCCCAACGGAGAGGCTTTGGTACCGCTACTGGCCCTTCTTGCAACGATTGAGGGGATGCTCCTCCTGCTGATGGCCCTCCACCTGCTCGGACGCCTCAGGACCACGGGTGGCCAGGTACTGCTCATCTCGGTGACGGTTGGAGGTTCCACGTACGTCCTCCTCGCGACCATCCTCGGTGCGTCCCCACTCGTGCTGATGGCGTTTCCCATACCCTTCATGGGGCTGATGTTGATAGTCGCCGGCTACGCGCTCATTAAAGAGGAGATGGGCCTGAGGAGCATCGCGACCCTGCTTCCCATCGGCGCGTTTCTTTTGGGCGCCATAAACCTGACGTACCCCGTAACCGTGACTACAAACCTTGCTCCCTATCTTTACGGCGCGGGCGCTGTGTTCAGGGCCATGATTTTCATTGGAATGATAAAGTACGCCTTCTTCCAGATCATGCCTCCTCAGACCTCGAACATCAACGTACCCACCGGGGCATTCTACACGGACGATGAAAAGCAGCTGGCGAGGATCGTCGAGAAGATGAAGTCCTCTGGCAACGGGGTTCTCATAACCCGGAGTCCCCCTGGGGAGGGCCCGCTGTCAATCCCGGTTTTCTGGGTCACACGGGTCGCTTCAAGCTCGCCTGAGCAGAACGTTATTACGGTGCGGCCAACCGATATGGGGATACTCATAGACCTCGTTAAGAGGCACATCGAGAAGGGTCACTCCCTCGTCGTGCTCGACTGTTTTGAGTACCTCGTCCTTGAGAACGGTTTTGAGAGGGCCATTAAGTTCCTGCTCTCGTTGAAGGACTACGTTACCAAGTACGGTGGCACCCTGATAGTTGCAACAAGCCCGCCCGCGTACAAGGAGAGGGAGTGGAAGATCCTGAGCAGAGAGCTGGACAGGCTGGAATTGTAGGTGAAGGGTCAGGCGGCCCTCACCCCCGACTACGGATGGGTCATAAGGGACAAGGAGTTAGTTCCATCAGTATGAAGGCCACACGCCATTTTCGGATCCGACCTATTGGAAAACGCTTAAAAATTTCCGATCCAGATGTACTGGGTGGTGGAAGTGGAGGTCATCGAGGACTCCCGGTTGAATAGGTTCCACTACACGCTTCTGGCCATCCTCGGGACGGTGTGGGCATTCATAGCGGTTAACACCATCTCCGCGGGCTTTGTAATAGCGCTCCTCAAGAACGACCCCGCCTTCCAGGGGAGTCTCACAAGGCTCGGCTCCCTCGGTTCTGCGGCACTCTTCGGCATGCTCTTCGGGGCTCCGCTCTTCGGCTACCTCGCCGACAGAATCGGGAGAAGAACAACGCTCGCACTCGCTGTTTCCACCTTCTCCATCGCCTCTGTAGTGAGTGCCTTCGCAGGAAACCTCGAAACGCTCATAGCCCTCCGCTTCATCGTGGGGCTGGGCCTGGGCGGCTCGCTACCCGTCGCGAGCTCTTACTTCGCCGAGTTCATGCCGAAATCGGTGAGGGGGGCTATGATTTCAATCCTCGAGAGCTTCTGGGCCGTGGGGACGATAATCGTGGGTGTCGTCGCCATACTCGTGGGGGCCGACTGGCGGAGCGTACTCCTCTTCGGCGGGGCTGTGGTACTCGTTCTTCCCCTCATCCTCGCGCTTCCGGAATCGCCCCGGTACCTGCTAACGAGGGGCAGGATAGAGGAAGCAGAGAAGACCGTCGAAAGGATCCTTGGGGTGAGGGCTAAACTCAGCGTCCCCGGAGAAAGGAAGAGGGCCTCGGTGGGCGATCTCTGGAGGCGGTACGGCAGGAGGACCCTGATGCTGAGCGTGGCCTGGTTCAGCATAGCCTTCGCATACTACGGCTTCTTCATCTGGCTCCCGAGGTTTTTAGCCTCGACCCTCGGAATCACCGTCTTCAGGAGCTTCCAGTACTTCGTTATCACGGCTGTGGCCCAGCTGCCGGGTTACTGGAGCGCCGCCTACCTTCTGGAGAGAATCGGCCGGAAGAAGACGCTCTCCTACTACCTCCTCCTCTCGGGAATCGCCGGGCTGGGGTTCTACTTCGCGGCCCGTTCTGGAAGCGAGGCGGCGATAATATCGAGCGCCATAGCCTTCAGCTTCTTCAACCTCGGAGCCTGGGGTGCCATCTACGCCTACACGCCCGAGCTCTACCCGACGGAGGTCAGGGGCACAGGCACGGGATGGGCTGGCGCCATGGCGAGGATAGGAGGGGGAATAGCGCCGATTTTAGCCGGAAGAATAATGGAGTTGAGCGGGAGCGCCTTGGCCGTTCTGGTGATTGCAGTCGTTGCCATAGTCGGCGCCCTTGATGTTCTAACCCTCGGGGAGGAGACGATGGGAAGGAGCATCGGGTGATTCCATTTTTTCTTATTACCTTGATTACTCCTTAAAGAAAAATTTATAAAATTACATATTTTGAATAACTACACGGAGGTGGCTATGTGAGGAGATTTATAAGTATTATATTGGTTTTGGGTTTTCTTGGATATATAGTCGGAAGCTTTGTGGTAGCAACCTCTCAGGGTAGTAGCCCAACTGGATGCTGGAGGATGTACAAACACGATGTTGATGACCATGTATGGGACAATGGAGAGTGGTACTGGGCAGGGGTCAGGGGATACGTCAGGATCTGTGATGGAAGGGCCACCATCGAAGTCAACACGGTAGAGCATGTTGCTGCAGTGTCTACCGATAAAGGAACACGTATCATCAGGGGCCCTTACGAGGAGCAGACATCAAGGATTGCGTACACAACATTCGAATATCAAAGGGCTAACGGGGAAACTGGATGGGCGAATGCAGTTATCTATGCAACCCCTGCACCAACCCCAACCAATACCGGTGAAAACCCATGAAAAGATTAAAACAATTAGTGCCTTCTCTTCTTTTTATTTTTCTATTGCTGGTTCCCGCAGTCGGCGCCACCCTGCCGTGGCTTAAGGAGGGAACCTACGCCAGGTACGCGCTCCTTGAACCCCCCGGCGGGCCGAGCCATGTGAAGGACCTTTACTTCTTTGACCTATATCCAGAGCGGCTTTCCCCCGCGGTTCGGGAGGGGGTCCTGGACTACCTGAGCAACGATTCGCCCTGGAGAAAGGACGGCTTCCCCTTCGTGACGGGGGACTGCACGGAGGTCTTCTTCGGGTTCCGGATCTTAGAGGTCGAGGGCGGGACGGCGCTCCTAAACGTCAGCTTGACCTTCGTGAACGCCACTATAGAGGGCGATTACCACCACATAATCCCAAACCTGACCGTGTGGAAGGTGTTAAAGCTGAACCTCACGGACATGACCTACTACGAGAACGGAACTCCCGTCGGGAAGGCCACCCTCTTCGTGGACCCGTCGAACCCGCCGGAGCCGGGGGAGTTTCTGTTCAGGCTGGAGGGTCTCTCCGATGAGGTCAACGTCACCGTCGGGAACGTCACCTACAGCGCCTACGGCAACGACACGGTTCTGACCTATTACCGACCCTTCGGGCCACCGCGGATAGGTGTAAAGACGGGGGAGTTCTACTTCAGCGACGCCGGCAGGAACTGGTCCATATCGGGCGGCGGGAGCGAGGAGTACACCTACGACTTCCTCACGGGGGTTATGATAGCGGGGTCCTTCATGCATTCCACGGAGCTGATGGCCATCGGGATCTTCCGCGTCGACGACTTCGACAGGAGGATCCGTGGGAGATCGGAGGATGGGGTCTGGCCCGACGGCATCAAGCTGTACGATACCAACATCCGGTTTCCGGACAAAAACGGAGGCTCGTTCCCGGACAGCCCCTGGAGGTACTACCTCTACTCGGGAACACTGGCGCTCCTTGTCTCCGCTGGATTGAGGTGGTGGAAGAATGGGCACGCTTAAAACCCAGCTGAAATGGGAACTGAACGATCCGCTGACGCTCACCGTTTTCCTGTTCGGGTTTCTGATGACCGGAATCGCGTTCGTGAGGGACGCCCTCAGGATGGGCGCGGTGGGGATGCTCAACCCCTTCAATCCAGAATCGGCGGTTCATTACGCCACCATGATCCCAAAGCTTGCCCTTCCCGGCGTCTCACAGGAGGCCTACAGCGTCCTGGTCTTCGTCGCGGTGATGCTCTCAAGCCTCTCCATAAGGGGCGATATCGATTCCCTCGCCGCCCTCACCGTTTACTCCCTTCCCATTAGGAAGTGGAAGCTCTTCACCGTTAAGTTCACCTCGACCTTCCTGCTGACGCTCCTGTCCTTCGTGCTGCCCTATTTCCTCGCCCTCGGATACGTTCTCTCGGGCTCCCCAGCCCTCTTAACCGGGATTCTCGGGGACGGTGTCTGGATCAACGTCCTCGCCTTCCTTCTGATGACGGTCTTCTACACCATCTCGGTCTCGCTTTTCGTGGCGGTGCTCTCACCAAATTCCTTCGCCGCGATACTGGGCGGTCTGACCGTGCTCTACGTTCCGGTTATCCTCGGAGTATCGAGTCTCCCACCCTTCAACATCTCGGGGGCAATGTCCTCGTACCTGACGGCGGTCGCCTACGGAATGGAGCACGCGGGCAGTCCCTACGCGGGCGTCGTCAGGGTTGGGTTCTTCGTCCCGTCGATACTGCTGGCCGCCTCGATGATCATCAGCGAAGGGAGGGACGCCAGATGAAGCGGTTCACCCTCTTTTTCCTGCTCGGCCTGTTCCTCTTCACCCTCGGCACCATCTTCGTTCCATACCATCAGGGAACGAATTCAACCGCCTCGGGCTTCCTCAGCGGAAACGGCTCTTCCACATCCCTCTTCGTTCCCACCGCAAGGAGGGTGGCGGTGAGCATCGTGACGGCCAACAGCGGGAAGTACAGCGTCCTCGTCTTCGATGGAACGAGGGGGAGGTTCATAGCCAACCTCACCGCGATGGGGAACATGTACCGGGAGGTTGAGCTTCCGGATTCCGGGACTTACTACTTCGTCTACCGCGGGAACGGCACGGCCAGGATAGCGATAAGAACGATATCCACCTATCCATCGGAGCGGGTGCTCAGCGTAGAGTACGTAAGCGGCGGGACCCTGGCCTTTCTCCTCGCCGCCCTGATATGGCGGGGGGTGAGACGGTGATAGTGAGGGCAAAGAAACTGACCAAGCGCTTCGGCAGCGTCGTCGCCCTCGATTCCGTTGACCTTGAGATCCCGGGGGGTCTCACAGTGGTGGTGGGCCCCAACGGGGGAGGGAAATCGACGTTCATGAAGATTGCAACCGGCGCTTACAGGCCCAGCGGCGGGTGCATAGAGGTCCTGGGGAAGGATCCCTGGCGGGACGAGGGAGTAAAGAAGCGTCTGGGGGCCTCCTTCGATCCGCCTGCGCTACCCCCGTTAAGAACCGGGAGGGAGTGGCTGGAGTACGTATCCGAGGCGAGGGGCGGGAACGGACGGGACGTCACGGAGGCCGCGGAGACCTTCGGGATCGAGGGGTTCGTGGACAAGAGGGTGAGGGATTACTCCGCCGGGATGAGGAAGAGGGTCAGCCTTGCCCAGGCTTTCGTCGGAGACCCGGAGCTGGTTTTCCTGGACGAGCCGCTGGCGAACCTCGACCTCGAGGGCATGAAGAACGTCGTTGGGGTTATTCAAAGAAAGCACGAGGAGGGCCTTAACCTCGTCGTTATCTCCCACATCTGGCGACCCTTCCTGGAGATGGCGGATTACGCCGTCTTCATAGCCGCGGGAAGGGTTCAGGCTTCGGGCGATCCGGACGAGGTTCTTCCGCTGATCGAGGGAGCCTTCCCGCTGTGAGGTGGTGGAGATGAAAGGGGGTGCGATCCTCATCGGGGCGATGCTCCTGCTGTCCATAGTGGCCGGTGCCGCTGGTGCGGTTTCGGGGGGCGGTTACGGAATACTCATCGTGGACTCCAGCTCGAGCGTCCTCATCCCTGAGAAGGGACTGAACTTCACGGCGCCGGCGTGGGTGAAGCTTCCGGCCTTAAAGGACGGTGAGAGTTACACCGTTATAACGAGGGTAAACGGCATGGAGGTAAAGATCCCGGTTAGGGTAAAAGAAGGGCTGACCACGATAGTCAAGCTGGACGAAAAGGGGATTATGAAGGCCATCATATCAGAGGGCGCCGACCCCTCTGAACTGGAGTTCGGGGAACCCGTTACCCTCCCACCGAAACTCCCGGATTCGGGCTGGGTACCGAAATGCGGTGTGTCAACCTACGGCCCCGTTGAGGGCAATGGACCACCGTTTGAGGTCGTGAAGGTTTACGGTGAACCCGACTACGTACTGCTGTTCAACGGCACCCCCATCAGGGTGTGCGATGAGTACGAGATGGACGAGATCAGGGCTCACGACGACGGCTGGGCGATGGTGGGACACCGGCTCAACTGGACCAGCTACGTCCCGGATTACATGAGGGTCGAATTGAACTCGGAGCCCCGGGATTCCGCGGTTTTGATCTTCGGGGCGAGCCTCATAGTGCTTAGAACTCCCCTGACCCTCTCGTTACCCGTAATCAACGAGAGCGTCCACGGATACGGCTTCGATTTCACAGGGGACCGGGTGGATTTCGAGGTAAAACCAATAAAAGAGTACCCCATAACCGTCGCCTCGAACATCACCTCTTCCAATGGCCTCGCTCCCCGCGTGAGCTTCATCGTGAACCCCGCCCCGGGAAGGAGGGCCAGGATAAGCGTCAACTTCACCGGGATTCTCAATGCCGTAAGCCTAAGGGCCGTGTACGGGATACCACCGGAGTACAGGAACCTTCCCAGCGGGATGGAAGAAACCCCCGGAGGAACCCCGCAGAGTAACGGGAAGGCAGAGGGGGACACCGAAAACGAAACCGTCGTAACCCCAACACCCGAGAACGCGACGCTCGTGATCGAGACTCACCCGGAAGAAGTGGAGGTTTACGTGGATGGAGAGCCAGTTTGCAGGGGCGGTTGTACTTTGAACCTCACCCCCGGAGAGCACGGGGTCGAGGGGCGGGCCAAGGGTTTCGTGAAGTGGAGCAAAAGAGTGGTGCTCTCACCGGGCGAGCGTGTAAACCTGAACATAACCCTGTTGCCCTATCCGAGGTTCCGCGTGGTTTCGGTGCCCGAGGGGGCGGAACTTTTCGTCGATGGAAAACCCTCTAACTGCACCACCCCCTGCAACCTCACCCTCACCCCGGGAACTCACGAGCTGGTCTTCAAGAAGGAGGGTTTCAGGGATTACAGAACCGAGGTTGAGGTTCACGCGGGGGACGGCGGGGTCATAACCGTGTCGCTGACCGACCTGAGCGGCAGAAAATACTCTCTGGACCCCAGGCTAAGGGGAGGAAACCGGGGCGAAGAGGCCTGGGAGGAAAGAACTACGGGAAGGCTCCCGTTATCTTCCACAACAGCCTACGTGCTCGGGGGAGTCCTGATCCTCGGAGCCGCTCTGCTGGTCGCCCGAAAACTTTGAGCTCTCTTTTTATCCCATTCCCCCGAACACCCCCAGCGCCGGGAGCACCGTTATCCCCATGCTGAGCACTCCGCCGAGGATCAGCGCCGGAATCGTCTGCCCCTTCTCGATGCCGAGGAGGTAGGCCGCCAGAGCCCCCGTCCAGACGCCGGTTCCGGGGAGGGGAACCGCCACGAAGAGCGTCAGCCCGATGAACCCCCACCTCTCAACGTAGGGATGGGCTTTCCTCCTCACGCGCTCGACGTAGTGGAGGTAAAGCCCCGCAACCCGGTCCAGGGGGGTCCCCTCGAGCCAGAGCATGAGCCTGTCTATGTAGGGCAGAACAGCCGGAAGGAGGAGCGAGAGGAGCAGGACGCCGAGGGAGGCAACCGCGAGGGTCCCCCAGAGTGGATAGCCCCTGCCTATGCCGTAGACGATGGCGTAGCGTCCCTCGAACGTGGGAACCAGCGACAGGACGAAGACCTCGAGGAGGTTATTCAACGTCCAGCACCCCCAGTCTGAGCTTTTTGATTACGGCTCTATACCACGGAAGCCACGCGCTCTCCGTGTACTCGACCAGCATGAAGACCCACGGCCCGAGGAGCAGGCCGAAGAGGACGTCGCTGAACCAGTGAACGTGGAGGAGGAGCCTTGAGAAGGCTATCCCTATCGCCCAGCCCCACCAGAGTGGCCAGAGCCTTCTCCAGCGCCGGCTCAGGAAGTAAGCGAGCACCGCGGCCCTCGTCGTGTGGCCCGAGGGAAAGGCGAAGTAGTCGGCGTTCTTCAGCGATTCGAGGAGGCCCCAGTGAACCCCGGCCTCTCCGGGGCGGGGAACGCCGGTTAGAACCTTCAGCAGGCCGACCACCAGCATGGCGACGATGAGACTGAGGATTAACTCGAGGGTGGGCCTGCTCAGCTTGCCCCCTTTTACAACGTCCCACAGGAGGAAGGCGAGGACGTAGAGGGCAACCGCGACAAAACTCGCCGTATCGGTGAGGAGATGGACAAAAGAGCCTCCTGAGGGAAGAACCAAGTCTACCCAAGTATCAATGCCATTGAAACGCCTAACCCATTCAGCAAGAAGCAGGAAAATTATAAGAGCCGTGAATGCCAGTATAGCCCGATATTTGGCGCTTTTACTCATTCTTTCTGCCCCCCTTAGTGACCACTGCGACAAAGAACAGGGCTATCACCAAGAACTCCATGAACTTTGTAATGAGATCCAAGGTGGTGTTTTCTATATTCGGCAGGACTATGTCCATGTGCTCCACGAGCTCCTTTACCGCATAAAGCAGAAACGCGAACGACACTATAAGGAACTTTCTAAGTCTTGTATTCTGGTATGCGATTAGTGAGGCGCCAGTAAGAATAAGTGAGAATGCAACAATGCCAAGGCTCAAGAGTTGTTCTATATCCAGCACTTTAATCACCCCCTCCAAACTCCATAAATATGTCCACGATCCTATCCGCCCACCTCTCGAGCAGACTCGGATAATAGTTCTGAATCAGCTTGATAAAGAGCTCAGCATCCCCCGTAAAGTAGTATTTCACAAATTTTCCATCCTTTATGGATCGAACGAGGTGCAACTTCTCTAGCTTATCGACATAATAATTGACTGTGGGCGCAGAAAGATCCAGCTCATCACACAGCTCCTTCTGGGTAACCCCTGGCTTTGTTATCATAAACATTACTATCCCCCTTAAGTTCTCACTGGACAATAGTGTCAAGACGTCCTTTTCACTTTCATCGAAGATACCAACCGGAAAGTAGTGCCGCTTTAACCCACTTCTCCTTGAGGTGATCAATCCGAGCTTCTCCAGCCTGTGGACGTGATACTGAAGATCGCCTTTGGCCAGACCAAGTCTTCGAGATAGCTCGTTGAAGTTTAAGCCAGGATTTTCTTTGATGAATTCGAGCACGAGCTTGGTACGTTCATTGAGTCTTCCGCTACTCATAGTTCTCCTTGGATACGTATGCCCTGACTCTTAATTAAGGTTTTGTGGTTCAGTTTTAGAAGTGTTCTTAGGGTGGTATTGGCTTTATTACCTTTTGAAAGCCTCGTCCTTTGGGGCGGGGATTCATTAAACTACCCCGATAACCATCGAACAATCAAAACTAAACTCTTGTGAGTCTTGCCAACATAATAACACTTCAAAGAGGCCACCCGACGAGACGACCACCGGCTGTTAAGCCCATCGTTAAGCGATTGAAAACTCTGCCTCGAACCGCAAAGGAGAGGAGTAAGGTAGATTAAGACCCGACATTTCAAAAAGTGAACCAATACTTCGAGAATTGAGCCAGAAGGGATATATAATAGCTTACTCACGTATTAAACTGAAGAACTTGAAGGGGGTGATAAACCATGAGGATATGGAAATTCAGCATTGGTCTGAAAACTGCTGCAGTAATAGCGGCACTGATAATGGCAGTGAGCATTGGAGCGTTTGCAACGGCGGCATCAAACACAACCACTAGTCCTGTACAAGGTGACTATCAGTCACCCAACTACATTGGCAGCATAAAGGTTACCGATAGGGGATTGAACGAAACCCAGGAGGCAAAAACCCTCCAGAGTCTGGCAGGTATAACCCCACAGCAGGCCAAGAGCGCCGCACTTTCAAAGGTAAAAGGAAGCGTAATCAAGGTTGAGCTGGACAACGAGAATGGATACCTTGTCTACTCCGTGGAGGTCAAGGCAAGCAATGGAATTATCAAGGATGTAAAGGTCGATGCAGGCGACGGAAAGGTGCTCTACATAGACAGCGGAAATGACAGAGAAGGAGAGGATAGCAAAGAGATAGAAACCGGCACCTCTACAGACTTGACCGACTCCGATAGCATAAATGAGGAGGTTTCACAGGGGAGTGAGGACTGAATTCTCCTTTCATTTTTTATATCGAGTTAACGGTTTGAGAAGTATGAACTTTCGAGGAGACAAAAGTGAGATGAAGGAACATGATGGATATCAGCACATACACTGCAATCATCCGCTCCCTGGATAACAAGAGTCTGGAGCTTTTGGGGATAGCGCTGGCTTTGTATTATACAAGCACCCTCATATATGCTCTCCGCTGGAAAATAGTGCTCGCAGGGATGGGGAGAGACCTTCCCCTGCTGGACCTTCTGAAGGTAACCCTCTCATCGATTTTTGTAAACAACGTGACCCCCATGAGCAGGGGAGGCGGGGAGATACTTAGGGTTACATGGGTCTCAAAGAAGCACCAGATACCCATAGCACTATCAACCATAAGCATTGTTTATGAGAGGATTGTGGAGATAGTTCCCGTGATGTTTTTGCTCCTGCTGGGTATCACATACTTTGCAGCCCAGGTACTGTCAATCGCGGCTCTATTCATGCTTTTCATCCTTCTCATATGGCTCAAGTGGGAGGAGTTCATAAGGATATCCGTGAAGATCCTGAAGATACAGCTCACACAGGAGGAGCTGCTTAAAATAAGTGAACTAAAGAGAAAACCTTCTCTGAACATCCTGGCGGTGGGTTTAAGCTCGATGGTGTGGATTCTGGACATTGCACGCCTCAAGCTCATAGCCCTTGCATTTGGATGGGATCCCAACATCGGGCTCCTTGCATTGATATCCCTGGCCAACCTGCTCTTCGGGTTGATGGCATTTACACCCGGGGGGGTGGGCATAGTGGAGGGAGGACTCTTCGGCACGCTCACATATTTTGGGATCCCCTCCACACTCGCCATCTCAGTGACCCTGATAGAGCGCTTTATTTCCTATGTCCTGAGCACCATAGTGGGTTTTCTCGTGTTAATAGGTTCGGGAGGGGTTGAGTTATGGAAAGCTTTAAAATCGCATTAGCTTCGGATTGGTTCTTTCCGAGTGTTGGAGGTATAGAATATCACATCCATGATCTGGCCACGCATCTGGCCATGAGGGGGTCATGAAGTTCATGTGATAACGAGATTCGGGGATTTCCCCGATGAGGAGCTCCCCTATGAAGTTCACCGGTTCAGGGGGAGAATAACCATAAACAGCTTCCATGTGAGCGTCGGTACCGGCATGTTGAGAGAGGTGAATGAACTCTACAAGAAGGAGCATTTTGACATAACCCACGGACACAGCATATATTCACCCATAGCGGTGGGCGTCTCAAATCTTTCGAGCGGAATAAGGGGGACTCCAAGTCTGATAACGAACCACTCCCTCCTCGGGAGCTCCATGCTGAATCCCGCATACACCGCAATACTGAGGCTGTCCCTCCGCAAGGTTAACTCTTTCATAGCTGTTAGCGAAGCTGTCGAGAGGGATTTACGCTCCATTCTTGGAAAAAGTTTGAAGGGCAGGGCCACTTATGTCATCCCCAATGGCATAGATACGGAGTTCTGGAAGCCCGCAGAGGACGGGGAGACGTGGAAGGAGAGGATGGGCATGAAGGGTCTGGTTGTAACGACCACTTCGAGGCTGACGAAGAGGAAGAGGATACACGTTATCCCAAAGATTGCAAGGATCATGAAGAGGGAGTACGGAGGGGATGTGACCTTTTTGATAATTGGAGACGGTCCCGAAAGGAGAAACATAGAGAACCTGATCAGGAGTTACGGTGTTGGGGATGTCGTTAAGCTCGTTGGGAGGCAGCCAAGGGAAAAGGTGAGGGATTATCTGCAGGCAAGTGACCTCTATCTTTCACCCACCATATACGAGGCATTCGGGATAGCTGCCCTTGAGGCTTTGGCTTGCGGTGTCCCCGTTGTCGCCAACAACCACGGGGGCATAAGTGAAATTGTCGAGCACAGCAGAACAGGGCTGGTTTCCCAGGATGATTCCGGGCTGGTGCAGAATTTAATATCTCTGATTTCCGATGAAGAGAAGAGAGAAGAAATGAGCAGAAATGCAAGGGAAAGCGTGAAAAATCGTTTTAACTGGGAGGAAGGCGAGGACGTAGAGGGCAACCGCGACAAAACTCGCCGTATCGGTGAGGAGATGGACAAAAGAGCCTCCTGAGGGAAGAGCCGAGCTCACCCATCCGTCTATTTCGGTTAACGCACCGGTGACCTCGAGGGCCAGCAGGGCGATGATAGTGAGGGTCAGGATGATGACTTTACCTTCAAACCTCATGGCACCTTAGAGGACGAAGCCGGTAAAAAAGCTTTTCCTCAGATGATCCCCGCCCCGTAGAGCGCATGATACGTCTTGAGGAGCGCTTGATGAACCCTCTTCGGCCCGAAGGTCCTCACCGCCTTCCCGAGACCCTCGTTGTACACCCTCCGCAGGATGAAGTCGGTCTCGCGGCTTAGGTTGAGCCTTTCCCTGTTCTCGAGGTAGAGGCGCGCTATCTCGCCCGGCTCGCGGTAGTTCAGGCCCTTCAGCCACTTGAGGGGAATCCCGTCCTCGAGGCGCTTCACGACCTCGAAGCCTATCACCGTAACCTCGTCGTCACCGTGGAGTTCACCGTATATTCGGTTGAGCTCCCGCAGGAGTTCCTTAACGTCTGAAAAGCCGTCTCTCCTTGCGTCTTCGTTGGTGAGTTCTCTGACCGTTTTCTTCTCGACGCGGGTTATCCGAACCTTCGCCACCGCGGTGTCGCTCGGCGTGAGGACGAAGTAGACCTCGCTCCCCGGCCTCGCCTCGTAGTCCCCGTAGCGTATCGTGGTGACCTTATCGCCACGCAGGACCCTCGACTTGTAGGTGGAGTCAATCAGCATGAACTTCCTTATCTGAACGCTCTTCCTCCTCAAGGTTCAGCCCCCCGACTATGTTGAGGACGTCCTCAAGCCGCTCAACCGTGAAGTCCGCGTGGTCGAGGTACTCCAGCTCCCTGTCGGCGTACTTGCCGTACCTGAACCATATCGTGTTCATCCCTACCCTCTTGGCGCCGTAGATGTCCGAGTAGAGCCTGTCGCCGACCATCACAGCCTCCTCGGCTTTGACGTTCATCTTCCTCAGGGCCTTCTTGAATATCTTCGGATGAGGCTTCTTGACGCCGAGGTAGTCGGATATGAAGACGCCGTCGAAGTAGTCGTCGAGGTCGAGGCGGATTATCTTCTCCCACTGCTTTATCGGGTCCCCGTCGGTGATGATACCCAGCCTGTAGTCGGCCTTCTTCAGCTCGAGGAGGAGCCTTCTCGCACCGTGAACGGTCTTCAGGTAGGCGAACTTCGTGTTGTGGTAGGCCACCACGCCCGCGGCGACCCACTTGGGGTTGTTCGGGAGGTCGAGCCGCCGGAGGAGGTAGTCGAAGTGCCTGGAGAAGTTGCTCCCGTACTCGTTTATCAGCTCGAGGAGCTCCCCGTAGGCGGTTTCAAAATCAACCGGGAGGCCGTGGCGTATCATGTTCTCCACGGCGTTCCGCCTCGCCATCTCCGCCAGTTTGCTCGTGTCGACGAGCGTATCGTCAAGGTCGAAGAAAACAGCCTTTATCATCCGCTCACCCGTGACCTATTGCCCTTTAACTTATTTAACCCTTGCCGATGTCGAGGAAGGGGCCCGTTTTCTTTTTGGCCTCCTTCCGCGCCCAGCGCATGGCCTGAAAGTACTCGTCCTCCGCCATGAGCTCCTCGAGCAGATCTTTGAGCTTCCAGCCGAGGGAGTTCTCGGTCGTCGTCGCGAATATCACCCTCCCGAGCCGAAGCGACTTAACGGAGCTGATGACGTGCTTTATCGTCTCGTTGTCGACCCCGTCCATTATCACGAACTTCCTCTGATGCCAGTCACTCGGGCCGTTCAGCGTTTCGGCCCTTTCGAATATCTCGCTCACCAAGCACTCCTTGCAGTCCTCCGGAACCCCAAAGGCAGGTATCCTGAGGGCTTCACGGAGCATCTCCATTTCCCCGGGCGTGAACCCGATCACTATGGCCTTTCCATTCATTCTACCATCCTCCCGATCCTTTCCATCAACCTCTCCATGGCCTCCCCGGCGGGATAACGGAGGAAGACGTCGGCAATAGGGGTGATTCCACTCTCCTCCGGGTTTATCTCGATAACCCTTCCGCCGGTTTCCTTGACTATCTGGGGAATGTAAGCGGCCGGGTAGACCACCCCGCTCGTCCCGATGACGAGGACAACGTCCGCCCTCTCGGCGAGCCTGAAGGCCTCCTCAAGGGCTTCCCGCGGTAAAGGCTCCCCGAACCACACCACGTCGGGTCTCAGGAGGGAGCCGCATTCTGGACACCTCGGGAGGCCTTTCTCTTTCAAAAACTCGTTCAGGCGTCCGCTCCTTTTCAGGTCTTCCGTATAACCGCAGGAGGTGCACCTCACCCTGAAGATGTTGCCGTGGAGCTCGATGACGTTTTGGCTTCCCGCCTCGCGGTGGAGGTCGTCAACGTTCTGGGTTATCACGGCTTTAACGATGCCCATCCTCTCGAGCTCCGCCAGGGCTCTGTGGGCCCTGTTGGGCCTGGCCCTCATTATCAGCTTCATGCGCCACCTGTAAAACTCCCAGACGAGATTTGGATCTTTCCTAAAGGCCTCCGGGGTTGCGAGCTCCTCAGGACGGTACTTCTTCCAGAGCCCACTGCCTCCCCGAAAGGTCGGGACGCCGCTCTCGGCGCTTATCCCCGCACCGGTGAAGGCTATGGCGAACCTCGAACGGGCCAGCAGTTTGGCGGCCTCCTCCATCATGCTTTCGGCTACTCGGCGTTCCTTAAAAATTCTTCCCGGGGTTGAGGTCTCAAAGGGGTTACACCGAAGGATCTTTGGGTGGGCCTTCGCGTTTCCGTGCGAGGGTTTAAATTGTGTTCATGAATACATCCTATCGGAGGTGAGAGCATGCCCGTTTCGGAGGGGGTTAGGAGGGAGAGGGTTGCAACCTCACACGGGAGGTACTACCAGGCGAGACTCTCAGCTCAGAGGCGCAAGAAGCTCACCGTCATCCAGAACATCAGGAAGAGGAAAGGGGTCAGGGGCATACGCACGAACATAATAACCGTGGAGAAGCCGCGCATAACGAAGGGAGAGGCGCTCGCCATACTCGTGGGGACTCAAATAGGTGCAGGCGTCCTGGGACTGCCGTACGCGGCGAGCAAAGTCGGCTTAATCCCGGCTCTGGGGGTCCTCACCGGAGTAATGCTCCTAATGCTCGGGACGGCCTTCATAGTGCTCAGGTTCAGCGCCGGGATGGGCGGTGCCCAGATGAGCACAATCGCAGGAAAAACGCTCGGAAGGGCCGGCGGCTGGCTGATGTACCTCAGCGTGAGCCTGATGAGCTTCGGGGCGATACTCGCCTACATAGCAGGTATGGGCAACGTCTTCGCGAGCCTCTTCGGCGTCAGCGAGACGGTGGGGGCGGCGATATTCTGGGTTCTCGCTTCCATCGTCGTTTACAGGGGACTCGAGGCGAGCGGAAAGACCGAGCTGGTGCTGAGCTACATTATGCTGTTCCTCTTCGTGGCGGTCACGGCCATGCTCCTTCCCCATGCGGAACCCGAGAGGGCCCTCTACGTGAGGTGGAGCGGGCTCCTCAGCATAACCGGCGTCTCAATCTTCGCCCTCGGTTGCCACACCATAATCCCCGACGTCTACAAGGGGCTCGGTAGCTATAAGGAGGCAAAGAGGGTGCTCGTGCTGGCTTTCCTCATACCAACGGCGCTCTACGCGGTTTTCATGGCCTCCTTCCTGCTGGTCTTCGGAACGGAGACGCCCCAGGTGGCCACGCAGGCCCTCGAGCTGATATACGGGAAACCCGGCTGGCTCGTTGGCAACCTCATACCCCTGCTCGCCATCACGACGAGCTTCATAGGGATCGCACTGGCCCAGCAGAGCAACAACGAGGAGTTCGCGAAATTGGGCAGAGAATGGGCGTGGGCCCTGACGGTCATCCCGCCGGCGGCGCTCTACTTCGCTGGAGTCAAGAACTTCGCCGACGTCTTGGCTTTCGCCGGCGACACGGGTGACATGATGGCGTTCATAGTGCTCCCGGTGCTGATGTGGCTGGCCTCGAGGCTCAGGAGGTGAACCCTCCCGTCTTTTTCTTTTATTGCCCTACTACGATGCACGTTTCTGAACGCGTGCACAGATGAGGTAAGGTTTATATCCTCCCCGTTCAAATCCTCATCGAGGTGTTTCCCATGGCTGAAGGATACAGGGACTATCGCGACAGGGTTCTGAACTTTATAGAGGAGCACGAGAACTGGAGGAGCCACACCATAAACCTCATAGCGAGCGAAAACGTCACCTCGCCGAGCGTTAACCGCGCCGTGAGGAGCGGCTTCATGCACAAGTACGCCGAGGGCTGGCCGAAGCAGAGGTACTACCAGGGCTGCAAGTACGTCGACGAGGTCGAGCTCATAGGCGTCGAGCTCTTCACCAAGCTCTTCAAGAGCGATTTCGCCGACCTAAGGCCGATCTCAGGAACCAACGCCAACCAAGCGGCGTTCTTCGGGCTCACCCAGGCCGGCGATAAGGCCATAGTCCTCCACACCAGCCACGGCGGGCACATAAGCCACATGCCCTTCGGCGCCGCCGGGATGCGCGGTCTGGAAGTCCACACCTGGCCCTTCGACAACGAGGAGTTCAACATCGACGTTGACAAGGCCGAGAAGCTCATCCGTGAGCTCGAGCCAAAGGTAGTCGTCTTCGGCGGCTCGCTCTTCCCGTTCCCGCACCCGGTCAAGGAGCTCGCCCCCGTAGCCAAGGAGGTCGGGGCCTACGTCATGTACGACGCCGCCCACGTCCTCGGTCTCATCGCCGGAAAGCAGTTCCAGGACCCGCTCCGCGAGGGAGCGGACGTAATCACCGCCTCGACCCACAAGACCTTCCCCGGGCCACAGGGCGGTGTTATCATCTACAAGCGCTTCGGCGAGACCGAGGAGATAGCCAGGCTCCAGTGGGCCATCTTCCCGGGGGTGCTCAGCAACCACCACCTCCACCACATGGCGGGGAAGGTTATCACCGCCGCGGAGATGCTCGAGTACGGTGAGAGGTACGCGGCCCAGATAGTGAAGAACGCGAAGGCCCTCGCCGAGGCTTTAGCGGAGGAGGGGTTCAAGGTCATCGGCGAGGACAAGGGCTACACCGAGAGCCACCAGGTCATCGTGGACGTCTCGGACCTTCACCCGGCCGCGGGTGGCTGGGCGGCTCCCCTGCTCGAGGAGGCCGGCATAATCCTCAACAAGAACCTGCTCCCGTGGGACCCGCTCGAGAAGGTCAACGAGCCGAGCGGCCTGCGCATAGGCGTCCAGGAGATGACCCGCGTCGGTATGCTTGAGGACGACATGAAGGAGATCGCTAAATTCATCCGTCGCGTCCTCATCGACAAGGAGGACCCGAAAAAGGTCGAGCGCGACGTCTTCTACTTCAGGCAGAACTTCCAGAGGGTCTACTACTCCTTCGACTACGGCCTTCCGATGAAGGAGTGACGATTTCCGTTCTTTTTTCAATTTTGGCACATAGTAATTGAGATTTTTCCAGCGTTCATTGGGGATTTTTCCAAAAACCGGGTTATAAACTGGGCCGTTTCCATTTTTTAAAGTCGCGTATCGGATTCTATTTCAGAAAGAGTTATAAAAGAGCTCATCCATGCTCATAAGACGGTGTTTGGCCGCCTTAGTCATACATCACTGTGCCATTAACGGCCGGACACCGCGGTGGGTGTCCATGGAATAAGGGACTCAAATCAGGGGATTAAATAAGCGGCTAAACTCACTTCAACCATTTTACTTCAATCCCTTTTGAAGTTTTGGCAACCGTTAAGAAGGTTGAAACCAATTTTCCATCGGGGAACCGCCATGAGGAGGATAATTCCGGTCCTGCTGATAGTTCTGCTGGTTCCGCTTGGATACTACATGGCATCGAGCGGTGGAAACGGAAGCAAAGGGTCCCAGAACCTTCAGGATAGCGAGGGAATCGTCCTGGAGCTCGGAAAGAGCGTCTACTCCACCAAAGACGTGATGACCCTCACGGTCGTCAACAACGCCAAGACCAACGTCACCACCGGCTACCACTTCAGGCTCTACAAACTGGAGAACGGAGAGTGGAAGGAGCTCAAGCTCGACCTCATGTTCGTGGAAATAGCGGTCGTAATTAAACCCGGTGGGAGCTGGGAACAGAGGATAGACCTCTCCAGGCTCAACCTTGAACCCGGACACTACAGGATAACGAAGAGGGTCTCCCTGGACTCACCGGCCGGGAACGCCATCAGCAAGGAGGTTGGGGCGGAGTTCGACGTGAGGGCTTAGAGGAGATCTTTTAATCCGCTGTTTTCACTTTCTCATCTTCTCTCCGACAGGGTAATGGGCGGGCCGGTTCTCGAGCGGGATTCGAGGTAACCGCTAAACCATGGCAAACTTTTTATCCTCCTCCGACATACCCGACCCCCGGCTAAAAGGGGTGGGAGAAATGAAGTTCTGTCCCAAGTGCGGTAACCTGATGCTTCCGGACAGGAAACGAAAGGTGTGGGTCTGCCGCTCATGTGGCTACGAGGAGCCCTTTGACGAGGAGAAGGACAGGGAGAAGACCGTCATCAAGCAGGAGGTCAAGCACAAACCTGATGAGGGCATAGTGGTCATCGAGCAGGATCTCAAGACCCTGCCGACCACGAAGATAACCTGTCCGAAGTGCGGCAACGACACCGCCTACTGGTGGGAGATGCAGACGAGGGCCGGTGACGAGCCGAGCACGATATTCTACAAGTGCACCAAGTGCGGCCACACCTGGAGGTCCTACGAGTGAGCGACCTGGAGCGGGAGACCCTGAGGAGGCTCGCGGAGAAGGCCCTGAAGGAGCTTGAGGAGGCCTACAAAAGGATACCCGACACCGACAACGGAAAAGCTTATTTATTCCGGGGCAAAGAGAGGGTTAGGCTGATGCTCGATATACTAAGGAGGGATAAAGATGCCGTTCGAGATAGTCTTTGACGGTGCCAAGGATTTTGCGGACCTCATCGCGACTGCAAGCAACCTGATAGACGAGGCCGCCTTCAAGGTAACCGAGGAAGGAATAAGCATGCGCGCCATGGACCCGAGCAGGGTCGTCCTCATCGATTTAAACCTGCCTGAGAGCATCTTCTCCAAGTACGAGGTGGAGGAAGAGGAGACCGTCGGGGTGAACATGGACCACTTCAAGAAGGTTCTCAAGCGCGGCAAGAACAAGGACACGCTCATCCTAAGAAAGGGCGACGAGAACTTCCTCGAGGTTACCTTCGAGGGAACCGCGAAGAGAACCTTCAGGCTACCGCTCATAGAGGTCGAGGAGCTCGAACTCGACCTGCCTGAGCTTCCCTTCACCGCCAAGGTGGTCGTCCTCGGCGAGGTCCTCAAGGAGGCCGTTAAGGACGCCTCCCTCGTCAGCGACGCCATGAAGTTCATAGCAAGGGAGAACGAGTTCACGATGAGGGCCGAGGGAGAGACGAACGAGGTGGAGATAAAGCTCACGCTCGAGGACGAGGGTTTACTTGACCTCGAGGTCGAGGAAGAGACCAGAAGCGCCTACGGAATCAGCTACCTCGCGGACATGATAAAGGGCATAGGCAAGGCCGACGAGGTCATAATCCGCTTCGGCAACGAGATGCCCCTCCAGATGGAGTACCCGATAAGGGACGAAGGCAAGCTGGTGTTCCTCCTCGCTCCTCGCGTTGAGGACTGATCTTTTCCATTTCTTGGCTGGTGGGAGCGTGGACATCGTAAAGCTCAGGGAGTTGCTCGAGGCGGAGCTTTCCTCGAATGAGCTGACGGAGCTGGACGGTGAGTTCTACCGCGAGTTCGATAGCCTCATCAAGGCCCTTAAGCTAAGCGCCGAGAGCTCCCGCGAGAGGGGGGAGAGCGTGGAGGAGCGCCTCTACCTGGCCCAGCTGGGCATAGCGGAAAGGTTAATGCGCGAGATCATCAAGATAAGGCTCCACAAGATCGTTGACCTCGCAGTCGAAGGGGCCCCCTACGGCATGACGGAGGAGGAGAAGAGGATCTTCCGGGTGCTCAGGGCTTTCATGGAGCGGGAGGAGTTACCGGAGGTCCCGGGGGAAGCCGTCGAAGTTCAGGAAGAGGTGGAAACGGAAGAAACCGTTAGAAAGAGCGTCCCGAGGGAGGCTTACATAATCAAGGTTGACCTGCCAAAGGTACTCGATACTGAACTTAGGGAGTACGGGCCCTTCAGGGCTGGAGACCTCGTCGTCATCCCCCGCAGCATCGGGGACGTTCTCGTTAAGAGGGACGCCGCGGAGAGGGTCAGGATCTCTCCGTGAACCGTCGGGTTGCTTTTCTCACCGTGGTTCCCGCGTACGGCCCCCATAGACTTCCGGAGGAGTTTTATATCCTCCCGACCATCTAACCCCGGGGGTTGCCATGCCGTTCTCGGTCTGCATGCGCGACTGCTACGACACGTGCTCGATGGTGAGCGAAATAGACGGGAGGCTCAGGGTCAGGGGAACCCCGGAACATCCGATAACCGCCGGTTTCCTCTGTCCGAAGGGGGCCTTACTGCCGAAGTGGTTCCATGCCAAGGACAGGCTCAAGAATCCCCTCGTCAGAACCGGCGAGAGGGGAAGCGGGGAGTTCAGGGAGGTTGGCTGGGAGGAAGCGATAGGGCTGACAGCCCGGAAGCTGAAGGAGGTCATCGAAGATTACGGAAGCGAGAGCGTTTTGGTTTACCAGTACGCCGGGGACAGGGGTGTGGTCAACTACGCCTTCCCGCTGAGGCTCTTTCACTACCTGAACGCCGCGGTTCTCGACTACGGTATCTGCGACAGGGCCGGGCAGGAGGCTTTAAGGGACGTCTACGGAACCGCGGTTGGAATGGACCCCGAAGAGCTCAGGAACCAGAGGCTCATCGTCTACTGGGGCATCAACGCATTCTGGACGAACCTCCACGGCTTCACCCTTGCCAGAAGGCACAACCTTGAGATCTGGACGGTAGACGTCGTTAGAACGGAAACCGCCAGGAGAAGCCACCGCTTCTTCCGAATAAGGCCCGACACCGACGTCCTCTTCGCCCTGGGCGTTGCGAAGGTCATGATAGAGGAGGGGCTCTACGAGAGGGACTTCGTCCGGGAGAACGTTTACGGTTTTGAGGAATTCAGGAGATACGTAGAAAAGCTCCAGCTCGATTACGTGAGCAGGGAAACCGGGATAGGGGTCGAGGAGATAGAGGAGTTCGCGAGGGGGTTCGCGGAAAAGCGGGGGGTGATCCACATCGGCTACGGCCTCCAGCGCTCCCTCGCGGGGGGAGAAGCGGTCAGGGCGATAGCGCTTTTACCCGCCCTCGTCGGCCACCGCTTCGGCTTCATCTACGACATGAAGGTCATCGATAAAAGTTATGCGGAAGGGACCTTTCTTCGAACGAAGCCCTCTAAAAAAATCCCCCAGATGAAGCTAACCGAGTACATCGAGCGGGGAGAGGTCAGGTTCCTCTACGTCTACAACTCCAACCCCCTCGCGAGCCTTCCCAACCAGAACAGGCTGAGAAGGGCCCTGCGCGAAAAGGAGATCTTCGTGGTCACGCACGACATCTTCCTCACCGACACCGCCCTGTACTCGGACGTCGTCCTGCCGGCGAACACCTTCTTCGAGCGCCTTGACGTGGCGGACAGCTACTATCACCGCTACGTTGCCCTGAACGAGCCCGTTGCGAGGCTCCACGGGAAGAGCAACAGCGAGGTAACGAGACTGCTCGCCAGGGCCATGGGCATCGAGAACCCCTACCTCTACGAGAGCGATGAGGAGGTTATACGCAGGGTCCTCGAGCTGAACGGCCTCAGCTGGGACGAGCTCAGAGAGAGGGGCTTCGTTAAGGTCCCGGAGAAGCCGAGGAGATGGGAGACGCCGAGCGGAAAGATCGAGTTCTTCTCACAGCGCGCCGTTGAGCGCGGTCTGAGACCCTTCCCATGGTACAGAAAGGTGGAAGGAAGGCACCCGCTGAGGCTCCTGACGCCGACCCACAGGATGACGATAACGAGCCAGTACCACAACACGTACGGGATGATAGACCCGAACCTCTACATTAACCCCGTGGACGCGGGGGAGCGGGGAATCGAGGACGGGGACAACGTCGAGGTCTTCAACGAGCGCGGGAGGATAAGGACGGTGGCCAGACTCACCGAGGACGTTCCCCCGGGTGTCGTCCTGCTCTACAAGGCCTTCTGGGTTAGGCTCCTCGGATGGAACGCCAACTTCCTGACGACGGATGAAACCGTTGAAAAATACGGCAACGGTTCCGCCTACCATTCAACGTGGGTCGATGTAAAGCGGGTTTAAGGCGAAAATGACTTTCTCGTAATTTATTTTTGACGACAAAAATTTGGCTCTTTTTCCACCTTGACGAGCGGTTAAGGCCGGTCCCTGTACAACCAGCCTTCTCCCTCTTAAATCGTTTGGATATTCGACAAAACTAATCCGTTAGCCGAACCGAAAGATTTATATATTCGAACCCTACAGGTTTATAGTGAAGAAACCATAGAAAAATGAGGTGATGGAAATGGTCGTGATAGGAGAAAAGTTTCCGGAAGTTGAGGTCAAGACCACCCACGGGGTCATAAAGCTGCCGGACTACTTCAAAGAGAAGGGCAAGTGGTTCATACTGTTCAGCCACCCGGCCGACTTCACCCCGGTCTGCACGACGGAGTTCTACGGAATGCAGAAGCGCGTTGAGCAGTTCAGGGAGCTCGGCGTCGAGCCGATTGGACTGAGCGTCGACCAGGTCTTCAGCCACATCAAGTGGATGGAGTGGATAAAGGACAACCTCGGTGAGGAGATAACCTTCCCGATAATAGCCGACGACCGCGGCGACCTCGCCGAGAAGCTCGGGATGATACCCAGCGGCGCCACTATAACCGCCAGGGCGGTCTTCGTCGTCGACGATAAGGGCGTCATCAGGGCCATCGTCTACTATCCGGCCGAGGTCGGCAGGGACTGGGACGAGATACTCCGCCTCGTCAAGGCCCTCAAGATCAGCACCGAGAAGGGCGTCGCCCTGCCGCACAAGTGGCCCAACAACGAGCTCATCGGCGACCACGTCATAGTCCCGCCGGCAGCCAGCGTCGAGGAGAAGAAGGCCAGGGAGGAGGCCAAGGCCAAGGGCGAGATTGAGTGCTACGACTGGTGGTTCTGCCACAAGAAGCTCGAGTGAGCTTCTTTCTTTTCTCATCTGTTCTTCCTGGAAAATTAAAGGTTTAAAGCACCCTCCTCCTGAACATCCAGACCAGCGGAGCGAGCCAGAGCAGGTGAACCGCCAAAGCCATTGGAAGGTCGCCGTAATCGTTTTTCGGGATGCCTTCGAACACTCTGTAAAGCCAGTAGGTCGGTAAAAACGCTGTGAACCTGCTCCAGTCGGTTGAGAGGTTCCTCCACACCACCACGAGCCTTATCAGCGGCGGTAGCATCAGGAACCACCCAATGACCTTAGAGACCGTCAAAGCCTGCATCCTGGACTCCGAGAACACCGTGATCAGCAGCCCGTAAATCCAGACCTCAAGGACGAAGAGGGCCCCCAGGACCAAAAGCCCCCTTCCCGATAGCTCCACATCGAGGATTTTCGGGGATACCGCCGTCAGCAGGGCGGTGGCGATGGATGCCCACGTGAGCCTGTAGGCCAGAAACGCCTCACTCGATATCGGAATCACCCGCAGGGCCTGTATGGTCCTGTCCTCCTTCTCGTCCGCCATCATGAACCCCGGCACCATCCCAAGTATCATGGGGATGAATATCAGTGCCAGCAGTGCCAGAAGCGGGTAATAAACTCCAACGCGCTCCTTGAAGTAGCGGACGATTAAGAGGAGTACGAATACCATGGCAACGCTGTAGAGGAGCATCGGGTCCCTCCGCAACAGCTTGAGGTCGGTTCTGTAGACGGCCCCGAATCTCTTCACGAAACTCATCTCAATCCCTCCACGGCGTATCTGTAAAACCTGATTTTAGCGATGTAATATGCCACTCCCGCCCAGAGGAGCAGAGCCACGGCGGACCACATCAATGCGTTCGTTGATACCTCCTCGAAGGGCGCCGTGAAGAAGTAGATCCCGGGGTAGCTCGGGATCAGGTAGAGGACCTTCCAGATCTCACCCCTCAGGTAACCGTGGTAGTGGGCAAAGGGCAGGAGCGAGACTATCAAAACCCCCATTATCGGGACGAAGTAATCGTCCAGGTCGTGGTATTTTGCGGAGATCCCTATGCCGAGGAGCGTGTAAACGACCGAGACGAGGAACGCGCCGGTTATCACGTAGGAGATACCTTCGAGAGACCTCGTTCCGACGGCCATTATCAGCACCGCACCGATGACCGACAGAAGACTCATTATGAGGGTTTTGGCAGCGATGTAGCCCCTCCAGTCTATCGGCGTAACGGACAGGGCCCCTATCGCACCGTCTTTCTTCTCGGCGAATATCTCGGTGCCCACGAACATGAAGCCCACGAGTCCCGGCTCAAAGAGGATGAAAATCGGCACCAGTGTGGGAAGGTACCGCTCGGGGAACATCATCAGCATCAGGCCGTAAGCCAGGCCTATCAGAATGTATATCGGGTAAACGTAGCTCCTCACACCGAGGACGATGTTTGTCCTGATTATGTTCCCCATCATACAAGTCTCCTCCCCGTCACCTTGAGGAAGATCTCTTCGAGGGTGGGTTCTTCGGTGTTGATTCTGCGTACTTCATGGTTCCTGAGGATGTCCAGAAACTCCTCGTTCCGGCCGATTCCCTCAATCGAAAATTCCTTGACGCTAACATCGCCGGCGGCAACGTATTCCACCCTGACAAGTCTCTTCCCCATCCTGATCTTGAGCTCGCCCGGATTGTCCACGAGCCTTACGGCGCCGTCAACTATGAAGGCCACCCTGTCGCACAGCTCATCGGCGACGTACATGTTGTGGGTCGTGAGGAATATCGTCTTGCCCGCATCCCTGAGCTCGAGGAAGAGGTCCTTTGCCCGCCTCGCACTCGCGGGGTCGAGACCCTCCAGCGGCTCGTCGAGGAAGAGTATCTCAGGATCGGGAAGCAGGGCCCTCGCAAGGTCGAGCTTCTTTTTCATACCCTTGGAAAACCCGGACACGAGCTTATCGGATTCCTTATCGAGCCCGACGAGCTTCAGGGCCTCCATCGGATCGAGGTGTTTGCTGTAAAAGCTCGCAAAGAACTCAAGGTTCTCCAGGGCCGTAAGCCTCGAGTAAACGGCCGGAAACTCAAATGAGACACCGATTTTGTTGTAGTAGTCCTTACCCCACTCCTCCAGTTTCTTTCCAAAAACCTTCACGTCCCCTGTGTAGTCCTTGATAATCTTGACCAGTATCTTCACCGTGGTCGTTTTTCCGGCGCCGTTCGGCCCGAGAAACCCGTAGATTTCCCCTTTCTCAACCTCAAAGCTTAAATTCTCCACGCCCCGCGATTCCCCGTAATACTTCCTAACGTCCCTAACCTCAATTACCGGCATGCTTTCACCTGTTTAAAATAGGGCGTCAATGTACTTATACATAGTCCCGCACATGTGCGGTAGTAAGGAGACCCCGAAAATTATAGTGCCAGTTGAAGAGGGGGTTAGGGGGTACACATGAAAGAAGAAAATGCCCTAAACCCTGAAAGAAAGTGGGCAGGGGATTATGGAAGGGCCCGGTATAACAATCGACTCAAACGTCGTTTTTGCAGTACTTGTCGGGATCGGGTGATTCTTGAACCTATGAGGCCTGTGAGTCGGGAAGCATTAACGGGGCATCTTCCCATCGCGATAAAACATACAGAAAACATACAGAAGGAACTATCCGATGACCTCCTCGAGCACCTTCCTCTGGGCCTTCCTCAGGTGCTCCTTCACCGTCGAGGGGCTCAGGTTGAGCATCTCCGCAAGCTCCCTGAGCGTCACCTTGCGTGGATTATCGAAGTACCCGCTCTTGTAGGCGAGGAGAAGAACCTCCGCCTGCCGCTTTGTGAGCTTCAGGATGGGGCTCTTCCTGGCTTCGGCGTCATCAACACTGATCACCCTTGCACCGTAGTCCGCCGCGAGGGTTTTAATCACGTCCCCAACGAGTTCATCCTCGCAGAGGACCGAAAGAAGGCTCTCGCCACCGGTAAAGGTTCCGCTCTCAAAAACCACCAACCCTTTTCTCTGGAGCTCAAAGAGCCTCTCAACCAGCTCCCGCTGTTGCTCGAGGGACACCCTCAAATACAGGAGATAATGCCCGTCACGCGGGAAGGCCTTTACATCCTTAACCTGGGGGAGGGATTCCAGCCGCTCGAGCATCCCCTGAGGGTCTACATCATCCCTGAACTTGATCTCGACCAGTTTTACAACGTCAGCACCCATGATAAAGTAGGTATCCCCGTAGGCCCATTCTATCGCCTCAAAGAACCACTCAAAACCGGCGGAAAGTTCTCCGGTGCTGGGTATCCTGACCTTCAGGCGCTTCATGTTCAGATTATCGTTCCCATGAATTATTAGCCTTCCGGTTAAAAAAGAAAAATATTGATGTTTATCAAGAAGCAAGGTGTCTCTTTAACCGTTCCTACCAAAATCTTAATGTATGAAAAAAGCCCCAGAAATCTTGGTAGCATCTTTCCGGTTGGGGTGTCCGCAAAGGGGCTATAACCTTTTGAGCTCTTTGAACTTTATGAGAATATCTTCCTTCTTATGAGATTTTGCCTGGCCACCTCCTTTCTATCCTTGAGATAGACCAAAGCCTGGATGCGAAGTGGTTCACGAGGGCGGATCCTTGAGTTCGGCTTACATGCCCCTCCCCGGTTTTTCAGCAACCATCCCGGCCAGGTTCGCCGACGAGTGGGCGAGAAACGCTGGAAAAATACCTCCAAGGGCGTAGAAATAACCCGCCAGCGAGCCGAGGAGAAAGGCACCTATAACTATAAACCCTCTTTCGCCCTTCTTACCTTCGAAGGCCATCCAGTGGGGCAGGGAAAAGAGCAGGGCGGAGAAGAATATTGCGCTCCAGAAGTGGCCGTAACTCAGGAGATAGCCCTCGATTAGTGCTCTGTTCAGGGTTTCTTCACTCAGCGGGGCGAGGAAGAGCAGAATAAAGACCCTTTCCACTCCCCTTGGAAAGAAACTCGGCATTGAAGGGGAGGAGTTCCGCCCTATGATGTTTAGAGAGAAGGAAAGGATAAAACCGCTTAGAATTGCCAGGGTTACAATCTTTATGTCCACCTGAAGTTTTAGAAGTCCCGGATTTATCAGCGCGATTAGGAGGAAGGAAAGCAGGAACATCGTGGTTTGCATCGTTAGAACTCCCATCTTCTCCTTCCATTTTACTGTAAGGGACGTTGCAAAGGCCGAGCTCGAGAACACGATAAACCACATCAGGAAGGCTTTGAGGAATTCAATCATCCGACTACCTCCTTCGGGACTTTAAAATCAATGGAAAAGTTTGTTAATCCTTAAATACCTTACTGGAATTTTCATGTGCATCAATTGGTTAAAGAGTTATTATGATTTTCTTTTGTGGTTAAACATAAGAAAAATTGCTCGCATGATCGGGGCTTTACTTTTAATTAGTGCTTCCTGTCTTCCTTTACTCTTATGCCCGTATTGATGTAAATTAGAATGAGGGCTACGATAAACAGTATGGAGGCTCTTCCCACGTACATTGTCACGAGGGTCATAATGAGGAACCGAATAAGCATGAAAACCGCTGCCCTTGGGGTATTATCGTATTTAACTCCTTTCCGTGACATGTAGGCATTTGTAATCGCAAGCAGTAAAAGGGCTATTAATGTAGAGCGCCAATTCCCCGCTTAACATTCTTTCCCTAATTTCCTCTGGTGATCTTCGAGCCAATCCAGCCCAGTAAATTACGAAGAGGAATAAATACCAAAAGAGAAAACGGGGGAGATGCTCAAAGAATTTTTCCTCTTCAGCAGGAGCGAGTTACTCACAACGCTAACACTGCTCATGGCCATTGCTCCGGCCGCCCACTCGGGCCTGAAGACTATCCCGAACGTCGGGTAGAGGACACCCGCCGCCACCGGTATCAGGATGGTGTTGTACACCATCGCCCAGAAGAAGTTCTGCTTTATCTTGGAGAGGGTCTTCTGGCTGAGCTTTATAGCCCGGACGACGTCCCTTACGTCATCCCTCATGAGGACTATCTCACCGCTCTCCATGGCTACGTCCGTCCCCGAGCCCACGGCTATACCCACGTCCGCCTGGGCCAGGGCCGGGGCGTCGTTTATGCCGTCGCCGACGAAGATGATGACCTCTCCCCTCTCCTGGAGCTTCCTGACCTCGCTGGCCTTGTCCCCCGGGAGCACCTCTGCCAGAACGTAGTCTATCTTGAGCTGTTTCGCTATGGCGTTAGCCGTTCTCCTGTTATCGCCCGTTATCATGCCGACCTTCTTGCCCATCCTGTGGAGCTCCTCTATCGCTTCCCTTGCGTTCTCCTTTATCGTGTCGGCTATGCCCATCACACCAACTATCTTTCCGTCTATGGCTACAATTACGGCCGTCTTCGCCTCATCTTCGAGTTTGTGGAGAACCTCTTCAACGTCCTCAATAGGATAGCCCGCCTCTTCCATGAGTTTTCTGTTTCCCGCGAGGATTTCCCTTCCTCCAACCTTAGCTTTGAGCCCCTTGCCCCCGATGATCGCAAGGGCTCGCCGACATGGAAGCGAGCATATGCACAAACTTTATATTTGAATAACAGTTCATATTTTTGGTGGTCACGATGAGGGTAGCGGTTCCTGCTGAAGATAAGGAAGGATTGGAGAGCAACGTTAGCGGTCACTTCGGGAGGGCGAAGTACTTCGTCTTCGCGGACGTTGAGGAAGGAGAAATAAAGAACGCGGAAGTCGTTGAGGTGCCCTTCGACGAACACGGCCCCGGAGACCTTCCAAACTTCATAAGGGAGCACGGCGGGGATGTCGTCCTGGCCTACGGCATGGGAAGGAGGGCGGCCGAGTACTTCAGGGAATTCGGCGTTGAGGTTGTCACGGGAGCGTACGGACGGGTTAGAGACGTCGTCGAGGCCTTCATCCACCAGGCTCTCGAAGTGGACCCCCACTGGAAGGAAAGGATAGAGGAGGGAAAGGAAGAACATGACTGTCACCGGGAGGGACACAACCACCTGCACTGAGTGCATGACCGCGCGGAACTCTGCGTTCCCCCTCGGTACACCACGGACAGGAGCCACAGAGTTGGCAAAGTGTTATACGGGTCAGGAACCGCCCTGCCACGTTACCCTGACAACGGACATCAAAGAACGAATCATGTAGATTAAGGGAACTTCTTACACCCGGCTATGTTCCGTTCGCCTTTCGGAGCCGCATATTATACCCTTCTCCTGGCACCTGTCCACTTCCAGCTGAACCGTCACGTGCGTTACCCCGTAATTCTTCAGGAGTTCCTCGATCTCGTCTATGATCCCCTGAGCCTCGCTTATGAGCATGTCCCGGACCTCGACGTGGCACTCGAAGTGAACCTCGTGCTCGCCGATGCGCCAGGCGTGAAAGTGGTGGGCGTTCCTGACCCCTGGGATGGACTCTATCTCGCGCTTTATCTCCGCGAGGTCGAGCCTGGGGGCGGCTTCCATTAGAATCTCAACGGTCTCCTTGAGGATGTCGTAGCCTTCCTTCAGGATGTAGATGGAGATAGCAACCGTTATAACGGGGTCGAGCCAGAGGGTGTCCCAGAGGATTATGGCGAGTCCACCGAGCACGACCGCGACCGACGAGAGGGTGTCGCTGAGGAGGTGGAGGTAAGCGGAGCGGACGTTTATGTTCTCGTGGGCGTGCCCGTGGAGGAGGAAGACCGAGATTAAGTTTGCAAAAAGCCCCACCAGGGCAACTCCGAGCATCAAAGAACCGTGAATCGGGTGTGGATTTCTAAAACGTCTGTAGGCCTCCACGAGCAGAAAAACCACAACTCCAAAGAGAACGGCGGAATTGGCGAAGGCCACCAGAATCTCGGCCCTCTTGTACCCAAAGGTGTACTTCTCGTTCCTTTCCTTTTCGCCTATTCTTATTGCAACGTAGCTCGCCAAAATGCTCATGGCGTCGCTGAAGTTGTGGAGGGAATCCCCGAGGAGGGCGAGACTCCCCGAGAGAATTCCGCCGACGACCTCCGCCACCGTTATGGTGAAATTGAGAATAACCGAGAGAAGCATCCTGCCCTTGAGCCCTTCCCCGTGGGAATGGTGGTGATGCATTTAACATCCCTGATGGACTTTTTTCACGGCTTTAAAAGAGTTTCCCGGAAATATCGGCCCGGAAGACGAGGACTACCGGCCGCATGGGAGGAACATTGAACTCCCCTCTGGCCCAAACCGGGAAAGGTCAACGATCCATGAGATTTGATTTAAAGATAAAAGAAGCCGGATGGGCTCAGAGCTTCCCAACCAGATCAAGGCTGACCTCGAGGGTCTCCTTGCCGGGCTCCCAGCTCGCCGGGCAGACCTGGCCGGGGTGTTCCCTCACGTACTTCGACGCCTGGAGCCGCCTGAGTATCTCCTTCGCGCTCCTCCCTATGCTCAGGTCGTGCATCTCCATGTGGACGACCTTCCCGTCGGGGTCGATTATGAAGGTGGCCCTCCACGAGACGCCCTCGTCCTCCTTGTAGGTGCCGAAGAGCCTGCAGAGCTTCCCGGCAGGGTCGGCGAGCATCGGGTACCTTATCTTCTTTATCCCCGGCGAAGTGTCGTGCCAGGCCTTGTGGACGTAGGCCGTATCGGTCGAGACGCTCATGATCTCGGCGCCCTCGGCCTTGAACTTCTCGTAGTAGTCCGCGAGCTCCTCAAGCTCCGTGGGGCAGACGAACGTGAAGTCGGCGGGGTAAAAGGCTAAAACGACCCACTTACCCCTGTAATCCGAGAACTTAACCTTTCCGATCTCGTCCTTCTCCGGGAAGTACGCGTCGGCCTCAAAGTCCGGTACGGTTTCTCCAACCTTCACCATTTGATTCACCTCGTCTGTTATTAGGTAATCCTAATTTAAAAAGGTTTGCCTAACAGAATGGTAAGTTCCAAAATCAAAAAAATTCTATTTTGAAGGTCAAATTTAAATATTGCCGGATCGAACCCGATACGGTGATAGTGTGAAGGTTAAGATAATTCTCGGAACGGCAAGGGAGGGAAGGAAGAGCGAGAGGGTGGCCGGGTACGTCCTTAAAAAAGCCCGGGAACTGGGCTGGGAGGCCGAGCTCATAGACGTGAGGGACTACCTACTGGGCTACACCCACCGCTGGAAGGTAACGCCGGAGATGGAGAAGTACAGGGGCAGGATCCTCGAGGCGGACGCCCTCGTCATAGTGGCCCCCGAGTACAACGGGAGCTACCCGGGAGAGCTGAAGATACTCCTCGACACGATATTCGACGAGTACGAAGGACTGCCCGTCGGCATCGTCACGGTCTCGGTCGTTACCGGGGGAACGAGGCTTTTGCAGGAGCTCAGATTGGCTTCGGTTAACTACCGCATGCTCCCCGTGGCCCAAGTGCTCTTCCACAACGTCGATGACCTCTTTGATGGCGAAGAGCTGAAGGATGAAAAATACACGGAGAGGGTCGAGCGGCTTTTCAGGACGCTTGAGAGGTACGCGAAGGCGCTGAAGCCGATAAGGGATGAAGTAAGAAGAAACCTGATAGAGAAAGCGGAGAGGCTTTAATGTTCGGCCTCTCCCTTCAGTCCCTTAAAATGAACCGTCGCGGGACAGCCCGAGCACTTTTTTCCGTAGAGATAGCAGTCGGTGCACACCTTACCGCAGGGGGCCACTTCCCTCACCGGATCAAGCTTGAAGTCCACGAACTCCGGGTAGGCGGGAGCCGAGCCGAGGGATACGTCCATCTCCCTTACGCTCTCCATCGGCCGTATGGTGTTCTCTATGGTAGCCTCGAGGGCGGAGTAGTCCTCAGCTATTAGCGCCAGGTTGAGGTTGTACTTGCCGGTCGTCGTGGCAACGAAGACCGTCCTCGGACACTTCGCAAAAACGTCCGCTAATTTTTCGGCCTCGTCCATGCTCCTCACGCGCAGATTCACGACCGCCGATACGAAGTTTCTCTTCCTGATGTTGAGAAGGGCCTGTATTTTCACATCTCCCCTCTCTTCCAGCTTTCCCAGTCTCTCCCTCGCGGAGGCGTGGCTTATGCCGAGCTCCCTCGCTATCCCGGAAACCTTCATCCTGCCGTTCTTCCTCAGCAGGCGGTATATTATCATGTCGCGCTCGTCCATAAAATCACCTTCATTTTAAAGGCTTTTATCTTCATTTTCCTGGGAAATCAATATAAACGTTTCCGAGTATCTAAAAAATCGAGGTGATTTCGATGGAGACGAACGAGGGAACCGTGGATAGGCTCCTCAGGGTGGTTATAGGCATAGTCCTTCTCGGCGTCTGGGCCGGCATGAACGTGCCCTACAGGACCGTGCTTCTGATAATTGGACTGATAGCACTGGTGACCGGGCTGACAGGGTTCTGTGCAATTTATAAACTCCTGGGCGTAAGTACCTGCAAGGGATGCTGAGGTGAAAGGGTGAAGCGCACAACCAAATTGCTGGTAATATCGGGTGAACTGCTGATAGCGGCAAGTTTAGCGCTGATGCTAAGCGGCCTCGCGATGAACTACCCGAGCTCACTCCTTGGCTCCATCATGAGCGGCGAAACCGCGAGGAAGGTTCACCTCGTCTCCGCCTACCTCTTCATCGGCCTGTTCTACGTCCATGCAACGGCTGGAATATACCTGATCCTCGAGAGATTTGAGCGCCTGAGGGAAGCGAAGACCAGAAAAGCCGTGCTATCGGCCTGGACGCTCGGGATAGCTGTGTTACTGCTCCTCTCGCTGGTTCCTCACGGAAACGGCCCGATGCCATCGAGCGTCTCCGCGGGCACGCTTTTGACCGTTCAGGAGGTCGCGAGGCACAACACGGAAAACGACTGCTGGATAATCGTCGGAAACGACGTTTACAACGTCACGTCGCTGATAGATGTTCACTCCGGCGGGAGAGAGGCTATAATAAGGTACTGCGGCACGAACGCCACGGGGGTCTTCTTCGAGAAACATGACCAGAACGACTACTACGTTCTTGGAACCTACTACATCGGCACCATCGGTGAGCCCATGATAAAGCCGAAAAAAATGTAAGAAAAGCCCGGAAATAGCCAAATTCGGCTCAAATCCCTTTTATTTTTATGGTATGTATTTAAATTCTGAAGTTAGAATATCCCATTCCCCATTTTCCAAGATATCTTTGTTCACCGATAGTACCAGATAGTGCTTTTTTTGAATTGAAAGGTCTCTTAGTTTGGTTAGCTTTAAGTAAAAGCTCTTAAAGTCTTTAGCAACCAAATACAATGCCTCAAGGTTTTCAATTAGAATGACCTCCAATTCTTCTTCTGCTAGTTCTTCCAGAGATTCCAGAAGGGTTCTTGGAGGTATGCAGTGCTTGCAAATTGTATTACTTATCCAAAAGGACTTTAAATCTTTTTTCATCCAGAGTTTCACTTCTTCGGGGGATCTCTTGAGAATACAACCCTTTTGGGATCTTCCGCCGGGAGATCCAGAAAGAAATAACGCGCTTTGGTTTTATCTTCAAAAATGTAACCTCCGGGTTTCAGGTCTTTTGCCGTTTCTACCTTGTCTTCCTTTAGCTTTAGGACAAGTTCATACGCTTTTTTAATCCTCTCATAGTGATTTTTTTCAAAGAGTGCAAGCTGAGTTGCTATCTCTCTTGATTCTTCATTTTCAGATTTTCTGGATAGTATTTCGTAGGTTCTCTCTGCAAACAGCTCACTTAGAGATGTAAGAAAACCCAAGGCCACTCCTTCGGCGGGAATGGCTTCATTTTGTTGTTCAGGTACATCTCCATTAACCTTGGTGAAGCTGTCTCAAATCCAACCTGTATCCCAATCCAATGGTTATCGCTTGCCCCCAATATGTGAGAAATCGCCTCAACCATCCTCGGATTTGCCAGTACTCCTGCCACTGATCCGTGAGTGGGATTGACATTTCTTGTGTATCCTCTTGCCATCTCAAAGAGCTCAACAACTGCCTCAGCATTTGGATAAAAGTTCCTCTTATCCTCAACTTTGTACAGAAAGATATCCTCACTGTGGAGCCATGCATGGTTTATACTCGCTTTGATGTTTAACATTATCTCCTCTTCGATTTTTTTCTAGAGGTATGTAACGAGCAACCCTTAAATTAGGATCACAGAACCTACAACCCCTTCCGCAACCCCTCATTACCTCAACGAGTCCCTTGTAAGATGGTGCAACTATGGTAGGGATCTCCTCAACCCTTGGTCCTTCATCAACGCGAGCGATGAAAACGCGGGGACGCTGATGACGGTCTATGGCTGGAAATACCGATACTGGCGACGTGTAAGGTGGTGACGCCATCTCCCACAACTTTTTTTATCAGGTGGGGCTACAAGGGCCCGGCTGTCATGCTATACCACATAATGGAGGACGAGCAACCCATCCGCATACGCGCATGCTAATCCCACCCAAGCCCTCCAGTGCTGGGTGAGAGAGTGAGAAAAGTGAGGCGATACCCGCCCCCACGTCTTATATTTGGCGCGTGGGAAACTCTTTAGGGCGCGGGCCGTTTCTAACATAAACGCATTTTATCTGTTTAAGATATAAATATTATAGTTGAGAAAGCTTGCAAAAGTAACCCACAGGAGATATGGGATTAGCAGTAAACCTGCTGTCCTTGAGATCCTATAGAAAACAATGATATTGCCTAAAATAACAAACCATAAAATTACTATTTCTATGAGTGCCAGATATGGGTTTCTCAGCCCAAAGAACAACAAAGACCACAACAGGTTGAGGGCAAGGTTTGCACCATAAATTAGCAGCACCCATGATCTAATGTCTCCAAAATCTTTATTCCACACCAAGTAAAAAGAGATTCCTATTAATATGAAAAGCAAAGTCCATACAGGTGCAAATAACCAGTTTGGTGGATTAAACGAAGGTTTGTTTATGGTGCTATACCAGCTATTAATAGAACTTGAAGTAAAAAAGGAGCCAGCAAATCCAACAATTAAAGGAATCAATATGGAAACAATAAGTTTCATGTAATCCATACTATCATCTCACCTTTATTGTGTTTTTTATAGGTCCCACCAATAATTAAAATTTAACCTTTATATATTTTACCATTCTAATGCCAGCAGTCGATAATACCATATAAAAATTTTATATTTTCATTGCTCTTAAAGGCAGATTTGGGAGGTTAAATAAGCTATCCTTATGTTTATTCATCCTCATCAATTATAAACAACTCCTCTATACTTGTGTTTAGGGGCTTTTGCTACCTTGTATGCTAACTTGAGAGAAGGGTTGTATTTTCCTTTTTCAAGAAACACTATTGTTTCCCTTCTAACTCCCACTTTTTTTGCAAGTTCTTCCTATGTCATGTCATACTTTGCAATTCTTTTATTCTTGTCTTCATCTACATCACTTAATCAAGGCTTCTTGAGAGGATCACCAAAGCCTTCAACATAAGCGTCGTTGCCTACGCCAACCAGAGCGCAGGTGAGATAGCCGGGCTCGCGGAGGGCAAGGACAAGGTGGTCCTCGTTGACGTTCCGCAGGAACTTCAGACGGAGCTCGAGGGAATGAACCTGACCGTTAAGTATGTTAAGGGGAAGCCAGAAGAGAGTGACTATGGGCTTATAGCCCAGGTTCTTGGCCTGTACGGTCCATACTCCCTCGGTGAGGCTCTAACGGTTGGAAATCCAATTCAGTATGGGGAGATATCGAGAAGATCGCCCGATAAGCTTACTGCTGAGCAGGAGGCGAGCAAGGTTTACACCGTTCTCAAGAGCGGTTCACTCCCCGTCAAGCTCACGGTCGTTAAAATAGAAACCGTGTCCACGGAGCCTGGTGAGACAGCCACAACAAACCCATCAACGAGCAATCCGAATAATATCCCCAAATCACGCACCAACTCGGGCGGTGGAATCTGCGGGCCGGGAACTATGATCGCTCTCGCCATTATGCCTCTCCTCACAGAAAGAAAAAGGAAAAACAATTGATTCTTTTCCCCTTCACTTCTCCGTGTCCGTTGACAGGGGCACGGCCGCCATAACGACCCTTCCACGCCTGAGGAGGGCGGTGGTCCTAAACCCAACCGTCCCGTCGGGGTTGAGTATCTTGAAGGCGACCACATTTATCTCCTCTCCAGCCGCGTTTCTGCCCGTGAAGACCTCGATGTAGGTCCTGTCGAGGTAGTTGCTGGCCAGTCTGTTCGTCGAGGGCTTTTTCGTTCCCTGTTTGACACCGGGGTCGCCGATGGCTATCAGCGTGTTACCGCTGGAGTCGGTGATGGCGTAGACCACAACGATGGAGCTCTGGTTCTCGAGCTTATCCCAGGCGATGGGGATGTAGGGCCCGTTTCCGAAGGTGATGTTGAGGGCCTTTGGCTCGGGAACCTCACCGAAGGGCCCGCCGAAAGCCCTGCCAAAGACGTCCTTGAGCAGGGGGCTAACCGTGCAGGAGCACGCCTCTGCCGGGGTTCCCATCTCCGCCGAATAGCCCTTGGTTTGGGCGTCCTGAAAGGCGTCGAGGGCCTTCTTGGGGGTCTCGACTCCAATTGACCCGCCGCCAACCCTCATGTTGACGTTGACGAGCTGTTCGGCGAGCTCCTTGAGGTCGGCCTTCATGACGAGGGTCGTTACCGTGTACTTGCCAGGGAGAAGGTAGAGGTCCTCAACCGGGACGGGCGTGACGCCATCGTCGGTGGGCTCAAAGATGAAGGGCGCTATCTGCGGCGAGGGGCATATCAGAGGCTCATCGGGACCCTCGGGTATGGTGTTCAGCGTGTGACTGTCGAGGGGGAGCTTCTTGTAACAGAAACCCTCATCGTCGGCCATTCCAACGAGCGTGGTGTTGAGCGGGGGAACGGAGTAAACGCCGTTTTTGTCGGGGGCGATCCTCATGACGGTTTCTCCCGTGTTGGGGTCAATTAGCAAAAGCTCGGAGCCCGTACCGTTCACCGCCTCCATCCTGAAGCCGTTCTTTGCACCCACGCGGATGGAGACCACCTGGCCGGCTCCCACGGTCCTCCCGCCCTCGCGGATGGCCCTTAGGGTGCTCCCGGTTCCGAAGTGGTATATCTCGAGGCTCTCCATTTTGTAGCCCCTAACCGTCTTCATCCTCTCCACTATTCCGGCCCTGTCCAGCTCTTCTATCCCCTTCCCCGAGACGTAGAAGAAGGTTCCCCTCATGCTGTAGAATGGCTCAATAGGCTCGCCGGTGGTGGCGTTCTCCCAGTAGGCGCGCTCGAGGGCACCGATTCCCGCAAGGGCCCTCACGTTAGTTAGCTCGTGGTACCTGAGCATGGCGAGGCCGTTGAGAATAAGGACTTTGGTCTTCGGGTCCTTCTCCTCTCTGGCCATCTTGAGGAGTTCCGTCGAGGTTCTGTCCCACTTCATGATTTCCTCGCTCTGGAGTTCAAAGCCCGTTTTGGCGAGCTTTTCTCCAGTGTCCACTATTTCTTTATCATATTCATCTACGAGCGCCGTCAGCTCCTTTTCCTTCGGCTCCCACTCGTTTCCCGGAGCGGGACTTTGGGTTTTGGTAGACGTCCCAACGGAAGTTCCCGAGGGACTTGGACTTGGCGAACTCACGGTTCTCGTAACGGTTCCCTGGCCGATACAGCCCGAAATAAAGGCCCCGACCATCACAATTCCTAAAAGCAGGGCAAAGCCCGCTATGGTTTTTCCTTTCATCTTAACCACTTTCTTGCAGTCACGAGACGGTAAAAAACGTAGAAGAACTTCAAGTGACTTATAGATGAAGTTAGTCGTCGAAGTTTATAACGGTTGTGTTTTCAAAATGAAAATAATTAAACAGAAACACTTTCAGTGCTTAACCGCAACCAGCATGGTGAAGATCGCTATCAACGCTATTTCGTAGGTCTCTATCAGCGCCGCCGAGGGCCAGCTTACGGGCGTCCCCAGCACCGCGAGCGCGAAGAGGGCAACGGAACCGTAGCGAATGGCCCTATCCCTCGAAGCCACCCCGTAGAGCAACATCCCCAGGAAGAACTGAACGAAGAAGTAGGTCGAGACGAAGGTGTGGGGCCTCGTGCCTGCATGAAAGACCCCGATGAGGGCCAGAAAGAGCGAGGATACGCTGACGTAGGCTCCCCCGACGGTCTGGAGCTTGTTTTCAGCGGAGAGTACCAAACAGACCGAAAAGGCCAGCACGAAGAGGGACGTAATAATGAGGCCGTAGTTGTAGATCCACGGGGCGCTGGCCTTTTCGGGCGAACCGAGGTCGCTGAGGGCGTTTTTGGTGAAGCTGAACCAGGGATTCTCCCTTATGCTCCAGGCAACGAAGAGCCAGTAAGTCAAAACACCGGTTATTCCGGAGTACCTGAGACCTCGCATCATGACAATAACTGGACTTCAGAGAAGATAAAGGTTCCGAAACCGGCCTTTGAGGATATTCAAAGAGCCATTCACACGGCCGTCATCCCGTCGCTTTGCCATATACTTGGGGGTCGTTGGTTTCCATTTTGTAAAACCTAACTCCGAAACGGAATACCCTCAACGGATGAGACCCGCGGGGGCTTCACTTTGACGGGAAAAGGTTTTTATATTTTTGAGGACTATTACTCTCTGGTGAATAAAAATGAACAGATTTGTGCTACACGAGATGTTCCGGGACATACACCGGCCGGGTGAGGATGGAATCCCGGAGTTCAAGACCTACGTGGCGGGGAAGTGGGTCTTTGGGGAGCGCCTCTCGGACGTCGTGAGCCCGATAGACGGAAGGGTGATAGCGAGGGTTTCCATCCTCGGCAAAGAGCAGGTGGAGGAGGCCATCGCGGCGGTTTACGAGAAAGGACGGGAGGAGATAAGGAACTACCCCGGCGAGAAGAGGGTGAAGAGCTTTCTGAAGGCCGCGGAACTGATGAGGGAGGCGTTCGATGACTTCGTGAACGTTCTGATACTGGACGCCGGGAAACCAAAGGGCAACGCGACGGGGGAGACGAAGGCGACGATAGAGAGACTGGAGAAGAGCACCTTCGAGTCAAGGAGACTTCTGGGCGACTACGTCCCCGGCGACTGGAGCGAGGAAACCCTCGAGAGCGAGGGCATAGTCAAGCGGGAACCCTACGGGGTCGTCCTCGCGATAAGCCCCTTCAACTACCCGCTGTTCATCTCTGCGGCAAAGGTTATTCCAGCGCTCCTCAGCGGAAACGCGGTCATCCTGAAGCCCGCATCGGCCGATCCCCTCGCGGCGGTGCTGTTCACGAGGGTCCTCGAGCTCGCGGGCTTTCCGAAGGAGAGTTTATCCCTCATGACGATACCCGGTCGCATGATGGACGGCGTGGTGAGCGATAAGCGTATACGGGCGATAACCTTCACGGGGAGCACGGAGGTCGGCGAGCACATAATAAAAACGGGCGGCATAAAGTCCTATAACCTGGAGCTGGGCGGAAAGGACCCGGCGATAGTGCTGGACGACGCGGATCCAGAGCTCGCGAGCGAGAAGATAGTCAAGGGGATGGTGAGCTACTCGGGACAGCGCTGCGACGCGATAAGGCTCGTGCTCGCCCAGGAGGGCATCTACGACGAACTCAGGGAGAGGTTGCTCAAAAAGCTCGAAGGAATAGAGCCGAGGAACCCGCTGGAGGACGAGAAAGCCATCATGGGGCCGCTCATCGACGGTAAATCCGCGGAGTACATCGAGGAAATTTACAGGGACGCAATAGCGAAGGGTGCAAAGGCCCTCACCCCATTCAGGAGGGAGGGGAACTACGTGTGGCCAATTCTCCTGGAAGTGGACAGAGAGAAGGTCGGGGAGCTGAGGGCGTTTCGGGAGGACGTCTTCGGCCCGCTGACGCTCCTGATTAAGGTCAGGGACGAGGACGAGGCCGTTAGAATCGCCAACTCATCCCGCTTCGGCCTGGACGCGGCGGTGTTCAGCGAGTGCGAGAGGAGGGCGAGGAAGGTCGCGAGGAAGCTCGAGGTCGGAAGCGTCTTCATAAACGAGTACCCGCGCCACGGGATAGGCTACTACCCCTTCGGCGGCGTGAAGGACAGCGGAGTTGGCAGGGAAGGGATAGGCTACTCGATAGAACAGCTGACCACCACGAAGACGATAGTCCACAACTTCAAGGGCTACGGCGTCTGGGAGTACCTTTAGATCCGTTACCGGCCAAAACCTGCCTTTTTGCCTTTAACTTTTTGATGGAACGGATTCGGGGAACAAGCCGGAAAAAGAAAATATGGGTCAGAGGAGTTTCTTCATTGCCTCATAGCCCAGCTCGAATGCCCTGACGTTCGCATCCACGGCCTTCTCGGGCACGCTGGCCTTGACGGCCTCGAGCATGGTATCCCTATCTATCGGAAACTCAGGAAGGGCGCTTAAGGCCCCGACGAGGACGACGTTCTGGGCCAGGGCGGTTCCCGCTTCCTCGGCGAGTTTAAGGGCGTCTATCTCGTAGAGCTCCGCGCCGGACTCCTTTATCTTGCCGATTATCTCATCGTAGGTCACGTAGCGGTCGAGCTTGCCCTTCACGAAGCTCTCCGTCTCGTAGGGGTGGTGGATGAGGCGGGTGTTCGTTATGACCTTTCCGCCGGGCCGGAGGAAGTAGATGTAGCGCAGCGCTTCCATGGGCTCGAGGGCGAGGATGACGTCCGCCTCGCCGTAGGGGATGAGGGGTGAGACGCCCTTACCTATGCGCTGGTGGACTATCACCGAGCCGCTCCTCTGGGAGAGGCCGTGGAGCTCGCCGCTGACGACGTGAATTCCCTTCCGGGCACAGGCCTCCCCGACGATGTTGGACATCAGCACTATCCCCTGACCGCCGACGCCGCAGTAAATCACGTTCATTGCCTTCCCCTCCTCAGCATTATCTCCTCGAGCTCCCGGTAATCCTCGATGGTCACGTAGGGTTTGTCCTCGCCGCCATAGAGGATGGCCGTCGAGTGTATCGCGTTGTGAGGGCAGAGCTGGGCGCAGACGCCGCAGCCGACGCAGACCTCCGGGAGTATCTTGGCCTTCTTGTCCTCCTCGTCTATGACTATCGCCGGACACCCGAAGTCGCGGATGCAGTTGTAGGCCCGCTCGCAGGCGTCCTTATCGATGAAGTAGGGGACTATCTTGCCGCCGGCGCGACGGTACTCCCGGAAGTGATAGAGGGCGCATTCGCCGCGGGATATTATCACCGAGAGGCCGTCGTGCTTCAAAGCCTCCCTGAACTTCCCGATGTTCTTCCTCGCCTGGAAGGAGTCCACCACGACTATCTTCTCGACCCCGAGGCCCCGGAGAACGGACTCTATGTCGAGCCTCTTCTCGTAGGGGTTGACCTTCTTCGGGCTGCCCGGGTGGGCCTGCTGGCCGGTCATTGCCGTCACCGCGTTGTCGAGGATAACCAGCGTCATCCGGGAGTTGTTGCGTATGGCGTTGACTATCCCCGGCAGGGCGGCGTGGAAGAACGTCGAGTCGCCGACCACCGCCACCACCCGCTCCTTGGCCGAGTGCTGGACCCCGTGGGCTATGCCGAGCGAGGCCCCCATGGCGAGCAGGGAGTCGGTCCAGCCGATGTGTTCGAGGGCGAGCATGGAGTAGCAACCGATGTCGTTGGCGAGGTAGTAGTTCTCAATTCTTCCCATGGCCCTCCTGAGGGCCCAGAAGGTGGCCCTGTGGGGACAGCCCGCGCAGAAGGTTGGCATCCTCGGCGGGGCGAACCTGGCGAGCTCCCACATTTTCTTGAAGTGGCCCTCGTAATCGAATGGCATCTCCTTCCCGAGGGCCTCCGCGAGAACCTTTATAACTACCGGCACGTTGTACTCCAGCATCTCGAGGAAGTGGCCGCTCCTCTTACCGATTACCTCAAGCTCCGGGTTCCTCTCCTTGGCAACCTCCCTCACGAAGCCCTCGATGTAGGGCGAGAGTTCCTCGACGACGACCACCTTCTCGAGCCCCTCTATGAAGTCTCCGAGGAGCTTCTCGGAGATGGGGTTCAGGACACCGAGCTTTAGGATGTAGGCTTTCCCGCCGAGCTTCTCAAGGCTCTCGAGGACGTAGGAGTACGGGACACCCGAGGTTACGATACCGACGCCCTTAGCATCTTCCGGCTTCGCCTCCCTGAGCTCCCTCCCATCGAAGAACTCAACGCGGTTTAAGGCCAGGAGCTCCGGGTCCTCCCTCATCCGCGCGATCTTCTCAAGGAGCTCCGCCTTGAACTTCCTCGCGAGGGAGCCGACCGTGGCGTAGCTCCTCCTGTTCTCCTTCCACGAAAGTCTCTCGAAGGGCGTCCTCTCGAGTTTTCCAACGGTTACGAGGCCGCTCTGGTGGTTAACCCTCGTCGTCGTCCTGACGAGAACGACGCTTCCGTACCTCTCGCTTATCTCGAAGGCCTTCTTCACCATCTCGTAGGCTTCCTGGGGGTTGGATGGCTCGAGCATCGGCAGGTAGGCGGTGTAGCCGAACCACCGGCCGTCCTGCTCCGACTGGGAGGAGTGGGCGTAGGGGTCGTCCGCTATTACCACGACGAGACCGCCCCTAACGCCGGTGTAGGCGAGGGAGTAGAGGGTGTCCGAGGCCACGTTTCCTCCAACGCTCTTCATTGAGGTAAATCCCCTGAGGCCGACGAAGGCCGCTCCCGCAACCGTCTCGAGGGCCACCTTCTCGTTTGCGGCTATCTCGACCGCGATATCGTCGCGGTGGTGGGAGACCCTGTCGAAGGTGTCCAGAATCTCGGTCTGGGGCGAGCCGGGGTAGAAGGCCGTGACCTTGACATCGGCTTCCAGCGCGGCCCTGACGATGGCTTCGTTGGTCAGCATATACCCCGTGTGGGGTTCCTCCTTCAGAACTTCCTTCAGGGACATGACAACACCATGGAGTTTTGGAAGCGAACCTATATAGCGTTTTTCTGAACAGAAGATGGCAACGTTAAACAACTGTGGGAGAAAAGTGGGAAGTTGACGTTCCGAACAACCCATGAACAAACTTAAACCCGCGTAATGTCACCGTTTAACGCATTCCATCTCCTCCTCTTCCATCTCGATTATCCTGCGGATAATGCACTCCAGTGCCTTCAAACCCGAGAGCACCTCCCGGAGCTTTGCCCTGTGCTCCTCCGATTTCGTGTCATCCAAGATTATCCCGATGAGTTTTTCCAGCGGTTCGACGTCCTTCTCAAGTATCTCCTTCGGCTGTAGCAGGAACTTCTCGAGGAAGGCCGGAACCGGGGAGAAAAGCTTCGTCTTTCCATCCTTCCTTACGGTCACCAGATAGTCCCTTTCGAGCCTTCCGAGGGGATTCATGGTCCCGAAGATTACGTAACCACCGTCAGATGCCCGCAGAATCTCCGAGGGCGCATCATCCCCGGAACCGATCATGGCCGAGAGCGTGACCGCCACCAAAAAGCAAAATGCGGCCGGTTAGCGCCTTCCCCCGCGCAGGGCGGCGAGCTCCTCGACCAGGTCCCTAAAATACCCGTAGAACTCGCTCTCCCTCAGCTCCTCGAGCGTCCCCCAAAAATCGTCGAGGTTCCTAAAGCCCGCTTTCTCGTACTCGAGAGCCTGGACGAGCATCTCCAGTTTGTCCGCGAACCTCACGAGCTTTCCCTCCCGGCTGAGGCCATCCTCGTACTCGCGCCATAGCTGAAAGTACTCCCCGGGCTTCGAGGTCCCCGCGAAGAGCTCCATCGCGGCCTTCCTCTCGGCCTCGGCTTTGTTGAGGTAGCGCTGAGCCGTCAGCGGGACGTCGGTTATCCTCGCCTCGGCGAGGTCGTGAAGGAGGGCTATTTTGACGGCCCGCCCGACGTCCACGTCGATACCATTTTCCCCGAGCTCGTCCGCTAAAAAGAGCGTGATGAGGGCGACGCGGTAGCCGTGCTCGGCCACGCTCTCGGGGTTGGGGACCCCAGCAAGCAACCAGCCCGTCCTTGGAAGTCTCTTCAGGTTACCCGCCTCGATGAAAAGGTCTAAAAGGGACATCCTCACTCCTCCGTCGTGTAGACCGCCCGTTCGGTCTCGATGGCGCTCGCCATTATGCAGTCGCCGAGGAACCTTCCGTAGACCCTGACGCGGTCGCCCTTGCCTATGCACGGACTCCCCGAGAACTCGACCCTAAAGCCGGAGACTTGGAAGGTCGTCCTGTAACCGGGCAGTTCCATGGGGAGAAACTCCACGAGGGGTTTATCCTCCACAACACCCTCTATGACGACGTTCTTACCGCGAAAACCCCCGGAGTTCAGCTCATCGACCGTAACGATGTAGTAGTAATGATGACCGAGTTTGACCCGCCTGGTCATGCTCATCACCTTTATTAGGCCTGTCCCTGAATATCCCTGGGGGTGATGAGGTGATAAAGGTTGCGATCATCGGGGCCGAGAACGTCGGCAAGTCAACGCTCATGAACGCCCTCGTTGGCGGTAAGGTCTCAGAGGTTGAGAACCTCCCGGGGACGACGAAGGGAACCATCAGGAAACGCTTCGGAAAGCTCAGGATACCTAAGGGCATGAAGAGCCCCCTCGGAGGGGCCGACGAGTTCGTACTAATCGACACCGCCGGCCTCTTCGACCCGGAGCGGGAGCTCAGAGGAAAGGTCCTAAGCGAGGAGCGATTTAAGGAGATAATCCGTGAAATAGTCTCCTCTGACATAGTCATCCACATGGTCGACGCCACGGTCGGCCTGCACAGGGGCATGGAGAAGCTCCATCACCTCCTCAAGTTCCGCTACGAGAAGCCGATAATAGTCGTCATCAACAAGGTGGACCTCGTTTCGCCCGAGAGGGTCGAGGAGGTAAGGGAAACGATAAGGAAGAGGCTGGAGCAGGACGCGGTACCGCTCTCGCTGGTGACCTACGAGGGGTTCAACGAGCTGATAGAGAGGCTGGCCTATTACGCGCAGTACGTCTAACAGCCGCAGACCTTCACCAGAACCTTCCTGTGCCTCGGACCGTCCAGCTCGATGAAGAGGATCCTCTGCCAGGCCCCGAGGAGCAGTTCACCGTTCTCTATCGGAACGACGACCTCCGGGTTCAGAAGGAGGGTCGCCCTCAGATGGGAGTGGGCGTTGCTGTCCACCCTGTCGTGGGCGTAACCGGCTCCCTTCGGAACGAGCTCCTTCATCTTGGCCTTCATGTCCTCTATCAGGCCCGCCTCCTTCTCGTTTATGGCCAGCCCGGTCGTGGTGTGGGTCGTGAAGACGACCACGATCCCGCTGGTAACGTCGCTCTTCCAGACGAGGTGCTGAACCTCGTCGGTTACGTCCACCACCTGAAACCTCTCCTCCGTGGAGACCTCCATCTCAAAGAGCACCGTCATCACCGGGCGAGGTCTTTCTTTATCTCGGTTAAAAGCTTATCCGGAGGCTCAATGGCGCCCGAGAGACTCGCTCTAAGGAGAACGGCATCCTCGTACGCGTCCGCGAGTTCTTTCCGGCCCTTTTCCACTACCTCGGAGCGGAGGGTCCGGTATATCTCCTCAACGGCGTCCCTGAAGAGAACCTCATCGGAGTATAGTTCCTTGTTCGTCAGGAGGACTGTTATGAGGTAACTAACGAAATCGATCTTATCCTCTTTTTTTCCTATCAGCGCTTTGAGCCGTTCCATGACTTAACCCTCCCGCGAAGTCCCTCCCCCAGGGCCTTAATGAGGATCTCCGAGACGAGGATGGAGGAGAACCTCGGATCCCTGACCTCCAGCGCGGCATCGATTGCCTTCTCGACCTCCCCCTCCTTGAGGAGGTGGTGGGCCACGTCAGTCATTATGATCGAGCGTAGCCTACCGTCCCTGATAAGGTTCGCTATCCTCACGGCGCCCTCGAGCTCACCCCGGATAACGTAGTAGCGGGCTATCTTGGTCCAGACCTCCTCACTGGTCGTGCCGTTCCCGATCGCCTTTATAATCGCCGGATCCCCCTTCTCGGGCCGTTCAAGGATCCTGTTCATCACGGCCTTTCCTACAACGGTCGCCTCCTCCTCGTTCATGGCCGAGATAAAGTTCGGAAGAACGTCGTGGTCCCGCTCAAGGAGCTCCAGGGCCATATCGACCAGTACCTTCTCCCCATCCTTAAGGCTCCTGATCAGTTCAATTGCGGGAACCCCTTCACCGCTGAGGGCGAAGACGAAGGCAAGCTCCACCCTGAAGTCGTTTCCGAACTTCTCTATAAGGGCGTTGGCCGCCGCCTCCAGCGTGTCTACGTAGTGGCCGAGTGTTCCCTTATCCTTCAGGTAGAAGGCGACCTCCTTGAAGGCCTGCCTCGCCCAGTCCTTGGTGTTTATCTCCTTGAGGAGTGAGATGGCATTCTCGTAGCTCTCCATGAGGAGATAGGCCTTTATGAGCTCCAGCATCGCCTTGGAACGCTGGGGTTCAGAATCTATGGAATCCACGATGAGCTTGCTCTTCCTGAGCCGGTAGGCCACCTTCAGGCGTTCCTTCTCGATCATGCGGGTGTTGACGCGGAGGGCTTCGAGGAGCGTCTCGTTTCTGACTTCGGGATTCGCTATCTCGAGGGCGTAGGTCACCGCCTCGTTCACATCCCCCAGCGCAAGCAGGTAAGTCGCGGCGCTCTGCATAAGCAGGTCCCTCTGGGGGGCCGGCAGCATTCGGGAGTCTTCCAGCACACTACGGTATATCCTCTTGCCCGACTTGAGCCCCGCTTTCTCCATGGAGTAACCCACGGAGAGAAGGGCACGGAACATCGTTACGGGGTCCTCTATCTCATTCGCCGTCTCGACGGCACGGAGAAAGGCGGTTTTGTAAAGGTTGTTCTTTGCCCTGGCCAGTCTCTCGCCGATTTTAGCGTAGGTTGCGGATTTTATGTAGGGATCGGGAATCACATCAACGGACGCGAGCACCTCTTTGACGAGCATAAACGGATCCCCCATAGTTTATGGATTTTACCTAACGCTTCGTGTATTGTATTACGCCCACCATCTTATTAACCTAACCCTCGGAACTTTTTTAAGGGCCGTACCGGAGTGGACGACCATGTACGCCGTGATATTCGGGAAAAATCCCCGGCTGAGCGAGGCGGAGTTTAACGCGTTCTCGAGAAGGTTCGACCTGAAGGTAAGGGTCATCGAGAAAAATCGTAACTGGCTGTTATTTGACTCGAGCCCCGAGGTGGAGAGGTACTTCCACTGGCTCGGCGGTTCCCTCAAGCTGGTGAGGGTAATGGGAGAGGGCGAGAACGCCATCCGCGACCTCGAGTACGCGAGGCTCTTCACCGTCAGCCTCTACGGCGGGGACGACTGGAGGCTCTGGCGGAAGCTGGGGAGCGCGATAAAGCGGGAGTTCAAGGCCGAGGGGCCGGCGAAGTTCTTCAAGCCCGCCAAAACTTATTCCATGCCGGCGGAGCTCATCCTGAAGGGCTTTCCGGAGATTAAGGACTTCGTCTTCCTCTTCCGGGAGGACGGGAGCTTTTCCGTTGGGGAGACGGTTAAGGTTACCGACCCCTTCGAGCTGAAGAAGCTGGACGTTGGGAGACCCGTTCAGAGGCCCGTACTCTCGATCCCCCCAAGGCTCGCGAGGATAATGGTGAACCTGACCGAGGTGCGGAAGGGAAGCTTTTTGGATCCGTTCTGTGGGATAGGGACGATAACTCAGGAGTTCGTCCTCCAGGGACTGGACGCCCACGGGAGCGACCGCGACCCCGCGCGGATAAAGGAAGCGAAAAGGAATCTCGCGTGGCTCAGGAGGGAGTTCCGCCTGAAGAACTCGGCCCACCTCGAGGTCTGCGACGCGAGGAAACTGGGAAGATGCTTCCGCCGGCGCTTCGACGCGGTGGTTACCGAGCCATACCTCGGAAAGCCCCTAAAACGAAACCCGAGCAAGGGCGAGGCGATAAGGCTGAGCAACGAACTGGACCGATTCTACTACTCCGTCTTCGAGAGCTTCGCCGATGTCCTCAGGAGGAACGGGAGGGCCGTCTTCGTCTTCCCGGCGTATAAACTAAGCGGTGGCGGGCTTTACAGAAAGGAACGGAAGTGGCTAAGAAAACTCGGCTTCGAAGTCCTCGGAAGGTACACCGACTACGAGGAGCGCCACAGACTCGTCAGGGACATCCACGTGCTGAGGTACAGGGGTTAAAAAAGAAACCACAACGGAGAAGGGATACTGAGAAAAAGGGTGGTTCAATCCCTAACCCATCAGCCTCTCATGCTCCTGCTTCATGCACCTGTGGGCAACCGCGGTTAGGCCGGCCTCCTTCGCCTTCCTGAAGGCCTCCCGGTTGTACGTGTTGAACTGGAACCAGACGACCTTCGCACCCTTCTCTATTGCCTGCTCGACGTAGTCCATCGTGAACTCCGGCCTGACGAAGAGGTCAACGATCTCCACCTCGTCGGGGATGTCGAGGACGCTCGGGTAGCACTTCCTCCCGAGGACCTCATCGTAGCGGGGGTTGACGGGGTAGACCTCGTAGCCCTTCTCGAGGAGGTAGCGCATCACGTCGTTCGAGGCCCGCTCGGGTTTCGGTGATGCCCCGACGAGGGCTATCTTCCTGTACCTCGTGAGGATCTCCTTAACATCGTCGTCGCTCAGCCTGTCAACGGGCATTATCCTGACCATCGTACCACCGGGGGGTTTTGGACCCAGACTTTAAAAACTCTGCCGCGAAGTTCCTCCGGTGGTACCTTGCTCTACGAGGAGAGGGTTGAGAGCAGGCCGTTCCAGGCGATTATGTTGTTCTCGATCCTCGCGATGCTGACGAGTCTCTACGCGACGTATCGGGCAGGCGAAGGTTTTGGGATAGCGCTCGCGATAACCGCTGGGGTTTCCCTCCTGCTTCTGGACGTCATGGCCATCAGGATCGAGATAGACGAGCGCGAGCTGAGGATACGGGGCGTTCTCGGGCTCGTGGTCAGAAAGACGGTTCCCATCGAGAACATCGAGGGCTTCCGGGTTGGCGAGGGATGGACGTCCTGCTACGGGACGATTCACTTCAACCTGCCGGCAAGGAGTTGCGTCACGATACATCAGAAGAAGGGCTGGACGGTCTCTTTCACGACCAACAATCCGGAGGAAGTTGCGAGGGCTTTGACTACCCTCGGCGTTCCACGAGAACCTTAGCGCCCCGAACGGAGATAACCCGGACTAACTCCCCCCTCTTCGCTTTCCCGTTCAAGCACTCGGCCCTCCAGAGCTCCCCACCGACCTTAACGACGCCCTCCGGTGAGAGGTCCTCCACAACGACGGCGGTTCTCCCCACCAATCCCTCGGAACCCACCGCCGGCCTTTTATCCACACCCCCGCCGAGGACGAAGGGGGCTATGAGAAAGTCCTTGGCCACGAGAACCGCTATCACGAGCAATCCGGCCCAGAGGGGGATTCTGAACCCCCATCCCGGGAGTATCAGAAAAAGGAAGAGGCCAACGATTACCTCGTAGGCCATCAGCGCGAGGAATTTAAGGAGATTCCTAAGCTTCATACCGCTCCCCCGGCGAGCCACTTCCAGTACGGATTGAGCTCGATCATCGTCCACCACTTCCCGAGCTCCTTTCTGGCAGTTTTGTAGCTGGGGTAAAACCTCCCGACGAACTCCCAGAAGGCCTTCGAGTGGTTGAGATGCCTTAAGTGAGCGAGCTCGTGAACCACGACGTACTCCCTCAGCTCCCGCGGAATCGCCATCAGCCTGACGTTGAAGCTCAGGTTCCCCCTTGGAGAACAGCTCCCCCAGCGGCTCCGCTGGTGCCGGATGTAGACCTTCCCTGGCTCCACCCCCATCCGCCGGGCGTATGAATCCACGAGGGGGAGGAGATCATTCCGAAGGGTCTTCTTCAGGAGGGCAATCACCTCATCGGGGTCGGGGGAGAGGGTTATGGTCTTGAACCGCTCGTGGAGCCTTGGTTTCCTCCCGTGAAGCACCCGGTAGAACTCACCGTTGATTGGAAAGCCGGAGCCGGCTATCTCCCTGAGACCGTCTATCTCGGTTAGCTTTCCCTCCAGCCAGCCGCGGTGCCTCTCTATGAGGCCATCGACGTCGAAGCCCTCCGGGGCGGTAATCAGGACCGTCCCGTCCGGCCTCACCTCGAGCCTCGCGTACTTAACGGGCCGGCGGCGAACCTCAACCCGCATACCCGCTCACCTTTTAAGGGGAATGGATAAAAAGTCCTTATGAAGGTTCGGGTTATAGAGAGACGGGCCAGGGGCATCTACACAAAATCGAGGATACCCGGCGTGGACTGGACCGTCAACCAGTACGTCGGCTGTGCCTTCGCATGCGAATACTGCTACGCCAAGTTTCTGACGAGGTGGAAGGGCTACGGGAGATGGGGGAGCTGGGTCGAGGTAAAGACGAACGCGCCCGACCTGGCGAGGAGGCACGTTTCGGGGAGCGTCGTCATGTCGACGGTGAGCGACGCGTACCAGCCCTTAGAGGCAGAGCTAAAGCTCACGAGGAGAGTCCTCAGGTACATGGACAAGAGAAATCAACTCTCCATTCTGACGAAATCGCCACTGGTAACCCGGGATATAGGCCTTTTCATGGAGTTCGGGAACTTGGAGGTCGGTTTGACGATAAACGGCTTCACAGGGAGGGAGAAGAGGCTCTTTGAACCGCTGACGCCGATTCAGAAGGCGAGGGTTAACGCCCTGAAGGAGCTCCACGAATCCGGCCTGAAAACTTACGTCTTCATCAGCCCGATAATCCCGGAGATAACCGACGTTTCCGCGATAGTCGAGGAAACGAGGGATTTCGCCGACCGTTACTTCTTTGAGGTTCTCAACCTCCGCGCCTCAGGAAGGGAATTCCGGGAACTCCTCCGCGAGGAATACCCCGAAAGCTACGAGGCTCTAACCGTGGAGAAGGCCTTTGGGGAGTTTCTGTGGAGGCTGAGGAAGGAGATAAAAGCCCTGGGAGTGAAAACGGAGGGCATAGAAACCCACAGAAGGGGGTGGGAGTTCGTTGGACTTTGACTCAGACAGGATTAGGGGCACCAGAAATCGGGGGAGGGCGTGCCAGCCCTTTTAACGGGCTCCCTCCGTGGAGAAAGGTTAATGAGTTCACCTGAAAGAAAATTAAAAATCAGAAGTTCTTCGGAACCACCCCTATGATAAGCGAGTTAACGTTCGTTCCGGTCGGGCCCGTTTTGAGGAGCGCGCCGGCCTTTTCGAGTGCGCGATAACTGTCATGGTTTCTCAGTGCCTTCTCCACGTCCACCCCCTCTTCCTTAAGCCTCTCGAGGGTTTCTCCATCAACGATTCCACCGGCGGCGTCCGTAGGACCGTCCGTTCCGTCGGTGTCAACGGCCAGAACCGCCGCGTTCAGTCCCGCTATCTTCCTCGCCACGCTGAGCGCGAACTCCTGGTTCGGCCCGCCGAGGCCCGCCTCCCCGCTTATCGTTACCGTCCACTCACCTCCCGCTATCAGGACCGCCGGTTTTTGAACGGGGCGGTCGTACCTGGCTATTTCCTGGACTATCGAGCCAAGGGCGAGGGCCACCTCCCGGGCCTCCCCCTCGAGGGTCGTGGTCAGAAGCAGGGGGTTGTAGCCGAGTTCTCTTGCCTTTTTCAGAGCCGATTCGCAGGCGAGGGTGTTGCTCCCGACTATGAAGTTGTGGACGTTCGGGAGATCCTCCTTGAGGGTTTCTTCTACTTCTCCCCTGAGTCCAAGCTCGATGTGTCTCCTAACGCTCTCCGGGAGCTGATCCCAGACGCCGTAGAGGTTCAGGATCCTGAAGGCGTCCTCAAATGTGGTGGGGTCCTTAACCGTCGGACCCGACGCTATTGCCTCGAGGGGGTCGCCGACCACATCGGAGAGGATGAGGCTTATGATCCTCCCCTTCACGCGCTTAGCCAGTTTGCCCCCTTTGACGGCTGAAATGTGCTTCCTCACGGTGTTTATCTCGTATATCCTCGCCCCGCTCCTGAGGAGGAGCTCGTTCGTCCGAATCTTATCATCCAAACTGATGCCCTCCTCCGGAAGGAGGAAGAGAGCGCTACCGCCGCCGGAGATGAGGACTATTAGGACGTCATCCTCCCCGACCTTTCTGGCAAGTTCGAGGCCGAGTTTTCCACCGAGCATGGAGTTCTCGTCGGGAACGGGATGCCCCGCCTCGATAACCTTCAGCTTTTCCATTTTGGGGCAGTTCCGGGCGTAGCCGTACTTGGTGACTATCACCCCTTCCGCTATCCTCGCGCCGAGGAGGTCGAAGACGGCCCTCGCCATGGGGCAGGCGGCCTTGCCGAAGGAGAGGAGGTAAACCTTCCCCTTAACCTCGAACTCCTCACCGCGGACCGTCAGGCGGTTTTCGTTTACCTTCAGGTTCCGCCTCACCGCCCGGTAGGGGTCGGCGCTTTCGATGGCGGCACGCATGATCTCTAAGGCAACCCTTCTGGCGTCCATAACCTCACCTCAACAAAGGTTACCCGAATAGAACGATGCGATCGGCCTCGATGTCCTCGAGGGAGGCGTTCCAGCCGCCCACGACGTACCTCTTGCCGTCCTCCGTCTCCACGGTGACGTTTGAGATGACCTTGCCCTCGTCCTCGTAGAAGTCCACGATTTTCCCCACGAGATGAACCGGCTTCCCCGATCTAACGAAGCGACCGAAGACCTCCACACAGGGGTTCTGGAGCTTAAACTCCCTAAGGTCGGAGACGAGCTCCCTTATGTGTATGTACTCCTTCGGGAGGCTGAGGGGTTTGTTCTCCCTGTAAACGACCCTTCCGGTGGGCCAGAGGGCGTGGTAGAAGTAGCGGTCGAGCATGAAGAGGAGGTTGTTGTCTTGGATTACCAGTCCATAGCCGTGGAGGGAGTTACCTGTTGTCAGGGCCTCGTAGGGCAGGTAAACCCCCATCTCCCTGTCCTGGATCACGATTATGGGGTCGGGAACCTCGCGCACACGGATCTCCGTCGCAAGGGGCGGTACATCCTCCCCGCCGTAGACGAAGAGGTTTACCCTGATGGAATCCTTCCTCTTCATGAGGTCGTTCTCGAGCCCCCCGAGAAGTTCATGGGGAACCGCAATGCTGAGATGGAATCTGCTCCTCTTTATGGCCTGCCGGATGTAATCCTCGAGGGTTATCCTGCTCTTAACGACCGTGACGCTCCCGATTTCTCCCTTTGGGGTGTATAGCTTTTCCAGGGCCGTTTTAAGGGCGTCTATTTTTTCGGTGTAGCGCCTCTTCATGGCGTTCATGACGTTGTTTGGATTGATTGGAACGACCTGCTTCGGCCGCCCCTCACTCGTAGTCACGAAGCCCTTCGCCATCAGCGTCCTTATCACGTCGTATATCCTGGGCTGGGGAACCTTGGAGAGCGTCGCCAGTTCTCCCGCCGTTAGGGGACCGTTTCTGATAAGGGTAAGGTATGCCCTAACCTCGTACTCGTTCAGCCCGAGTTCCTTGAGCAGGGACTTTATCTCCCTCTCGTCCATAGCCCAACCTCAGATTATCGCTTTCTCGGTGCTCCTGTCGAAGACGTGGAGGTTGTCAAGGTCAACCTCTATTTTAATCTTTTCCCCGAGGGGTATGGGTATGTGGCCGGGGAGCTTTATCTTGATGATGTTCCCTCCGACCTTAGCGTGCACTATGGTGTCCGTTCCGAGGGCCTCTATGAAGTCGACGACCCCTTCGATCTCGGCGCTCCTCGTGACGTGCTCCAGCCGGGATACGCCCTTAACCGTCATGTGCTCGGGCCTTATACCCACCAGCACTTCCTTCCCGATGTAATCGCCCAGAACCTCCCTGAGGTCCCCTGGCAGGGGAATCCTGAAACCGTCGCCCTCGAGGGCTATTCCCCCGTTCTCAACGAGGCTGGCATCGAGGATGTTCATCTCGGGGGCGCCTATGAAGGTCGCCACGAAGAGGGAGTTGGGCTTGAGGTAGACCTCCGTCGGGGGCCCCACCTGAAGTAACCTACCCTGGTTCATAACCGCTATCCTGTCGCCCATCGTCATTGCCTCGACCTGGTCGTGGGTGACGTAAATCGTCGTAACGCCCAGCTTCGTCTGGAGCTTCTTTATCTCCGCACGCATCGTAACCCTTAGCTTCGCGTCGAGGTTGCTCAGGGGCTCATCCATCAGCAGAACGTCGGGCTCTACCACTATCGCCCTCGCGACGGCGACGCGCTGCCTCTGACCTCCGCTGAGCTGGGCCGGGTAGCGATCGAGCAGGGCCTCTATCTGGAGCAGTTCCGCGGCCCACTTGACGCGCTGCCTTATCTCGTCCTCGGGGTACTTCTTCACCTTGAGGGGGAAGGCTATGTTGTCAAAGACCTTCATATGGGGCCACACGGCGTAGCTCTGGAAGACCATAGAGATGTTCCGGTCCTTGGGGGGCAGGTAGGTAACGTCCCTGTCACCGAAGTATATCCTCCCCTCCGTGGGCGTCTCAAGGCCGGATATCATCCTCAAAGTTGTCGTCTTTCCGCAACCGCTCGGCCCGAGGAGCACGAGGAACTCCCCATCCCTTATCGAGAGGGTTAACTCCTTAACCGCCTCGAAGTTACCGAACCTTTTCGTTATCCTATCGAGCTTAACCTCCACCATACCAACACCTCACTTGAGTGTTATACCCCACATCGTCACAAGATACTTTCTGGCGAAGAATATGAATATCATAGACGGCAGGGTCATTATGAAGGCCGCCGCGAACTTGTAGTAGTCGGGGGCGGCGCCGCCGCTGGAACCCGCCATTATGGAGAGTATCTGGGCGGGAAGGGTTCTGTGGGTCAGGGTGAGGACGGACGCCACGAAGACCTCGTTCCAGGACATCACGAACGTGAACATAGCGGCGGCCGCCAGACCCGGCAGGGCCAGCGGAAGGGTTATCCTAAGGAAAGAGCCAAAGCGGGTAAGCCCGAAGACCATCGCCGCCTCCTCGTACTCTTTGGAAACCCCCGCAAAGATGCTGGAGGTTATCAGAACCACGAACGGAAGCGCCATCGCGGTGTGGGCGAGGGCGACACCGAGGAGCGTGTCCGCAAGGTGCAGTCTGATGTAGAGGACAACGAGGGGTATCGTCATGATGGGGATCGGGAACATCCTCAGGGCCACTATTGAGAGCTTTATGGTGTCCTTTCCCGGGAATATGAACTTGGCTATCGAATAGCCCGCTGGTATGCCGAGTATGAAGCTTATGATTATGGTCAGGGTCGCGACTATCACGCTGTTTTTTATTCCGTCCCATGCGCCGAGCGTGAAGAGCAGGGTTTTGACGTACTCGGTCGTGAAATGGTGGGGTATCACCTTGTTGGGGTCGTAGTAGTCGGCCTTCGTTGTGAAGCCGTAGAGGAAGGCCACTATCAGGGGAAGGATTATCCATATGACCACGACGAAGATGACGGTGTAGAACCCCACCTTCTTCAGGGCGTACTTCGTCTCGTCGTTCATGTCTTCACCTCCAGGTACTCGGCCTTAAGGAACTTCACGTACAGTATCCCCAGGAGGAGGGAAAGACCCGCTATAACCAGGGCGTATATCGACGCAACCCCGTAGTCTTTGATCTCCATGAGCTGATAGAAGCCTTCACCGGCTAGAACGGGGACGTCCCTGCCCGCAAGGATCCACACGACACCGAATATCTGCATCGCGAAGAGGGTCCTTATTATCAGGGCGCTCTGGATGCTCGGCTTCAGCAGGGGAAGCACTATCCTCCTGAGCCTGGTCCAGTAGTTCGCCCCGAAGACCTCGGCCGCCTCGAGGTAGTCCTTGCTTATCATCTGAAGGCCGGCCAGTATCATGACGAAGACTATCGCGGTTGACCTCCAGATCTCGGAGAGCACGATGACGAAGAACTCCCTCGTCCGGTATTGATACCCAAAGAAGTATATGGGGTGACTCGTAAGGCCGATGTTCATCAGAAACTTGTTAAGAAAGCCGTAGGGGGAGAGCATCGAGTACCATATTAGACCCGACGCAACATCGCTTATCGTGAGGGGTATCACAAGGGCGTATATCGCCAGATCCCTGCCCTTGAACGCCTTATTCAAGAGGAGGGCAAGAACCACGGCAAGGGCAACCTGAATGGGGACTATAACCGCCGCGAGGGCTATCGTGTTCTTAAGGGCGCTCCAGAAGTAGTAGTTATTAACCGTCCTGCGGACGGTATCGAGGGATAAGGCACCGTTCTTCGTGAACGCGAGGTAAAGGGCCTGAACCAGGGGGTATCCCACAAAGAACAACAGATAGGCGAACGCAGGCAAAATTAAAAGGTATGGGAGGAGGGACCTTCTCTCCATAGAGACCCTCCGTCATGGAACTTCCACGCCGGCCTCGGTGAAGAGGCCTATGAGCTTCGGTTTGAGCTCGCTCGTGACCTTCGCCGGGTCCTCTCCGTTGAGAACTATCCTCTCGAATGCCGTTCTGTAGATGTCCTTGAAGTCACCACCCTTTGACCCGAGGTTCGGAATCATGGCCACTAACGCGTCGGAGGTGCTCGACTGAGCCGTAACGCCCTCGGCGAGTATCTTAAGCGGTCCCTCGGGCAGTTTTCCACTCGCTTCCTTGACGGTCGGGAAGAAACCGACCTTCTCCAGAACCTTAATCTGGGTCTCCGGCTTGGTGAGGTAGTCTATGAGCTTCCACGCCTCGTCCTTGTGCGGGGCGTTATTGGGTATGGCGAGGCCCGCGAGAACGACGATGAAGCCCCTTCCCTTGGGTCCCCTTGGGACCGGGACGACAACGAACTGGTCGGGCTTCGTGGTTATGGCGTCTTTAATCCTCGCCGTGTGGTCCCAGGCTATGAGAACCTCTCCCTTGAGGAGCGGGTCGCTCATCGCGTCCCAGGTGGTGCTCGACGGGTGGACGTAGGGCCAGAGCTCCTTGAGGTAGTTCCACATCGTAACGGCGTCCGGGCTGTCGAACTCCTTGGCCTGGTAGCCCGTGTAGCTCGGGTAGATGTAGCCGTGGAGGAACCTGACGAAGAGTCCCTTCGGCCCGGCCGGGAAGCCCACCTGTGGCTGGCCCGTGGAATCTTTGAGCTTCTTGGCCCACGCCAGGAAGGCGTCGTAGGTCCACTTGTCGGTTCCCTTCATGACGTCATCCTCTGTAAGTCCGTCGGGGAGGTACTTGAAAGCCTCCTTGTTGACCACCATAACGTAGGTGGCGCTCATCCATGGAACGTAGACCTTCTTTCCGTTAATGACGGAGTACTTCTCGAAGGTGCCTATGAAGGTCCTGCCCTCGAGCTTGGGCATGCCGCTCAGGTCCATCAGCCAGCCTTTGGATGCCATGTAGTCCATACCGCCGTGAAGGTCACCCACGACGTCGATGGTTACCTTCCCCGTTTTCTCCTCTGCATCGAGCCTCGTAACCATGTCCGTGTACGAGACCGGGACGAAGTTAACATTTATACCTGTCTCGTCCGTGAAGCCCTTCAGCAGGGTCTGCTGGACGAAGGCCCTTTCCTCGGGCGGGGTCAGCTGGGTTGAAAGCCAGGTCAAGGTTACTTTCTCGGTCGCAGTGGTCGTTTTGCTCGTGCCGGTTTCACTGGTGGTCTCTCCCCCACCGCTTATGCATCCGCTGGCCACCACTCCAAAAACCACAACGACGACCAGCAAAAGCCCAAACAGTCTCTTCATGGTCATCACCCGATACATTCATCCAGTAAGGTACTTCAAGGGATTTACGTGGACGATGTTTATAAGATTTGCGTTTAAAACCACTGAAAGTGGTTGTATTTACAAAAGAGTAAAAGTTCTTAGAGGTCGAGCCTCACCGTTCTCCCCGTCCGGGAGGACTCGTAGGCGGCGAGGATTATCGCGAGGTTCCTCCTGGCGTCCTCACCCGTTATTGGAACGTCGGTATCCCTGAGAACGGCCGTGGTGAATGAGTCCACTATTCCCCTCACATCGGGCCTGTCCCAGTAGATCTTTTCAGCCCTGTCCTGATAAACGGTGAAATCCGGGTAGGCCGTTCTTATGTCAAGGAAACCCTCCCTTCCGACGAGGTAGTACTTCATCTCGATGCCGTAGGAGTAGCCCTTGGGGTTGCCCCAGCCGGCGGTGAGGACGGCCAGAACACCGTTTCTGAACTCGAGAACCGCCGTTCCGATGTCGTCCACGGGGAAGCCGTACACCTTGGAACCGATGTCCGCGTAGACCTTCTTTGGAACGTCACCGGTCAGCCAGAGAAGGGAGTCGACGCCGTGGGGGGCCGTGTCCATGAAGCCGCCACCACCGGATTTCCTCGCGTCCAGGAACCAGCTCATGTCAAGCCCCTGGAGGAATATCGGCGGCTTGACGTTCTCGGAGATGGTCTGGGCGTACTCGAGGGGGCCTATCTCGCCGGCATCGAGCATTTCCCGGGCCTTTCTCAGGGGGTCTGTGAAGCGCGGGTTGAAGGGCAGCATAAGCTTGACGCCGGCCCTCTCGGCCGCTTTTATGACCTCGTCCGCGTCCTTCAGGTTGAGGGCGATCGGCTTCTCAAGGAGGATGTGCTTGCCCTCCTCGGCGGCCCTTACGGCGATCTCCTTATGCCGATAAGTCTCTATGGCGATGTAGACCGCCTCCACATTCTCGTCCCTCAGGAGGACCTCGTAGTCCCCGTAGAACCTCGCACCGTACCTCCTCGCCTCCGCCCGGGCGACGTCGGAATTCGAGCCGTCGCCGGAAATGGCCACGAGCTTCGTCCCCTTGCCTTGAGCTATCGCTGAAGCAAAACGGAGGGCGTGCGGATGGGCGTAACTTATTACCCCGAAGTTGAGCTTCTTCATATCTCAACCACCTCCCCCTTCCGGGCGCTCTCCTTGGCCTTCTCGGCGATCTTCAGCGCAATAAGGGCATCTTCAGCCGTAACCACCGGTTCTTCTTTCCCCTTGATGCAGTTGAAGAAGTGCCTCAGCTCGCGCTCGAAGGCATCTGGGAACGTCGAGAGAAGCGGTGAGAAGCGGGGCATCTCGAAGTTGGCCTTGGCGACGCCGACGACGGGGGTGTCCATAGGGGTATAACGTATCCTGCCGTTCTTCCCGATAATGTCCACGTGGTGGTAGAACACACCGTAGCGCGCTGGATACGGGTAAGCCCAGCTGACCTCGGCTATGCCCGTCTTTTCACCCTCAAACCTTATCATCATGAAGAAGTGGTCAAAGGTTCCGTTTGCCCTTGCCTCTTCCTTTATCGCCTTGCCAACGGCGTAGACGCTCACCGGTTCGCTCTCGAAGAACCAGCGCAGGAAGTCGGTGACGTGAACGCCGAGGTCGACGGCGACGCCGCCGCTTTTCCTTTCATCCCAGTACCAGTAGTCCTTCGGGAAGGGAAGGTTCTGAACCTCGGCCTTCCTGATGTGAACCGGAAGGACGTTGCGCTTCTCTATGACCTCCTTCATCTGAATCCATCTCTTATCAAAGCGCCTCACGTGGCCAACGAAGAGGTGCAAGCCCTCTTTCTCCGCGGTCCTTATCATCCTCTCGCCCTCTTCGACGGTTAGTGCTATCGGCTTCTCGACTATCACGTGCTTCCCCGCCCTGAGGGCAGAGACGGCAAGCTCAGCGTGGCTGTACGTCGGGGTCAGCACCTCAACGACGTCGAGGTCGAGGTCAAGGAACTCGTCGAGGTTCGTGAAAGCCTTCGCCCCGAGGGCCTTAGCGCCTTCCCGGGCCCTGGTGGTGTCTATATCCATGCACGCAACGACCTTAATGCCCTCTATCTCTTTCAGTGCCCTCTTGTGGGCGAGGTTGAATATGTTCCCGCAGCCTATCACTCCCACCCTCAGCTTCATGGACATCGCCTGAACGGAATACGGTCGAAAGGTATATAACCCTTTTCAAAATAAACCACTCTAAATGGTTGTAACTTAAGGAGGGTGGAAGGACGATGAGGGTCGTCGTTGGAATTCCAAGCTACAACAACGCGGGAACCATCTCTTTCGTCGTTAAACAGGCCGCCGAAGGGCTGAGGAAGTACTTCGGCGGGGGAATCGTCGTCAACGCCGACGGTGGAAGCACCGACGGGACGAGGGAAGCCGTGTTGAAAACGGAAGTCCCGGCCGGTGTTGAGGTTCACAGTTTCGTTTACAGGTGGCCCATCCCGGGCAAGGGCAGCGCCATGAAGGAGCTGATGGAGTTCGCCCTCGGAAGGGACGCCGATGCAATAGTGTTCGTGGACAGTGACCTGAGGAGCATAACCCCTGAGTGGATAGACCGCCTCGCCCGACCCATCGAGGAGGGGTACGACTTCGTGGCACCGCTCTACATAAGGCACAAGTGGGACGGCACGATAACCAACAACATAGCCTACCCGATGACCGCCTCGCTCTACGGCAGGAACGTCAGACAGCCGATAGGGGGCGACTTCGGGATAGGAAGGAAGCTCATGGAGGCCTACCTCGAGGACGAGGAGGTCTGGAAGACCCACGTGGCGCGCTTCGGCGTCGACATATTCCTGACCACGACGGCCATAGCGAGGGGCTTTAAGGTGACCCAGGCGGCTCTCGGCATGAAGATACACGACCCCAAGGACCCGGCCGCGTCGCTGGGCCCCATGTTCAACCAGGTCGTCGGAACGCTCTTCATGCTGATGGAGAAATACGAGGATAGATGGAAGGACGTGAGGAGCATAGAGCCCGTTCCTGTCTTCGGGGAGCTGGAGAAGGGCGAGCCGGAGCCGGTGAGGGTGACGCTGGAGCTCCTGGAGGAGAGGGCAAAGGAGCTCTTCACCGAGCACGAGGCCGTTCTTAGAAAGGCCCTGAGCCGGGAGACACTCGAGGGGGTGAAGGAAGCCCTGAGAACCTTCGAGTTCGACGACGAACTCTGGAGCCACGTCCTCTACGACGGGGCGGTGGCCTACAAGGAAGGAATCCTCAGCGAGGCCGAACCCCTTGTCCCGCTCTACTTCGCCAAGACTGCTGATTTCGTCAGGAAAACCGCGGAGATGAGCACGCTCGAGGCGGAAAAGCTGATAGAGAAGAGGGCAAAGGTCTTCCTCGAGGAGAAGGACTACCTGCTGGAGCGCTGGTAGAGCCCCCTCACCTCCCTCATCAATATTATTTCCTCCATCTTTGGAACGCTCCACGCCCCCCTGCGGGTGGTCGAGAGGGCCGCCACGAGGTTGGCAAAGCGGCCGATTCTCCTCAGGCTTTCCTCATCGAGTTCCATTTTACCGAGCAGGTTTGAATGATAGAGGCCCGCCAGAAGGGCGGCCATGAACGCGTCCCCCGCGCCCGTGGTATCGAGGGGCTCAACCCTGTAGGCCGGAACACGAACCCTGCAGCACTCCCCAACCAGCTCACTACCCCTCTCGCCGGAGGTTACCGCCATCAGCCATGGATTGAAGTTCTCCGGCTCAATCCCGTTGCCCCTCAGGTACTCCAGCTCACCGTCCCCCAGCTTGACCACATCAGCCAGTCTGAGGGCCTCCTCAACGTCCCGGAGCATCTCCCCGTTTCTTCCGCGCCAGAGGTCGGGCCTCAGGTTGACGTCGTAGCTCAGCATAACCTTCCCCTTGAGCTTCCGCAAAATCCCGAAGAGCGTCGAGCGGGAGGGCTCCCTCGCGAGGAGCACGGTCCCGAAGTGAACAACCTCGGCGTTTTCAAGGACGGAGAAGTCAACGTCCCCCGGTTTCAGGTTGAAGTAGGCAACGCCGTCGTACAGTATGAACTCCGGCTTCGCCCCTATCAGCTGGACGAAGACCACGCCCGTGTGCCTCTCCCCATCCCGGGGAATGTAAGTTCTCACGCCCTCGTTGCGGAGCTCCTCAAGCAGAAAGTCCCCGAAGGGGTCGTCGCCGACCTTGCTCACCAGCGCGCTCTCAACGCCGAGCCTCGAGAGGCCGACCGCCACGTTAGCCGGGGCACCGCCGGGGTGCCTCTCGAAGGATCTCACCTCCCTCAGCCTCCCCTCCTGGAGCGCTATGAAGTCTATGAGGACCTCGCCGATGGAGACCATCATTCCCATCACCGGATGCAACCATTGAGGGTGGTTTACAACGCAACGGTTATATGCTTTTTCGCCAACATTCCCCGGTGTTTCCCATGATAGCCGTCCTTACTTTCACCGATCCCAGACCGACGGCCCTCTCGGAGGAGCGCGAGCGGGCCCTGATGGAGAAGCATTCCGGACTCGTGGAGGAGTTAAGGGAGGAGGGTTTCGAGGTCCTTGACGTCAACGGGAGGCTCGGGAAGTACGAGGCCCTCAAAGCCGGAAGGAACTTCGGCGTGGATTCGATGGAGGGGGCCTTTGAAGCCGGAAAGATGATAGCAGGAGAGGGCGCGAGCGGGGTGATAGCAGGCCTCTGGCACTGGACCGAGAGCAACCTCGTCACGGCGATGGTGAGGGAAGCCAAGAGGCCCGTCCTCCTCTACGCCGATGACGACCCTGCATGGGCTGGGACGACGTGCGTGACCTCGGTTGGCGCCTCCCTCTGGGAGAGCGCGGTTAACGAGTACGCTTTAAACCACGTCCGCATCAAGGGGGACGTTGGGAAGGTCAAGGCCTGGGCACGGGCGGCTGAGGCCGTCTCGAAGCTCTCGAGGAAGTCCCTCCTCCTGTGGGGAGCCCCCTACACCCTCGGGATGGAGCACCTGATGGACGACCTGCCTGGGCTCAAGAGGATCGTTGGCGATTTCGTAATCCTCGATCAGTACGTTCTCGTGAGGAAGGCCGAGGAACTGCTCTCGGGTGAGGAAGAACGGGTGGAAGGATTCTACGACTGGCTGAACGGGAAGGTTAAGGTTAAGTTCGACGGCCGCATGCTGACGCCCGGGGTGTTAAAGAAGCAGATAGCCCTTTATCTGGCCGCGAAGGAGAGCTGGGGGGAACACGGTGAAATCTCGGCCGTCTCCGTAAAGTGCCAGCCCGAGCTGAGCGAGGTCTACGGCGTCACCCCCTGCCTGATTCCAGCGTTCTTCCCGTTCAACGTGGATGCAGAGGGCGAGAAGGAGGTCGTTCCCGCGACGTGCGAGGGCGACGTAAAGGGGACGATAAGCTCGGCCCTGCTCTTCTACCTGAGCGGTAAACCGCCCCTCTTTGGCGATATAAAGTACGTGGACGATGGGATAGTTCTAATAGCCAACTGCGGCGCCTCCTCGCTCTACTACGCGAGGCTGAGCGATGACCCCGAGGAGAACCTTGGGGCCACTTTAATCCAAGGGCAGTGCCAGGGGAAGAGCGGTGGCGCTTTGACGTACAGAACGCCACCCGGGAAGTTCACCGTGGCCAGGCTGATACGACGCGGCGGGGAACACTACCTGCTCTACTTCCTCGCCGAGGGGGTGGAGATAACCGAAGAGCTGGAGTCAAAGCTTAAGTGGGGCAAGCAATGGCCGCACACCGCCGTAAGGAACCCCCTCGACAAGGAGACCTTCATCTCGGCCATGGGCGCCAACCACCTCTCGCTCGTTCCGGGCGACTACACCGGGGAGCTCAGGTTCGTGGCGAGGCTATGGGGGATAAGGGCGGTGGACCTTGGAGACAGGCGAGAGGTGAAATCCTTCCTCGAGGGAGGGCAATGAGGACGATACTGGCGTCCAACGGGGCCTTCGTCCTGAGCGATGAGAGGGGGGACATGGGCGGAGTCTACGACGGCTTTTACCTCCTCGACACGCGCTTCGTCAGGAAGGTCAAGCTGGAGGTATCCCCAGGGCCGGAGTTCATGGGGGCCTCATCGACGTTCACAACGGCGGTCTCCCACTTCTCCCTCGGCGGGAGGGGAGTTCTCGTAAGAGTGAGAACGCTGAACGGGACTTACGGGGAGAGGCTGTCCTTCTACAACACATCCGACGGGCCGCTGGAGGTTCGGGTTAGGTACTCCTACGAGGCACCCATCGAGGACGTATTCCAGGTCAGGGGTTTCATGGGGCTGAAGGGCGAGGAAGCAATGGCCCCGACGGACGGGAGGTACGTTCGAGAGAGCCCCGCGGGAAGGAGAAGCCTGACCGTCGAGACCAACATGGAGCGGGAGGGAAACGTCCTGAGGGCCGAGCTCAGGATACCTCCCCGCGGGAAGGCCACGCTACACGTTCGCTTCGTTCCTGGCATCGAGGACAAGGTCTCGGGGATGCTCGGTGAAGAAAGGGAGTGGATAGGGAACGTTGCCTTCACCGGTTCGCCGGCAATCGACGGGATCTTCGAGAGGGCCGTGGAGAACATAAACGCCCTCACCCTCTTCACGCGCTTCGGGCCGGTTCCCCTCGCCGGAATTCCATACTTCGCCTGCCCCTTCGGGAGGGACGCGATAGTAACCTCGCTCTTCCTCCTGCCCTACTATCCGGAATACGCCGCCGGCACGCTGAGGCTCCTCGGACGGCTCCAGGGGAAACGGAACAACCCCGAGAACGAGGAAGAGCCGGGGAAGATACCCCACGAGTTCAGGCTCGGACAGCTCGCCCAGTCGGGGAGGGTTCCCTTCGCGCCCTACTACGGCACCGTCGATGCCACCCCGCTCTACGTGGCCTTGGCTGGAGAGTACCTGCGCTGGACGGGGGACGAAGACCTGATAGGGGAGCTAAGGCCGAACCTCACGGCCGCCGTGGAGTGGATACTGAGAAAGCTCGATGAGGGTTACGTAACCTACGTTCCCGGGATACTCGGCAACAAGGGCTGGAAGGACTCGAGGGACGGGATAGTCGACGAAAATGGAAATCCGCCGAAACCGCCCGTGGCGCTCGTCGAGGTGCAGGGCTACGCCCACTGGGCGCTCAGGCTCGCGGGAGAGCTCGGGCTGACGGAGCTCGACGAAAAGGAGCTTCTAACCGAGGCAGAGCGGCTCAGGAAAAGGTTCAACCGCGACTTCTGGCTCGGCTCCCACTACGCCCTCGCGCTGGACGGCGATGGGAGACCGCTAAAGCCGGTATCGTCGAACATGGGGCACATCCTCCTCACGGGGATAGCGGAGCACGAGGGGGAAATCGTGGAGAGGCTCTTCCAGCCGGACATGCTATCCAGCTATGGAATACGGACCCTGAGCGCCGGGGAGAGGGCCTACGACCCCTTCAGCTACCACCGCGGGAGCGTATGGCCGCACGATAACGCTCTGATAGCGCTGGGCCTCGCGAGGATAGGAAAGGCCAATCTCGCGAGGGAGCTCATGGAACGGGTCTTCGCGGCGGCGAAACTGATGCCCTGGAAGGAGCTCCCGGAGCTCTACAGCGGGCTGGACGATCTCGTTCCCGTCCCGAGGGCCAACTCGCCGCAGGCCTGGAGCGCGGCGAGCGTCTTCGCGTTCCTGACGGCCTCGCTGGGAATGGAAAGCGGAGACGAACTCAAGGTTAAACCGGCCGAGGGCATGAGGGTAATCCTGAGGGGAGTTCGGTTCAGGGGAAGGAGATACTCGGTGGTCGTGGATGGCGGAGCGGAAGTTAGGCGTTTATGAGTTCAGATTCGAGAAACTCCCGGGGCCCGTTCTCTCCCCCTCGAAGGAGGGGTTCGACTCGAAGAACACCTACAACCCCGCGGTGGTCGAGAGGAGGGGAAAGGTGGTCATGCTTTACCGCGCGGAGGCGAAGGGGGAGGGGATAACCGGGAGGATCGGACTGGCGCTCAGCAGGGACGGGGTTAATTTCATCCGGCATCCAGAACCGGTTATGGAACCCGAGTACGGCTGGGAGAGGCTCGGCGTTGAAGATCCACGCGTCGTGAGGGTTGGAAAGACGTACCACATGACCTATACGGGCTACGACGGAAAAACGGCCAGACTCTGCATCGCCACCTCGAAGAACCTCCTGAACTGGAAGAAGCGCGGGGTCGTTTTTGAGGGCTGTTCTCTAAATAGTAGCTATCACAACATTTGAATATTTTTGTTTTTTTCAAAAAACTTTAAATGGCTCCGTGTTTAACTATTGATGTCCCCGATATGTGGGGTTTTAAGCCCGAATGGGGACTGGGGAGGGGGTTGTGGCGAAGATGTGGGGAGTGCCCGTTCCCCCCGAAAGCCCTCCAATGAAGCCTGAGGAGGGAAGGTTAACCGTAACAATATTTACAAAAGTTACGGCTAACCAGAACGGTTCCCCTTCCCAAAGAACGGCGTTACCGACTGGACGAAGAGCGGGGCAGTACTGCCCGAGAGGATGAAGTCGGGGCCGTTTAAAGGTCACTACATCATGTACTTCGGGGACTCCAGCGTCTGGCTGGCGTATTCGAAGGACCTCCTCCACTGGGAGTACGATCCAAAGCCGGTTATGGGGCCGAGGGGTTACCTCGTGGAGCCCGGGCCGGCTCCAGTCCTCACAGAGGATGGGATACTCCTGATACACAGCGAGGCCTTTAATGAGAATGGAAAGCTCGTCTACTACACCCACGCGGCCCTCTTTGACCGGGAGGATCCCAGAAAGCTTGTCTGGAGAACAGAAAAACCTATCCTCAAACCGACCTTCGACTGGGAGCGGCACGGGTGGGTGGACAACGTGGTCTTTGCGGAGGCCATGATAGAGCGCGGAGGGAAGCTCCACCTCTACTACGGTGCCGCGGACAGGTACGTGGGCCTCGCTATGGGAAGGGTAGTGCCCGCAAGTCTTAAATAGGGACGTGACGGACCCTCAAAGAGGGGAATTGATGAGCGTACACAACATCCCTGGTCTTATCGCAGGCTGTGCTGTACTCTCCATGTCAATGGTTGCTACGTATTTGTCATTGAAGTACCTCAGGATCCTTGAAACCCCCCTATCAAGGAGACTCGCGTACCTGGCCATGACCTCCAGCGTTTTCTCCACCATAGGGAGCCTCGGGGTTGTTGTCGAGTCGGCAACCGGCCTCAGGATATGGTGGGTCATGGCAGCTTTCTTCACGCTCGCCTACGTTACCATGCTGTTCGCCATTTTCACCTACCTACGACTCCTCCGCGAACTCGGGGGCGGGGAAAGGCCCCGGATCCCCGAGTTCTCCTCCGTACCTTCCCCTGAGGAATCCAAGAAAAACCCCCTACCCGCGGGGGGCTTTACGATACCGGCATCGGAGCTTCCAAGAATTAAACCCATCTGCAACTTCGCCACCGCGACCCTCTACGTGGGTAGGAACACGAAGGCCGGAGGATGCCCCGAATTCGACAGGAAGATATGGATAACGCGCATAGGCGCCCCGGACTCCATCGACCCCTCCAAACTACACGTCCTCCAGGGAGAGATAATGAGGTTTACCTCGGAAAAAGGTGGGGGCGTGCTCGTGATACTCGATGGCCTTGAGCACCTCCTGCTGTACAACGACTTCAGGAGCGTTATGAAACTCCTCTCCGCCCTGAGGGACTACATGATACTGACAGGGTCAACGCTCATCGTCGCAATCGAGGAGGACACCCTGCAAAAAACCCAGCTCTCGATTTTGAGGAGGGAACTGCCGCCGTTCAACATCGATAAGGTGCTAACGGACGCGGAAAGGGTAGCCCTCTTCGGTGTCATTTCCCGGGGGGAGATAGAGAAACCGGGAAACAAGGAAAAGAAGAACAGGGAAGAAAGCGCCGGTGAGGGGACGACTACTCAGGGATTATGAGCTCGACTTCGGCGACGGTCCCCGGTTTTTTGAGGAGCTCCACGATCCTTCTGTCGATATCCCTCGCGGCCTTGTTCGCCCTTATCGCGAGGGTTCTGGCGTCGATGTACCCGCTCTTCCTGATCACCATCGAGTAATCGTGTTTGAGGATAAGCCCCGGGCTCCCCTCGGCGATGACCTCGTCCACCAGATCACCAACCCTTATCCTGATTAAGACTTTCCTTCCCGCCTTCAGAGCCGCTTTAAACTCATCACTGAGGTCGTTTATACCCCTGTCCGCCCCAACGCAGAGTATGCAGTCGCCACGCGGCGTGAGGTAGTCCTCCTTCGTGAACTCGAGGGTGGACTTGTGCGTGGCCCTGACGTTCTCGTGGCCCCTGCAACGGATGACCTCCCTCAGCATGGCAGGGGATACGCGTCGGGAGTTTATAAATTTCCGGGATGGGCGGTTATTCCCGCCGGCCCGGGAAAACCTTTAAAAGGCCTCCCATTATGTGAGTTACGGCTGTAAGGGTCAAGCTGATGGGGGGTTGATCATGGGAAACATCAAGCAGATGTTCATCAAGAGAACTGCCCGCGAGCTGTTCGACCGCTATCCGAACGAGTTCAGCCGGGACTTCGAGCACAACAAGAAGAAGGTTGAGGAGTTAACCAACGTCACCAGCAAGACCATAAGGAACAGGATAGCCGGGTACATAACCAAGCTCGTGAGGATGAAGGAAGAGGGCAAGATCCTCTGAGCCCTTTAAGGTTTATTCCCTTTTAAGCTCCTTCCTAAAGGCCCTCGAGGTCTTCGAGTACCTTCCTCGGGAGTTTGGGGCGGAACTCCCTCAGGAGCCTCTCGAATTCCCTCTCGTCCTCCCGGGCCATTCGCCTGAAGAGGTTTTCGATGTAGGTCTCGGTGAGGAGGCGGACCTCCTCCAGCTCCTGCTTTGTCCTCATGATCTCGTCTATCCTGTCCTGTACCTCCGCCAGGAACGTTAACAGCTCTGCGATCTTGGCCTCCACCGGCTCGGTGGACTTTATGAGCGCCCTGGCCTGAGCGTACTCCTCTGTCTTCCTCGGGGCCTTAGGCTCGTACATCTCCGTGCCGAATATGTAGGGCGTTAGCAGAACCTCGAGCCGGAAGCCGCGCTTTATCGAGTAGTACTTCCTCGGCCTGCCGCGCGGTATCTTTTCGGTCCTTCCCTCTATGAGGCCCGCACTCTCGAGTATCCGGAGGTGTTCGAGCACGGCCTTCTGCCCAACCCCGAGCTCCTGGCTGAGCTCGCTCACGAAGTAGGGTCTCCTCGTGAGCAGGATGAGTATGCGCCTCCGGGTCTCGTTTCCGAGTATGTCGAGCAGTCTCCCCAGGTTCTTATTTGACTCCATACTCTCACCCCCCTTTCCATAACCTGATGTAAGAAAATATCGCTTTAAGCTTTTCGGTCGGTTCGAGGTCTAAACGGCGCCCAAATCAAAGACCACATCGGGTGAACCTTAAGAATCCGGGGAAAATTCAATGAGAAACACCCAAAAGATAAAGAAGATTACGGAACGACGTGGTGCTCCCGGCAGCGGGCCTCGTAGCTCTCCCTCCCCCCGACGAGGATGACCGGAGAGTCTCTTGGGGCCGGTTTTCTGTCTATCAGCCTCTGACTCCTCGTCGCCGGTCTTCCGCAGATCGTGCAAACCGCCGTGAGGTAAACTATGTTGTCGGCCCTCACCAGGAGTTCCTTCGTAACGGGAAAGGGGTCAGCCTTGAAGTCCAGGTTCAACCCGCTCGCTATCACGTAAACGCCCTCGTCCGCCAGCGTTTCAAGGGCGTCCACGATGGAGATCGGGAAGAACTGAACCTCGTCTACGCCTATGACCTCGTAGCCTTCCCGTTTCGTTACCTCCACGATTTTTTGAACCCCTCTCTCGTCCGTCGGGACGACGAAGGCCTCGTACCTCAAACCGTTGTGGGCGACGACCTCGTCCTCGGAATACCTGTTGTCCACGCTCGGCTTGAACAGCGCCGCCCTCCTCTTCGCGAACATCTGCCTTTCGATTCTCTTTATCAGCTCCGTCGTCTTTCCCGCGAACATCGGGCCCGTGATCACCTCAAGAAAACCTCCCGGATGAACCATGATCCCCACCGGAAGAGGAAAGGCCCGGGCCGTTAAATCTCCTCCGGCCGGGAAGTTGGACGGAAGACGAAAAGGAAGGAGAAAAGTTGTCGCGTCAGACAGGAGTCACGTGGCCCCACTTCTCAAGGGCCCTCGCGAGCTCCCTGTGGGACCTGGCGTACTCGTCGAGCGGGATTCCCTGCATGATGGCGTCTATGGCCTGTCTCGCCGCCATCGCTCCGGCCTTCGGTCCGTCCGGGTGCCCCATCGTTCCACCGCCGAGCTGGAGGACGATGTCCTTCCCGAGGGCGTCTATGACGGGCTCTATGTTTCCGGGGTGCAGGCCGCCAGAGCTGGTCGGGAAGACGGGTTTCATGTGGTAGAACCTCTGCTCCATGTGGAACGGGTCGTTCTCCTCCGGCACGTAGTGGTTCTCCGTGATCACCCTCTTGTACTGGATGACGTCCCACTTGCTTCCCTCGAGCTTTCCGGCCCCGGCGGTGCCTATGTGTATCTGATCAACTCCGACGACCCTCGCGAGCTTGGCAAGGACGAACATCGAGAGGCCGTGCCTCGGGTTCCTGTCGAAGGCCGCGTGCATGGCCCTGTGGGCGTGGAGGGCTATGCCGTAGTCCTCGGCCAGCTCCCTGATGTAGTCGAGGACTCCCCAGCCGAGGACGACTATGTCGACCATGGCGTGAGGAACACCGTAGTCGGCGAGGATCTCGAGCCTGCGCTCCATCTCGAGGAGCGGCGCGGTTATGTTGGCGAACCAGGTCTTCTTCTCGCCGGTCTCGCTCTCGGCCTTCTCCATGGCCTTCGATACGACCTCAACCCTGTCCTCGAAGCGGTTGTACCACGGGCTCGCCAGGTTCTCGTCGTCCTTGAGGTAGTCCGCCCCTCCGGAGAACAGGTCGAGGGCGAGTTTGTAGAGCTCCTCCGGAGAGTAACCGACCTTGGGCTTTGGGACGACACCGTAGAGAGGCCTGTCGTAGATCTCGAGCTTCTTCCTCACCCCTTCGATTCCAAAAGCGGGGCCGGGGTAATCGCGGAGGAACCTCTCAGGCAGGTAGATGTCCTCGAGGCGGAGCCAGTCAACACGCTTCATGCCGTAGACGTTCCCGGCGATGCTCGCGAGGAAGGCCGGCATGTTGAACTCCTCGAAGATGTCGAGCGGGTAGGCTATCTTCACGATCCAGCTACCGTCGCCCATCTCGTGGAAGTCGTAGGCCTTGGCCGAAAGGCTCTCCCACCTCTCCCTCTCGTACCACTCATAGAGCGTCGTCCAAGTCCCCGTGGAGCTCTCTGCAGCCACGGCCCCCGCGGCCGCCTCGATGCTATAACCCTTCGCGGGGGTGACCCTGAAAACCGCCACCACCTCACGCTTTTTGTTCGGCTCGTAGCCTTTGTCCACGTAGTAGTCGTATATCTTATCGAACTTCTCCACCATGCTTCCACCTCCCGGGTAAATCTTATGTTGCACCAACCCCTATAAAAAGGCTATGGTGCAGAAATGGGACATCCTGCCCCCAGCTGGATATTGAGGGCGCGTTTCCTGCGCCAGTGCCTCAAACTCCAACCTCCCTTTTGAAAATTAAAGCCATTTCCAGCCGATAAACGTGATTCAGAGGCCGAATATACCTTTTCAAAACTTCGTCCTCAGGTTGGCGTTGGGCTGTTTATATGTTAAAAGTCCAAGGATGTTAAATTTCTCAACGACCCATCCAAAAACGGCCGATTATCGCCCCCAGAGGGCCCTGTTTCCGAAAGGTTTATATAGACCTTCCTTCTTAGAATAAAACGCAGATACCTGCAAAACAACGCTTAGGAGGTTGGGAAAATGGCTGAGTTGCCAATTGCCCCGGTTGACAGGTTGATAAGGAAGGCCGGCGCCGCCCGCGTCAGCGAGGAGGCGGCCAAGCTTCTGGCCGAGCACCTCGAGGAGAAGGGCATTGAGATCGCCAAGAAAGCGGTCGACCTCGCCCACCACGCAGGCAGAAAGACCGTTAAGGCCGAGGACATCAAGCTCGCCATCAAGAGCTGATGGCCTTTGACTTTTCCTGCTTTTCTGTTTTCCAGTATTTATGGGTTGTCCTCACCAGAATCGTATTCTCTCCACCCTAACGCTCCCGCCGTTGACCTCCAGCAGTGCAAAACCCGGCGAATCCATCCTCGGGAACGTGGGTGAGCCGGGATTCAGGAGAACGACGCGGTTTCCGTGGACGGAGTAGGTATCGTAGTAGAAACGGTGCGTGTGCCCGAATACCAGAACGTCCACACCCATGTCGAGCGCCTTGAGCGTTAAAAACTGGGCGTTCAGCGAGAGGAACTGGTGGCCGTGGAGGAGGCCGATTTTAGCCTCTTCTGCATCGATGACCCTCTCCTCCGGGAGGTTCAGATGGTCGGCGTTTCCGCGGACAGCTATAACCGGCGCAAACTCCTCGAGCCGTTCCAGGAGCTCGTGCGAGGTAACGTCCCCGGTGTGAAGTATCAAATCGGGTTTTTCCTTCTCAAGACCCTCAAAAAGGAGGGAGGGGAGATTCTTGGTCTTATCGCCGTGATGGGTGTCGCCCGTTACCGCTATCAGCAAGGGCATCCCTCATATCGGGACGTTTATGCCGAGCTTCTCGACGAGTTCCTTATACCTGTTCCTGACGGTGACCTCAGTGACGTGCGCTACCTCCGCCACCTCACGCTGGGTCTTCTTCTCGTCCTCCAGAATCGATGCAACGTAAAGTGCCGCGGCGGCGAGCCCCGTTGGACCCTTTCCACTGGTGATGCCCCTCTTGATGGCCTCCTGGAGTATTTCCTTGGCGCGCTTCTTTGTTTTCTGGCTGACGTGGAGCGCATCACCGAAGCGGTCGACGTAGTCTATCGGGCTGGTCGGTCTGAGGTTGAGACCGAGGCCCCTCGCGAGGAAGCGGTAGCTCCTGCCTATCTCCTTCTTAGTTACCTTTGAGACGGCCGCTATCTCGTCGAGCGTCCGTGGCATCCTCTCTATCCTGCAGGCGGCGTAGAGCGCCGCCGAGACCATGCCCTCTATGGACCTCCCGCGGATGAGCTTCTTCATTACCGCCTTCCGGTAAAGTGAGGCGGCGCTCTCTTTAACGCGCCTCGGCAGTCTCATCTGGGCGGCCATCCTGTCGAGCTCGCTGAGGGCGAAGGCGAGGTTACGCTCGGCGGCGTCGTTTATCCTCATCCTGCGCTGCCACATCCTCAGCCTTCTCAGTTTCGTCCTGTACATGCCGGTTATCTGGTTGCCGTGGATGTCCCTATCGCGCCAGTCTATGTCCGTGGAGAGACCCTTATCGTGGATCATCAACGTCATGGGCGCACCGGTTCTGGCGCGCTTTGCCCTCTGATCGGGGTCGAAGGCGCGCCATTCCGGCCCCTCATCGATAACGTTCTGCTCGATGACGTAACCACAATCGGAGCAATAGTACTCCCCTCTCATGGGGTCGTACTGAATATTGGTCGAACCACACCTCGGACAAACCATCTTATCAGCCAAAAGCTCTCACCCCCTCTTTCTGGGGGCAGGGCGTCTAACCTTTCCGCCCTTGGTGTGTCTCCTACCGGCCTTTCCCGGCTTCGACTTCCTGCGTTTTGAATCAACGTAGAGCAGAGCCCCAACGTAGCCCTCGGGATCTTTTACCCTGGGCTTCACGGCAACGTAGGGCCTCTTAACGGGCCCGAAAACGTCCTTCACGACTCCGATCACGGTTAGCTTTTTGTCAACCACGGGATCGTTGAGCGAAGGAACCCAGTCCGTGCGCAGAATCAGGAAGCCCTGCTTCGCGTAGTGAGAAACCTTACCCAGGCGCTTCATAGCCCCACCCCAAAAGGACATATCCTTTTAAGCTTTTCGCTTTTAGCTTTATAAGTCTTTCGGAAAGTTTCCAAAAGGTTTTTATCTAAATAGTTTATAGACCAGTAATTAGGCTGGCTAAAATGAAGTGCCTTCTGGTCGGACACCTCGTCATCGATAGAATCATCGAAGGTTCGAGGTTCGAAACCCGGATCGGCGGGGGAGCCTACTACTCGGCCATGGCCCTCTCAAGGTTCTGCGACGTTGAGGTGCTGACGAGTGTGGGAGAGGACTTTCCGGGGGAGTGGCTCGAGGAATTGAGGGCGAGGGGGATAAGGCTCCGGGTGATACCCTCAGAGGAGAGCACCTCCTACGAGCTCCGCTACCTCGACTCCAACCATCGGGAACTGAGACTGCTCTCGCGGGCCGGGGACATAAACGAGGTTCCGGATGGAAGGTACGACATGATCATCCTCAACCCCGTCGCGGGGGAGATACCAACCGACGTTGTGGGGAGGTTCAAGGAGAGGGCGGCTTTTCTGGCGGCCGACGTTCAGGGCTTCATAAGGAACACCTTACCCGGGGGGGTGAAGCTGAGGGAGGTCGACGCTTCGTTTCTGCGTGGCCTTAACGTCGTTCACTCCGACCTCGCCGAGATAGACTACCTGAGAAACCTCGAACCGGACGATGTTGAGGTTCTGTTAGTGACCAACGGGGCGGAGCCGGGCATCGCCTACCGAAAGGGAAGGGCTTACAAGTTCAAACCCCCAAAGGTGAACATCGAGGAGTCAACGGGCGCCGGCGACGTGTTCCTCGCATCGTTCAGCTACTTCTACTCCCGCTGTCCGTTCATCCAGGCCCTAAAGAAGGCGAACGCCTTCACGGCCCTGTTCTTGAAGCGCAGGGACCTCTCGTTTTCCATGGATGAGGTCGGGGAGCTGGCCATGAAGGTTGAGGTGGGGGCGTAAGGATATAAAGCTCCCGGCCCAATGTTCTACACCGATGATGAGACGTCAGCACGCTGAAGATGATGAGACGTTTTCCTGAGGTGATACCATGGAGAGGTACGTTTTGCTCGTGAAGGCCCCGAGGGACCACGACATCTCACCCGTGAGGGAGGAGCTGAGGGAGTTTCTCGGGGAGAGGCACCCTGAGCTTAAGGTCGAAATGCATCGGTGCATAGGTCTCACCGTCGACCTGGTCATCCTGCACGGAGACGGCGTCGTGCTCGTAAAGAGGAAGAACGAGCCGTTCAAGGGGAGCTTTGCCCTGCCGGGTGGCTTCGTCGAGTACGGCGAGAGGGTAGAGGAGGCGGCCGTCAGGGAGGCGAAGGAGGAAACGGGCCTTGACGTGAGGCTCATCCGGCTCGTCGGGGTTTACTCCGACCCGAACCGCGACCCGAGGGGACACACGGTGACGACGGCCTTTCTGGCCCTTGGAAGGGGGGAGCCCAGGGCCGGCGACGATGCGAAGGAGGTTCACGTCGTCCCCGTGGACGAGGCGCTTGAGTTGGCCCTCGCCTTCGACCACAGCCGGATCCTGAGGGACGCTCTCGGGGTGAGGGAATGAGGCTCGAGTTCCCGGGATTCGGGAGGATAGCAGTGAACGGGAGGATCTACGATCACGACGTCGTGATCTACCCGAGCGGAAGGGTTGAGATGCGTAAGAAGTGGATAAGCAAGGAGAAACACGGGACGAGCCACAGACTCGACCCGGACGAGCTGAGGGAGTACCTTGGCGAGGATTTTGACGTCCTGATAGTCGGAACCGGGGCGTGGGGAAGGCTGTCGCTCCTCCCGGAGAGCAGGGAACTCGTCAAGGGCAGGGAAATCCACGAGCTCCCGACGGGGGAGGCGGTGGAGCTCTTCAACGAAATTCACAGAAACCGTAGAACCCTCGCGATCCTCCACGTCACCTGCTGACCGCCCTCACAACGACGACGGTTCCAGCGGAGGCAAGGGCGAGGGCGTAGGGGTAGCCGAAGAAGTACCAGACCCCGGCCACCGCCCCCAGGGCCATCCCGTTCAGGATAAGCAGGATTATGGAGTGGCCGAAGCTCGTCTCCGGGACGGAGAGCTCCCGCTCGTTCCAGTAGAAGAACGCGAGGGCGATCGAAGAGGTGAGGAAAGGAAGAAGGAAGGCCGCTGGCAGGAGAACCATTATTTGGGGGTCGAGGTAGGCGACCGCGAGGACCAGCCCGACCCCTGTCGTCACCGGGACCAGGTTCATAACGATCAGCTTCGCCAGCAGGAACCGCCCGAGGGTTATCGGCAGCGTTCTCAGGAACTCGAACTCCCTCCCGTCTATCTTGAGCACCGTGTCAACGCTCACGGAGGCCACCCACGCTATCATGAGGAGGACCGAAACGACCGCCCATTCCCGAGGGGAGCCGGAGGAGAAGAGCGCGATAGCGCTCGGCAGGATCATGAAGAGCGGAAAGACCAGACCGACGAAGAGGGCGCTCCTCCTGAAGGCTATCCTGAGGTCCTTGAGGGCGAGCGCCACGATGGGATGGTGCGTTCTGGCCCGAAACGGGACGACCCTCTCGCGAGAGGGGCCCACCTCGCCCATTCTACCCCACAGCTTTCTTAGAACGAGAAGGTAGAGCGGCACCAGAAACGTGAGGTAACCGAGGAGGAGAAGGGACGAGCCCAGCGGTTTTGTTATCGACGCCACTGAGAAGGGGTAGGCCACCGAATATTTGGAGAAGAAGGGTAAGAGCTCCCTGTAGTGCCTCTCCACGTATTCCTGGACGTAGTTGATGGCGTAGAAGACGCTGATGAACAGGATGACGCCAAGAACCCTGGCGAGGGCCCTTAACTTTGAAAATCTTCCTCCAACGCCCGCCGAACCGAAGAGGGTGAAGGTGGCCAGCCCGAGGACATGGCCGAGGAAGGCCCCCGTGAGCATCCAGAGCAGGGCCAGAAAACCCGGGAGGCCGTACTCGATGATCATTACGAACGCGGGCGGCAGGAGGGCTATCACTGCGGGAACGGTGTCTATCGCGAGAAGAACGCTGAGGTATTTCGCACCCGTCTTAACCGGGAGGGGTTTGAGGGGCTCGAAGATGCCCATCGAGACGGCGTAGGAGGCGTTCACGGTCGTGGTGTAGAGGGCCATCACGAAGGGAAGCAGGGAGTAGGTGGCGAAGATCACCGCGGCCCTTGTGATGTTCCCCGCCGTGCCAACCGCGGCGGCCATCATAAACCCGAAGAACAGGAAGGCGAGCGACTGGAGGGCGATGCCGCGCTTTATATCACCCGAGTTCCTCAACTGCCTCCTGAATTTCTTGGGGTCCGCCGCTATCTGAGGGTTGCTCTTCAGGCGCCGGTAGTGGAGCTCCCGGTAAAGGATTTTAACTATCGACCACATGCTCCCACCCTAAAAGGCCTCCCTGAGGGCCCCTACTATGGCGGCGACCTCTTCCTGGCTCTCCGTGAGCTTGAGGAAGACGTCCTCCAGGCTCTCCTCGTGGGCGAACTCCTTGAGTTCATCCACCGTCCCCTCCGCTATTATCTCGCCGTTGTAGATGACCCCGACGCGGTCGCATATCGTCTCCGCCAGCGCAAGGACGTGGGTGGAGAAGACTATACTCTTTCCCTCCTCCTTGAAGCCGAGCAACAATTCCCTCAGGATCCTCGCGCTCTTTGGATCGAGGCCGTTCATCGCCTCGTCCAGTATCAGAACCTGCGGGTCGTGGAGCATCGCCGAGATGAGGGATATCTTCTGTTTTGTTCCAAAGCTGAGGCCGCCTATCGTCTCACCGAGGTACCTCTCTATCCCGAAGGCCCTGACGAGGGTCTCAACTCGCTCCCCAAGTTCCTCCCGCGGGATCCCCCTCACGCTCCCCACGAAGTTGAAGAACTCCACCGGCGTCAGGCTCTCGTAGAGAAGGGGTGTTTCGGGGACGTAGCCGACCACCTCCTTCACCCGCAGGGGATCCCTGGAAACGTCGATTCCGTTGACGACGACCCTCCCACCGCTCGGCGGGATTATCCCGGCGAGGATCTTCATGGTGGTGCTCTTTCCGCTCCCGTTGGGCCCGAGGAGACCGTATATCTCTCCGTCATTAACGTTGAACGTGATCCCTTTGACAGCGACCGTAGAACCGAACCTCCTGACGAGGCCCTCGACCCCTATCATCCCACCACCGATGGTAATAGTCGGGCCGGATTAATAAAGTTATCCGCGGGCCTAAGCCCTCGCCCCCTTCGGCTCGAGGTGGGCCCCCTTCACCTCGAGCACGCCGGAGTAACTGCAGTTGTCCCACCTCTTCTCGACCTCGTCAAAGACCACCCTCGCCCTGAAGAAGGGCGCGTCCCTCACGAAGGTCTCGTATTCACCGCCTTCCCCGGCGACGTGGATCCCATACTTTCCGTGGAGCTTAACGAGCTCCTCGAGGGCCTTCTCGTCAATTTTCCTCCCGAGCCAGCTCTCATCGAGGCCGTAGGCGGAGACGCCGACCACGACCACGTCGAAGAGACGAATTATCTCACGCATGTAGTCAACGGGGTCGCGGTGCCACGCCGGGGCGAAGCTCTTCAGTCCCAGCTCCCCGGCGACCCTGTCGACGCGCCTCTTCTGGTACTCGCTCGCGAGGGCCCCGGCGACGACGCCCTGGACGTTAAGCCCCTCGAGGACGTCCTTGAGGTCCTCAACTTCCCTCTCCTTCTCACCGCTCGTGAAGCCCTTGACGAGCGGGATTCCAGCGGCTTTAGCCTGTAGCTCGGTGAGGCCTATGTTGGGAACGTGGTACATGTAGCTGTCGTCCCTCTCGCTCACCATCGAGACGAGGTATTTCACCTCGAAGCCTTCCCTCAAGGCCCAGTAAAGGGCGTAGTTGGAGTCCTTCCCGCCCGAGTAGAGCACCGCAACCCGCATTCCCCTCACCCGAAAGGTTCAAATTACCGGTCGATAACCCTCACTGGAGGTGGCTCGACGGGGGCCTTAAAAAGGTGATGCCTATGGCTCCAAAAACGGCGGTGGTTCTGGCGGCCGGCCTCGGAACGAGGATTGGGGAGAGGCCCAAGGGGCTCCTGAGGGTGGCCGGAAGGGAGATCCTGTACAGGACGCTCACCCTTCTGAGCCGAAACGGCGTCGATAGGTTCGTGATAGTTACCAACGAGCGCTACGCCCCCCTCTACCGCGAGTTCGTTGAGAGGCACGGTTTCAACACCGAACTGGTAATCAACCCCGAACCAGAGAAGGGAAACGGACACTCGCTCCATCTCGCCCGGGAGAGGGTCTCCGGGGAGTTCGTCCTCGTAATGAGCGACCACGTCTACGGCGAGGAGTTCGTGGCGAGGGCGGTTAAGGGGAGGGGCCTCGTAGCCGACAGGAGACCGGAATGGGTGAGCCTGGGGGAAGCGACGAAGGTATGGGTCGAAAACGGAAGGGTAAAGGAGATAGGGAAGAACCTGGACGAATGGGACGCCGTCGATACGGGCTTCTTCGTCCTTGACGGGGGAATATTCAGCGTAACCGGGGCGCTGGAGATGGACAGGGGAGGGGACTATCCCCTGAGCGAGGTCGTGAAAAGGGCGGGGCTCCCGGTTACGTTCGTCGACGGTCTCCCCTGGACCGACGTTGACACCCCGGAAGACGTGAAAAGGGCAAGGAAAATGCTCGTCTCGACTGCGGTTAAGGGAAGCGGCGACGGTTTCATCAGCAGGCACCTCAACAGGAAAATTTCAACCAGGCTAAGCTACCTCCTCACCGAGCGGGCCACCCCCAACGCGATGACCGCCGTTACCTTTGTCTTGGGGATTCTCTCAGCCCTGACAACCCTCATCAGTCTCCCGCTGGCGGGGGTACTCTACCAGCTGAGCTCCATACTGGACGGGGTGGACGGGGAGCTCGCGAGGGCCGGGCTGAGGACGAGCCGCTTCGGGGGTTACTTGGATTCCATCCTCGACCGCTACGCTGACGGAGCCTTTCTCACCCTCCTGGCCTATTCGACTCTGAAAGAGCCCCTCTGGTACGCAGTGGCACTCCTGGCACTCCTCGGCTCGGTGATGGTGAGCTACTCCACGGAGCGCTTCAAAGCGGCGTACTGTGAGGACGCCTACGGGACGATTCCAGCCCTGAGAAGACTCCCCGGAAAGAGGGACGAGAGGATCTTCATGACGATGCTCTTCCTGCTGTACCCCGTTGAGGCATCCGTCAAGGCGCTCTTCCTCCTCCTCGCCGCGGTAACGAACCTCCGGGTTATCATGACGGCGTGGCTGGTGCGGAGGGAAAAATCAGGCCGTCCCGAGAGTTAAATGCCCTCTGGATTAGGGTCCATTTGGCCCCGGAAAGACCTGCTGGGTATCGGAGGAAAACCGACAAAGGTGGGGGTGACCGAGGTGCCATCAATACTGGTAGTTGGCGTCCTTCCCCACGATTCCGGTAAAACAACCCTTGCAACGTCCCTGGTTAGGGAGGCCGTGGAAGATGGTCATGGCCCCTCCTGCACCCACGGAAAATCGTGGAGCTCGGACCGGGAAAACGGGGAATCCTTGAGGAGATCCTCGGAATGCTGGGGAGGGTGGGCTTTGATTTCAGTCTCTAAAAGCCCCTTACACCGCTCAAAATACCGCTCATGCTCACGTTCTTGCCTTGAGGGAATTTATAGGGCAAAATCATTTTTCTACCAAAAACTATTTAACTGCTATAAAATAATTCACTGCAAGGAAAGGAGGTGGAGGAAATGGTCAGGGTTGTGATACTCGGACAGGGCTACGTTGCCAGCATATTCGCGAGCGGCCTGGAGAAGATAAAGGCCGGAAAGATGGAGCCCTATGGAGTCCCGCTGGGGGATGAGCTCCCGATTAAGATCAGGGACGTTGAGATAGTCGGTTCCTACGACGTGGACGCGTCCAAGGTCGGAAAGGACCTCCACGACGTCGTCAAGGCCTACGACCCCGATGCCCCCGAGAGCCTCAAGGGGATAACTATCAGGAAGGGAATCCATCTGGGAAGCCTGAGGAACCTCCCGCTCAAGGCGGTCGGCCTCGACGACGAGATGACGCTGAGCGAGGCGGTGGAGCACCTCGTGGAGGAGTGGAAGGAGCTAAAACCAGATGTCATCGTCAACGTCTGCACCACAGAGGCCTTCGTTCCCTTCGAGAGCAGGGAGGAACTTGAGCGGGCCATCGCCGAGGACAGGAAGGACAGACTGACGGCCGTTCAGGTCTACGCCTACGCCGCCGCCAGGTACGCCAAAGAGGTTGGAGGAGCCGCCTTCGTCAACGCCATTCCGACGCTGATAGCCAACGACCCGGCTTTCGTCGAGCTCGCGAGGGAGAGCAACCTGGTGGTATTCGGGGACGACGGTGCCACGGGGGCGACGCCGCTCACCGCCGACGTGTTGAGCCACCTCGCCCAGAGGAACCGCAAGGTCCTCGACATAGCCCAGTTCAACATCGGCGGAAACAACGACTTCCTGGCGTTAACTGACAAGGAGAGGAACAGGAGCAAGGAGTTCACGAAGAGCTCGGTCGTCAAGGACCTACTCGGCTACGACGCGCCGCACTACATCAAGCCCACCGGCTTCCTCGAGCCCCTCGGCGACAAGAAGTTCATCGCCATGCACATCGAGTACGTCAGCTTCAACGGCGCCCACGACGAGATAGTAATCACGGGCAGGATAAACGACAGTCCGGCCTTAGCGGGCCTGCTCGTCGACCTCGTCAGGCTCGGGAAGATGGCGGTCGAGAAGAAGGCCTTCGGAACGGTTTACGAGGTCAACGCCTTCTACATGAAGAACCCCGGACCGAAGGAGAAGCCCAACATCCCGCGCATAATAGCCCACGAGAAGGTCAGGATGTGGGCCGGCCTGAAGCCGAGATGGCTCTGATTCTCTAAAACTTTTTAATCTCCTACCCCTACTTTTCTCGGAGGGAAGTCGATGGGCTGGAAGAGGGGAGCCTATCCCGAGTTCACGCTTGAGGACGCCGTCGCGGTTCTCTTCATGCTCCGGAATCCGACGGGGAGAAAGGCCGTATCAGAAGCTCTGGAGCTTGGTGAGGGCAGTGTTAGAACGCTTTTGAGGAAGATCTCACAGCGAGGGCTCATTCACTCGACCCAGCGCGGGCACTCGCTCAACGGGGAGGGGATGAAACTCCTCGAAAGGATCTCGGAAAACTTCTCGGAGGCCCGGCGAGTTGGCGAGGTTGACGGTTACCCCGCCTACGGCCTCGTGGTGAGGAAACCGCCCGCCTTTAAGAGCATCGAGCTCCGCGACGAGGCCATACGCTTCTTCGCCAGGGGCGCGATGATACTCATAGTGAAGAACGGCGAACCCGTTTTCCCCGAGGATGGAAGGCCGCTGAGCCAGACCATGCCCGAACTCGCGGAGGGCATCAAGAGATTATTCAAGCTCAACGACGGTGACCTTGTCGTGGTTACCTGGGCAGGGAAGGAGGCGCACGCGATAAAGAGCGCCTACCACGTGGCATTGGCCCTCAAGGGTGGCGAGGTCCCGGGCGAGATAACTTCCCTCGTGAGGTGAAGGTATGAAAAGGCTCATACTCGCCCTCGACGTTTACGAGAGGGAGCGGGCGCTCGAGATAGCCGAGTGCACCGCCGACTACCTCTGGGCGGTGAAGGTCAACTGGCCCCTGATAATCGGTTCGGGTTTGGGCATCGTAACCGAGCTCAAGCAGGTCACGGGACTGCCGGTGATAGCCGACCTAAAGCTCGCCGACATACCGAACACCAACGGGCTGATAGCGAGGAGAGTTTTCGGGGCCGGGGCGGACTACGTCATAGCCCACGGCTTCACAGGGAGGGACAGCGTTAAAGCCGTCATGGAGCTCGGGGAAACGATAATCGTCGTGGAGATGAGCCATCCCGGTGCGAGGGAGTTCATACAGCCGGCGACGGATAAGCTGATAGAGCTGACCAACGAGCTCGAGCCCTTCGGCGTCATAGCGCCCGCAACGAGGCCCGAGAGGGTTTCCTACATCCGCTCGAGGCTCAAGGATGGTATCAAAATCCTGACGCCCGGCGTCGGTGCCCAGGGGGGCAAAGCCGGGGAGGTTTTAAAGGCCGGCGCCGATTACATCATAGTCGGTCGCTCCATATACGAAAGCGAAAACCCGCGTGAGAGCGCCAGAAGACTCCACGAGGAGATCCTGGGGGTGTAACTCATGGAGCTTAAGGTCAAACACCCGCTCAGCAAGAAGGAGATAAAGGAGATAATCCGCGAGATGGAGGGGACGTTCGGCGAGGAGATCGCCAAGAAGATGCTCCGCAAGAAGGACAGGGTTGAGGTGGCCGAGTTCGACAGGACGACGGAGATACTCCTCGTCAACGGCAGACCCTTCTTCATCAGGAGAAAGGACCTTATATTCCCTCTGGTCATCGCCCTCTACGAGCTCTCCAACGAGGAGGACCTGAGGAAGTGGCCGCGGAGGGTCGTTGTGGACGCCGGCGCGGTGCCCTTCATCCTCAAGGGTGCCGACGTCATGGCCGCGGGGATAACCGACGCCGATGAAAACATCAAAGAGGGGGACTTCGTCTTCGTCGTCGAGGAGGACTACGGGAGGCCCCTCGCGATAGGTGTGGCGCTGATGGACGGAAAGGCCATGAAGGAGAAGCCCAGGGGAAAGGCGGTGAAGAACATCCACCACGCCAGGGACAGGATCTGGGAACTGACGGTGGGCTGATATGGAAAAAAAGGAGAAGGGGAAGATTCGGGTACTCGTCGGCGGGGTCTTCGACATCCTGCACGTCGGTCACGTTCATTTTCTCAGCCAGGCAAAGGCTCTTGGGGACGAGCTAATCGTGATAGTGGCCCACGACGAGACCGTCAGACAGCAGAAAGGGAGGAAACCGGTTAACAGCGCCGAGGACAGGGCGGAGCTCCTGAAGGCTCTTAAGGTCGTGGACGAGGTCTACATCGGTTCTCCGGGGAGAGTAGACTACGAACTGGTGAAGAGGATAGACCCTGACGTGGTGGCCATAGGGCCCGACCAGGCCTTCAACTGCGAGCGCCTCAAGAAGGAGCTGAGGGAACACGGGATAGACGCGGAGGTCATGAGGATACCCTACCTCTACAAAAAGGACAGGGCGAAGACCAGCAAGATAATCCAGAGGATAGTGGAGACGTTCTGCGAGTGATTTTAGCCTCTTATTCTACGGACAGGGGGATGAGAGAGCTGGGGCTGGATTTTATGAACTGATTTCAGTTCTGGCTTGAACACCTGGGTTAACGTCAGAGTCTGAATCTCTCCATGTACCCCCTCAGGAACTCCGGGTCCTCTTTCTTAACGGCGCTCATCAGCTCGTCGAACTTCTTCTCACCGAGGGCGAGTTTCAGGTAGTAGTACAGGTTGACCGCGTCCTCCACGATGACGCTCTGCCTCCTCCCCTCCTCGCCGTAGAGCTCTATGAGCTTCCTGTTCATGTCGAGGCTTATGTAGAGGGTCTTCTGCTTCTTCTCCTTCTTAAGATCCCTGGATTTGGCCTTCTGCTCCTTCCTGGGCTTCGAAGGCCGGGTGAGCTCGTTAACGGAACCGTCAAACAACCGAGGGATTTTATTCCTTCGACAATTTCAACCACCTCTCTCGCGAGCTTTAGAAGGGCCCTGGAGGCCCTACCGTCCCCATCGAACTCAAAGATGCTCATCCCCTGGCCCTGGGCCTTCTCGAGGGCAATCGCCTTAGGAATGGTCGTGAGAATCGGGGCGTCCGGGTAGGTTTCCTTGAGCTCCTTGAGGCGCATCTTCGGAACCTTCGTCTGGCGGGTGAACTTGTTGGGCACGAGGCCGAGCAACTTAAGGTTCTCGTTGGTCTCCTCGCGGATCATGCGCATGAGGTTGAACATGAGCTGCATCCCGATGACGCCGAAGTAGCTCAGCTCGAGCGGTATCAGGACGTAGTCCGAGGCGGTGAGCGAGTTCACGAGGAAGATGCCCATGCTCGGGGGGTTGTCTATGAGGACGTAGTCGTAGTCCGGGAGTATCGGCGTGAGGGCCTTCTCGAGCCTCCTCTCGCGGTTGTAGGCGTTGATTATCTCTATCTCCTTGGCGGAGAGGTTGAGGTGGCTCGGTATGAGGTCGAGGTTCTCCCTTACCTGAACCACCGTGTCCCCTATATCGCTCTCCCTCGTCATCAGAGTTCCCACGTTGGACTCGCCGTACCGGAGGACGTCCATGCCTATGAGCCCGAAGGTTAGGTTGAACTGAGGGTCAACATCCACGAGAAGAACCCTTTTGCCCATATCGGCAAGCGCATGCCCGAGGTTCATGGTCAGGGTGGTCTTTCCGACCCCGCCCTTCTGGTTGGCTACGCTGATGACCACTGCCATGGGACCACCTGCCAAAGGTAAAGAAAGGGTCAGGCGATGTCTATGAAGTCATCGAGGACCCTCTTAACGTGGACGGGGAGTTCTTTAGCCTCCTTCTTGGAGATGGCGTTGAATATCCTGTCGAAACCATCGTCATTGGACTTGAATGGCTTGGCGGGCTTGGGGGCTATGATGTTCTCCTTGAACGAGGAGCCAACGCGGAGGGCATGCTCGCCCCCGAGTATGTTGGGAGATTCAACCCCAGTCATTATAACCATGGCCCTGACGACCTTGCCCATGTCCTCGTCTATCCTGGCCCCCCACTTGATTTCGCTCTTCTCCCCGAGCTTCTCGTAAACGACGTTCATGGCGTCGTTTATCTCGCCGAGGCTGACGTCAGGCCCGACGGTGAAGTGGACCAGGGCTTTATCGCCGCTCCCGTACTTAACCTCGAGCATCTTGTTCTCGAGGGCGTTCTTGACGGCATCGACGGCTCTGTTGCTTGAATCGCTCTCGCCTATCCCTATCAGCGCCGCGCCGCCGTTGTGCATGACGCTGTAGACGTCGGCGAAGTCGATGTTCACCATCGAGGGGAGCTTTATGGTCTCGGTTATGCCCTTGACCATCCTCGCTATTATCTCGTCGGCGAAGCGGAAGGCCGCGTTTATCGGGAGCTTCGGCACGAGTTTGAGGAGCCTGTCGTTCTCGATTATGATGACGGTGTCGGAGTAGTACATGAGGGCCTTTATTCCGGCCTTGGCCTTCTCGATCCTCACCTTGCCCTCGTTCTTGAACGGGTAGGTTACAACACTGACAACGAGCGGTTCCCTGAAGCGACCGTTGTGCCTGGCACGCTCCTTAATCACCTTGGCGACGACAGGGGCCGCTCCAGTACCGGTGCCGTTACCCATACCTGCGGTTATGAACACGAGGTCGGCGTCACCGATGGTCTCGGCGATCTCGTGGGCGCTCGCCTCGGCCGCACGGTAGCCTACTTCCGGATCCCCACCCGAGCCCTTTCCCTGCGTTATCTCCTTGCCGAGAAGGAGCTTTTTGTGGGCTTTTACTCTGGCCAGATGCTGTGCGTCCGTGTTCATGGCTATGAGCTCGGCACCCTGAACACCGAGCTCGTAGAGCCTGCTTATGGTGTTGTTTCCGGAACCACCAACCCCAACTATAACGATTCTTATCAGATCGTTGAGATCCCCATCAGGAAAATCCTCCAGCTTTGCGGTCTTGGCGTCGTCGTCCAGATCGAGTTTTATTCCTGCCTGCTCCAGGAGTTTAAACACCATCGCCCCAACCCCCTCAACACGTCTGGCTTTTGATGAGCTTTATTTTAAGGTGTGATTTCAGCGGCTTATTTTAGGACGTAGTCGGGCGTTGAGCGTTCTTCAGTCTCAAGTTGATAGAGTTCTTTCTTCAGAAGCTCTCGAATCGCTTCCCTGATGACCTCGCTCCGGTTGGGGTAAACCCCCCTCTTAACAAGCTGGTCCATGGCGTTAATCAGACCCTGCGGGAGCTGTACACTGATGATACGCATTTTGCTCATTCCTGCACCACCCAGTTCAGTAAGCCGCTGGAATAGTTAGTGATTTAATTAGTTAAATACTTTGCGGATGGTTGATAATATTACCATAATATTAATCTCAAAAAATTTTTGAAAAAAATCCAAAAATCAGAAAAATAGCTCAGAAGCACAAAAATCCGGGGAGAGAAAGGATTTTAACATCGAATATCTCAGCCAGATTCGGGGGGTTTGATGAAGGAAATAACGGAAAAACTCCACATCACGAAAGTCCACGTCGAAGATGCCGAGAGCCTTATTCCGAAGCTCGGTGGAGACGTTCAGGTAGTCAGCGCCCCCTGCTGGGAGGCGGTCGCTTTCGCGGCATTGATGGCACTACGTTCATTCAAAAGAGGTACGAACCACGCAAGAACCCTTGGGGGAGAACTGCTCCTCCGACTCGCGGGAACGCTTCAGATAAAGGATGCCATAGCCCAAAACGGGATAAAAAACGGGGAGAACTACCTGGTCGTCTTCGGAACCCGTGAGAGGGCTCTGGAAGTTCTAACCGAACTCAACCTGAGGGAGCGTCCTATGACAGACTGCAGGGAGGAAAGATTGAAGACTTTTCTTGAAAAAGCGGCACTCGTTGAAGTTTTGTAAATCTCTTCTGCATGTTTCTGTACATTATTGAGGATAGGTTTATAAAAGCCCTCCCTCATCTCCGAAGTGCTTGAGGTGATGCTAATGAGATATAAGAAGCGCAAATACTTCCTCGCCGGCAGGATAAACCTCATCCAGCGCTCGAAAATCAGGGAGCTCTTTGAGAAAGCAAGGAAGATGGAGAACGTTATCTCCCTCGGCATCGGCGAGCCGGATTTTGACACCCCTCAGGTCATCAAGGAGGCCGCGAAAAGGGCCCTGGATGAAGGTTACACCCACTACACCCCCAACGCGGGTATTCCCGAGTTCCGCGAGGCCATAGCCGAGTACTACAGGACCCACTACAAAGTCGATGTATCACCTGAAGACATAATAGTCACCGCCGGCGCTTACGAGGCGACATATCTGGCCTTTGAGACCCTCCTTGAAGAGGGGGACGACGTCATAATCCCCGATCCGGCCTTCGTGTCCTACGTTGAGGATGCCAAGATAGCCGAGGCGGGCATAATAAGGATACCCCTCAGGGAGGAGAACGAGTTTCAGGTCGACCCAGATGAACTCGTAGAGGCCATAACCAAACGCACGAGGATGCTCGTCATCAACTATCCCAACAACCCCACCGGCGCGGTTCTCCGAAAAAAAGTCGTTAAAGCCATCGCGGACATAGCGGAGGATTATAATATTTACATACTCAGCGACGAACCCTACGAGCACTTCCTTTACGAGGGGGCGAAGCACTACCCGATGATAAAGTACGCCCCGGACAACACCGTCCTGGCCAACAGCTTCTCCAAGACCTTCGCCATGACGGGCTGGAGGCTCGGCTTCACCATAGCCCCGAGGCAGGTCATCCGGGATATGATAAAGCTCCACGCGTACATTATCGGAAACGTTGCCTCCTTCGTGCAGATGGCCGGGATCACCGCCCTGAGGGACAAGAGGAGCTGGGAAGCCCTCGAACGTATGAGGCAAACCTACGCCGAGAGGAGGAGAATAACTCTGAAGCATCTGGAGAAGATGCCGCACGTAACCCCGTTCAGGCCAAGGGGTGCCTTCTACATCTGGGCGAAGATAGACCCGAGCCTGGACATGAGCAGTGAGGATTTCGCGGAGTGGTTACTTGAGAACGCCGGTGTCGTCGTCATCCCCGGAACCGCCTTTGGAAAAGCCGGCGAGGGCTGGATAAGGATAAGCTACGCTACCAAGAAGGATCAGCTCGTTGAGGCGATGCACAGGATGCACGAGGCGCTCTCAAAGCTCTGACGGGGAACGTAACCTGGCGACGTTCTGACCATCCACATCCTTTAGAGGAGAAGGAGGGATCGAAATGGACAGAAGGTGGAGTACGGTCCTGCTTGACACCCTGGTCATGACGGCGGGGCTTGGAACCCTGACCATGATGAGCGTCGCGAAGCCCGATGTGATGGCGCACTTTGGAATAAGCGACGCCCAGTACGAGTGGCAGCACATAGCCTACGTTTTCGGCCTCTTCGTCGCGTTCCTCCTCGGACACACCAGGCTCTACGAGGGAAGCTTCAAGAGGAGCGTGGCCATAGCGCTCAGCTGGGCGGCGATACCACAGGCACTAATACCCTTCGCGCCCAACTGGAACACCGTGGTGTTCCTGAGGTTCGTGCAGGGTTTCGTCATTACGCTCGTGCCGCTCTTCAGCACCCAGATAGCCGGCTTCTTCGTTGCCGAGAGGCCCCTCGCCAAGGGTATAATACTCTCCGGTATCTTCTGGGGAGGGGTGTTCGGGAGCATAAGCGCCAAGTACGCGGTTAGGAACTTCGGCTGGAGGGGAGGTTTCCTGGTCACCGTCCTCGTGATGTACGCGGTCCTCGCCCTCTGGTGGCTCTTTGTGGAGGACTTCGAGATAATCCACAAAACGGAAGGCAACGCAAAGGTAAACGTCTGGAAGATGCCCTTCACGTGGGTGCTCGGCCTCACGTTCTTCCCGGCCCTGTGGGTCATATTCACAATAATAGGCTTCTCATCCAGCATAGGCTACGAGCTCGGCTGGACCATGGGGCAGGTAGCAACACTCAGCACCGGACTCAGCGTATCAAAGGCCCTCTGGAGCATAGGCATGGGGTACGTGGGCTATCTCCTGTCGAGGAAAAACCCGAGTTCGAGGGGACTTTTCAAGGCCATCGTCCAGGTGATGATATTCTCCTACGCGGTGGCGTTCGTTGGTCTCGTGATCTACGGGAAGGCCATGCTCGATGGGAGTTACGGTCTGGCCCTCGCCTCCGTCGCCCTCGTCGGCGCCCTCCAGGGAACGGGCCCGGCGTTCTGGACCAGCGCACCCGCGACCTATCCAAAGAGCATCTTCCCGAAGGCCAGCTTTGCCCTCGGCCTCATCTCGAACTCGGCCAACGTGATAGCACCGGGGCTCACCAACGTACTGGCTGGCCATAGCGTGGGGCTGGCCCTCGGCGAGCTGGCTTTGATGCCGCTCGTTGGAATTCTAACCCTCATCGCCGTCTCAAGGATGAGACTGCCAGTGGAGGAGCTCGGAGATGAGGCCTAAACCACTCGTCGTTTCCTTTTTCCTTCTTCTCGCGCTCTTCTTCTACGGGATAGCGGGAATGAGTTTCGGGGAGGAGTACAACTTCACGGGATACCTCATGGTCGGGAGCGTGCACCTGCTCTTCGCCTACGGGGTGTGGAGGGGACACGATACGCTCGTGGATCTCGCCGCGTACATAGCCCTCCTTGACCTCCTCTTCGGACTCCTGTGGGTTATGGTTGGCCTCTCCCTCCCTGCGGTAACGCTGACCCTGCTCTCGGCCCTTATCCTCGTCGTTCTGATGGACGGGGAAGTGAGAACGGAGTTGAAGATGCCGTAGAAGCAAACTTTTCGCCAGCAAGCTTTTTTTCAAAAGAGTCCCTTTCGTGAGTGTTACACCCTCAAACGGGGCCATTGAACTCCGAATTCAAGATTAAAATGATCAAATTCAAGGGGTTTAGGATTCTCCCGCGCTCCGAAGGAGCGCCATCCAAAAGTAAACCACACCATAAAAGCTTTCTTAAGAAGAGTGAATTCAAAACCCAAGAGCAGTCTTTACCTTAGCAAACACATCACAACCACCCTAAAAGGAGTCACGCCTATTTCCGCCAGCGCTTTGCGGAGCAGGAACCTGTTCCGGGGGTGTGGGGGCGGAGCCCCCTTGTCTTTCGTTATGGCGGGCCGGGCGGGATTCGAACCCGCGACCTTCGGCTCCGGAGGCCGACGCCCCATCCTGGCTAGGCCACCGGCCCGTGCCCGTAGATATTTTCGGGAGGGATTTAAAAATCTAATCGTTCCTTCGCCAGAAAATGCACGAGACCAAAACGCAAAAACTTTTTAGTCGGGTTGTCCTACAAGGAAATAAAAAAAGAAGGGAGTGGTACCATGGAACCCCACGAGTTCAAGCTCACGGAGGAGGGCATAAAGGCCGTTCTTCCCCCCCTCGAGGCCGAGATAATGGAACACATGTGGAGGGTGAAGGTTGCGACGGCGGGCCAGGTCTACGAGTACATGAAGGAGAAACACCCCGACATAAGACGCTCCACCATAAGCATCCTCATGAACCGCCTTTGCGAGCGCGGGCTCCTAACGAGACGGGTTGAGAGGGGAAGGGGCGGAATGAGGTACGTATATTCCATAACGACAACCCGCGAGGAGTTCGAGGAAAAGGTCGTCCAGAGCATCCTCGATGCCCTCATGACGAACTTCAGGGAGGCCACCTACGCCTACCTGTCCAGGATCAAGAAGTGATGCGGTATGCTGTTCATCATCATGGCCCTCGAGGTTTTACTGGCCTTGATGGCCCTGAAGGAGCTCGGCCTGGGGATAGTCCTGGCCGCCTTCGGCTCCGTGGTCCTGCTTTACCTCTGGATCTCGACGAGGGACATCAAAGGGGGTTACATAACACTCGAGAGGAGCGAGAGCCCGTGGCTCTACGATGGCATAGCCAAAATGGCTAAAAAGGCCGGACTCCCAATGCCAAGGGTTTACATCCTGGACGACTACATACCGAACGCCTACTCCTTCAAAAACACGATAGTCCTCTCCATGGGGCTCTTTGAGGTTCTCGAGGAGGATGAGATCCTCGCGGTGGCGGCCCACGAGCTCGGCCACATAAAGAACAGGGACACGAAACTATTTCCACTCTTGGCCTACGGCAGGCACCTGATGATAACCTTCACGGCGGTGCTCATACTCCTGGCCCACAGGTCGGTCGTTACGATTACCGCGCTCGTCCTCTACGGTATCTACGAGGTGGCGAGGGCAAACTTCCTTAAAAGCAGGGAGTTCAAGGCGGATGAAACGGCGCTCAGACTCCTTGACGTGCCCATGAGCCTCAAGAGGGCCCTCGAGGAGCTCAAATACTACGAGGACCTAAGGATGAACGTCAAAATGAGCGCCCTGCCGAGCATAGAGCCATCCATAGAGAGAAAGCAGAAGCCTGCCATAATGGAAACCCACCCAAGCTACGACGAGAGGATATTCCGCATACTGGTGGAGATCAACGGCAACAACATGTTCAACAGGCGCATGCAGTGATGCCCATGACCGTTGAGATAATACTCGACAAGGAAAAAGCGGAGAGAATAAAACGACTGCGCCCGACCAAGGACGAGTACTTCATGCTCATAGCCAAGCTCGTGTCGCTTAGAGCGACCTGCCCGCGCCTTAGGGTCGGTGCCGTGGCCGTTAAGGACGGCTACATCCTCGCGACGGGCTACAACGGAGCACCGAGGGGGATGGACCACTGCATCGACGTCGGGTGCCTCATCGTTGACGGGCACTGCCACAGGGCCGTTCACGCCGAGCAGAACGTCATAGCCATGGCCGCGAGGAAGGGCATAAGCCTCGAGGGGGCCACGCTCTACGTCACACACTTCCCCTGCGACACCTGCTTCAAGATAGTGGTGAACGCGGGGATAACGGAGATAGTCTACGAGGAGATGTACCCGAACGAAGCAACGGAGATTCTGCTGAGAGAGGCGCGGGAAAAGGGGATAGTGAAGATAAGGCAGTTCAGACTCTCAAAGGAGAGGGTGAGGGCGTTCCTCGAGGAGCTCTTCGGGGAGTTCGTCGATTAGGGCTTTTCGTCCATCTTCTCCAGCCTCTCGTTTATTTCCTCCAGCTCGATGGCTATCTTCCTCGTAAGCTCGGTTATCTCCCTCTCGGTTCTGTCCACTGCAAGGTAGACCTTGAATATCATGAGGTAGGCCAGCCCAATGGCCACCACGAAGAGCGAGTCAAGGCCCCTGCCGAGGCCCAGCAGTCGCTTTATCGTGAGGGCCATCTCGACGGGAAAGATCGAGACTACGAGGAGGCCGACCAGGATGGTCTCCCAGAAGAGGAGATCCCCCCACTCGAGTTCCCTCTTCCCGTACTTGCCGAGCACGTAGAGCATCAGGGCCAGCACGGTAACTATGGCCATATACTGAACCGCGTACATCACCATCACCTCAGCTTGTCAAACAGCAGGTTTAGGGCTATCTTAACGCCCTCCAAGACGTTGGTCCCCTTCCTCATGGAGTAGTCCGTGTAAACGGCCCGGATGGGAACCTCGACTATACGGCACCCCTTCTTAGCCACCTCGATTATTATCTCGCTCGAAACCGCGTAGCGGTCGCAGGTTATCCTTATCCTGGAAGCGCAGGCCCGGTTGAAGCACCTCAGCCCGCTCTGGCTGTCGCTGACGTATTTGCCCGCAAAAAGGGCCGTTATGGCATCGAGAACGAAGTTCCCGAAGCGCTTCACGAAGGGCATCTGGCTGACGTCCCCCTTCAACCGGGAACCGACGGCGAAATCCGCCCTCCCCTCGGCTACGGGCTTCATAACGCGGAGGGCGTCGCTCAGGAGGTGCTGGCCGTCGGCGTCGAAGGTCAGGATGAGCCGGGCGTTCTTCCTTAGGGCGTAGGCTATCCCCGTGCCGAGGGCGCCCCCGAGGCCGCGGTTTACGAGGTGGGTGAGGACGTGGACGCCCTTCGAGCGGGCTATCTCAAGGGTCCCGTCGCGGGAGCCGTCGTTGACGACCACTATCTCCTCCCGCCGGAAGTACCTCAGCAGGTCGTCGAGGACGTCCCCTATCGTGGGCTCCTCGTTGTAAGCGGGAACTACTACGTAGGTACTCAGGAGGTTCTCGAGGAGTTCCCTCAGGGAGCCCATGTCCCGAACCTCAAAGTTAGGAGTGGCATCGACCGAGAAGCTCATCCTCCCCGAGGTGTGGCCCGTCACCATCACGCTCAAGGCCCCGAGTTCCGTCGCCGGCAGGACGTCGTAGCCGTGGTCCCCAACGACCAAAACTCTGGTCGGCTCGAGGTGGAAGGCCTCGATTATTCGCTTGAGCTGTCCTGGATTGGGCTTGAGCTCCTCCGGTGGAACGTCGTCCCTCGTTGAGACAACCTCGAAGTAATCCCTTATCCCGTGCATCTCCAGGGCCTTCAGCGTTGCCCTCCGGGAGCTCCTCGTCATTATCGCCGTCCTGACGCCCCGTTCCCTCAGGAAGTCCAGGACATCGGTGACGCCATCGAAGAGAAAACTATCCCTAATCCTCTCCGTTTCGAGCTCCACGAGGATGGAGTAGAGCTCGTCGAAGTCCCTCCCGGTTTCCCGGGCTATCCTCAAAAGGCTCTCGTACATCGGCGTCAGATCGCCCATCGTTTCCTCTGGAATTCCCATCCCCAAAAGTCGGGATTTGAGCTCCCCTTTAATCTCGGAAAAGGGTTCCGGCGCGCCGATTAGAGTTCCGTCGAGATCGAAGACCACGAGTTTAACGTCCATGCTCTCACCGAAGGGTTTATTTTTGAGGGGGTATAACGAAAGAGGGTGTCGGATATGATAGCGGTCGCTTCACTTATAGCTTTAACCCTAACCCTCACGATCACCCCCTACCTCGCCGGAAGGATGAAAAGGGCCGGAATCGTCGGGAGGGACATCCACAAGGCGGACCAGCCGGAAGTGGCGGAGATGGGGGGGACGGCGATTCTTCTTTCCCTTCCCCTGGCGCTCTCCCCGTTTATGGAGGGGGATGTTGCAAAAGTTCTCCTCGTCTTCCTGCTCTTCGGGATCATAGGGGCCATCGACGATCTAACGAACCTCAGACAGTCCCACAAGGTCCTCCTCTCGCTCCTAATTTCGGTTCCCGCGGCGTTCCTCGACGTTTCCCCTGCGGTGGACGTCTTCGGTTACACCCTCAACCTCGGCCTTCTTTACCCCCTCTTCGCGGTGCTCTTCGTTACAGGTTCAGCGAACCTCGTTAACATGCTCGCGGGGTTCAACGGGCTCGAGGTGGGAACCTCGGCGATAATCCTCGGGGTTCTCGGCGCGATAACAGAGGGAAACGCCAGATTGATCGCCCTCACCGGCATGAGCGCGGCGCTGGGCTTCCTGTGGTGGAACCGCTATCCTGCGAGGGTCTTTCCGGGCGACACCGGAACGCTCAGCCTGGGGGCGTTGATAGGACTCGTCGGAATCCTCGGAAAGGTCGAGGTCTACGCGGCCATCCTCCTCTTGCCGCATTTCATCGACTTCACGATAAAGGCTACGGGTGTTCGCTTCGGCGTCAGGAGGCACGGAAGAACGAGGCTCCTTCCGGACGGAACGCTCCAGGCACCCCCTTATCCAAGCTTCCTCGGTACGATAATGAGAAGGGTCAGGGTCACAGAACCCGAACTGGTGGCGATAGTATGGCTGATAGAATTCAGTCTCGGTCTTCTCGTCTGGGCTCTTCATCTATTACTTTGACCATCCCGAAGCCATAGCGCGTCTTCTCCCCGAAGCCGTTGTCGTAGCCGAAGCGCGCTATTTCCTTGGAACCGTGGTAGCGGAATATCATGAGGGAGCCGCGGTAGTAGGTGTCCCTGACGAGGATCCTGACGGGCTTGAACTTGACGACCTCGATCGAGAAGTCCTTCTCCTCTGGCATGGAACCCGTTATGGCGGAGTACCTCATCAGCATCACCTTGCGGAGCTTATCGAAGAAGGTCTCTTCGTTGGGGTAGAGGTCCCATATCTTCATCCTGTCGCCGCTGAGTTTGACCGTCCTGACCACCACGGGACTGAGGGTCGAGAAGAGCGCCCCATCCTTTATCCTGGGCTCCCTGAGGATCTTGACATCATCCGCTATGAAGGCGGCCTCGCCCAGCTGAAGAACCGGGCTCTCTATAAACCCCTCCACAACGGCCTTTATCAGCTCGCCGGAAGAAGATGAAACGTAGAGGGAAACGTCGTCGGAGAGTACCCGTATACCCCTGTCCGGGACGAGTTCACGCTTCCTGACCATGATGCGGGAGAACGTGAAGTAATCGGCGTGGCTCACCTCGGCCTCGTGAGCGATATCGGGGGAAACCATCGCTATCTTTTCTAAGATTTGAGCATAGACATCGTAATTGTAGTTGAACGGGAGGATGGTGCCTTCCTCCGATGGTCTGAACTTTATCTCAACCCTCATTATATCCCACCCCTATGTTATAACCTTTTTACAATTGGGGCCCGAAGTTAATAAGAATTTCGCAAATAAACTCCACGAACTCGCGGCGGGGAGCCCCGTATCTCGCACCAAAGGTATATAAAGTGGCGTGCCCAAGGGTGTATGGAAAAGATAGAGTTAAAAGACCCTTCTGCAAAGTTTGGAGTGTGAGAGGTGAGGATTATGAGCGTCGAAGACGTTGGGACTGAACCATCAAACGAGTACGATGACTACGTCATGTACCTCAAAAGGCGCATAAGGCAGCTCGAGCTCCAGGTGAGAACCCTCGAGGCGGATAAAGAGAAGCTGGAGAGGGAACTTTCTCGCCTGAGGATGGAGATGTCAAGGTTAAGGCAACCGCCGGCGTTTGCGGGGACGTTACTGGAGCTCCTCGACGAGGACAGGGCGATAGTTCAGAACTACAACGGGCCGCGTTTCGTGGTCAGGATAGCCCCGTGGATCGAGCGGGAGAACCTGAAACCGGGAGCAAGGGTCGCCCTCGACCAGAGGACCATGGCGGTGGTGGAGCTTCTCCCGAGCGAGAAGGACCCGAGCGTTCTCGGGTTCGAGGTCATCGAGAAGCCCGAGGTTAGTTACAGGGACATCGGGGGCCTTGACAAGCAACTCCAGGAGTTGAGAGAGGCTGTGGAGCTTCCCCTGAAGCATCCGGAGCTCTTCGACAAGGTCGGGATCGAACCGCCGAAGGGAGTTCTCCTCTACGGCCCACCGGGATGCGGAAAGACCCTCATGGCGAAGGCACTGGCACGCGAGGTCAACGCCACGTTCATAAGGGTCGTTGGTAGCGAGCTGGTCAGGAAGTTCATAGGCGAGGGGGCGCGGCTGGTCCACGAGCTGTTCGAGCTCGCCAAGGAGAAGGCGCCAACGATAATCTTCATCGACGAGATAGACGCGATAGGCGCCAAGAGAATGGACGAGACGACGGGCGGCGAGAGGGAGGTCAACAGGACCCTGATGCAACTCCTGGCGGAGATGGACGGCTTCGACCCGAGGGGCAACGTCAAGGTCATAGCCGCGACCAACAGGCCGGACATCCTCGACCCGGCGCTGCTGAGGCCCGGGCGCTTCGACAGGCTCATAGAGGTCCCGCTCCCGGACTTCCGTGGAAGGCTGGAGATACTCAAGGTCCACACGAGGAGGATGAACCTCAGGGGCGTTGACCTGCGCGTTATCGCGGAGATGACGGAGGGAGCGAGCGGTGCCGATCTAAAGGCCATAGCAACCGAGGCGGGAATGTTCGCCATAAGGGCGAGGCGCGAGTACGTAACTCAGGAGGACTTCCTGAAGGCCATCGAGAAAGTGCTCGGCGGGGAACAGAGGCTGGCCCAGCAGATAGCCATGCACGAGGTCATGTACGGTTGAGCCGCCTTTCCTCCATCTTTTCTTCCATCCGGATTATCACCCACGCCGCCAGGTACATCAGGGGCATCGATAGAAACGCCTTTGAATAACCAAAGCCGTCAATGAGGAGGCCGACGACGTACGGGCCAACGGTGGCACCGAAGAACCCCACCATGTTGACGAAACCCATAACGGAGCCGAGGTTTTCCCCGGTAGCCTTTTCTGACGTATACGCAGTAACTATTGCCCCGACGGAGTAGAACGTCAGCCCCAGAGGGATTATCACCCACGGAGAAGCCGTTAGGGCAAGGACCAGTGTGAGCAGGGCGTTGAGGCCGAAGACCACGGATACGCTTCTCCTTCCGATCCTGTCGTAGAGGGTGCCCCCGAAGAGTGAGCCGGCGACACCTATGACCGAGAGGAGTGAGAAAAGCAGGGAGGCCCTTCCAAAGGAAACACCGGCACTCACCAGGAAGGATACGAGAAAGGTCAGGAGCCCAAAGAAGGCCGCCAGAACGATGAAGTTCGCGAGGCTGAGAAGAAAAACGTTTCCGGGGATCGAGAACCTGACGCGGGACGGCTTTGAGACCTCACCTCTGACGGCGAGGGCAAGGGCGAGGCCGGTTACGAGACTCATGGCCGCCAGCACCAGGAAGGCGTAGCGCCATTCAAAGCTTAGCGCTATGGGGACAACTATCAGCGGAACTATCCCGCTGCCAACGGGGGGACCGACCATAAAGACGCCCAGTGCAGAACCCTTCCGTTCCCGATGGACCTCGCTTATGAGGGCAGTGGCGGGAGCGTAGTACAGGCCAGAGAAGAGACCGTAAAGGGCCCTGATCCCCAGCAATTCCCAGTACTGGCGGGCAAAGATTATGAGGGCAGAGGAAAGGGAGTAGCCAATTATGCTGAGGACGAGGAGGCTCTTTCTCCCAAGGCGGTCCCCCAAATAGCCCGCCGGAACCTGTACGATGGCGTAGGGCAGGAGCAGGGCAGTCATCAGGAGCCCCGCCTCCGCGTTGTTTATCCCCAGCTCGGTTTTTATCATGGGGATGAGTGGCGGAATCGCCATCCTGTGAGCGTAGTTGAAGATCCAGCCGAGAGAGACCAGCAACAGAAGCCTCCTCCGCATAGTTTCGATGAAGAACTAAGCGTTTAAAAGCCTATTGGATACAGGGTCAACTACCTTTATAAGTCCAGACGGAGAAGGGACTCCAGGGAGTGGGCGAATGGTGAGCAAGCTGCTGGCGCTCGAGGCGTACCCCAACCTGCGCGACCTCGACTTCAGGATACTCCGGGGAGTGGAGCTGAACATGCGCCACCACCGGTGGGTTCCGCTGGAGGACATAGCGCGCTTCGCGAGGGTTGACGTTGAAACCGCCTCCTTCCGGCTGGGAAAGCTCGACGAGCTCTCCCTCGTCAGGAGACGGAGCGACATGGGCTACATCGGCTACCAGCTGACGATACACGGCTACGATGTCCTCGCCATGAGGGCGCTGGCCAGGAAAGGTGTGGTTGAGGCCATAAGCACGGCGCAGATAGGCGTGGGGAAGGACGCCGACGTGTACGTTGGGGTAACCCCCACCGGCGAGAGGGTGGCGGTGAAGTTCAACAGGATAGGTGGGAGAACCGCCTCGCGGAAAGCGGCCTACCACGGGGATGTCTTTCAGGACAAACGCCACACGAGCTGGCTCTACGTCTCGAGGCTGATAGCGAAGAAGGAGTACGACGCCCTGGTTCTGCTCAGCCCGATAGCCAAGGTGCCGAGGCCCATAGCCTGGAACAGACACGTTCTCGTGATGGAGTTCATAGATGGAATGGAACTGGCGGAGCTTCGCGACACCGACCTCTCCACCGGGAAGGCGAAGGAGGTGCTCGAGGCGGTTCTGGGGGAGTATCTCAAGGTGGTCCGCTTCGGCATCGTCCACTCGGACATGAGTGAGTTCAACATAGTTCTGAAGGACGACGGGGACATCCTGATAATCGACTGGGCGCAGTACACTACGACGGCCAACCCGGAGAGTTATGAGCTCCTTAAGCGGGACGTAACCGTGCTCCTCAACGCCTTCAGGAGAAGGTGGGGCGTGAAAAAGAGGTTTGAGGACGTCTGGCCGGATTTCGAGAGGGCATGGCTCGAGAGCAGGGGTGAGGCGTGATGGTGGTAAAATACGAACCCCAGGAGAGGCACGAGAGGATTATGAGGCTCTTTCAGGAGGCTTTGAGGGCCGAGAACCTAAGGGATCTTGAGGGGGCGAAGAGGAAGCTCGACGAGATAATGGAACTGGCGAGGGAGGAAGAACCGGCCCTCTACTTCGAGGCGTGCTTCAGGCTCGCGGAGATCTTCATCCAGGAGGACAACTACCGGGGAGCGGTTAAGTGCGCCATCAGGGGAATCCACAGGGCATCCAGCGAGGGACTTTACAAGCTCGGGATAAAGCGGCTCGGAGACATCCTCTTCATAATCAAGGGGGAGGGAAGGCTCGGCGACCTCGCGGAGGACATGGACGTCACGCTGGATCTTGTAAAGGACGACGAGGAACTCCACCGCTTTGTGAGGGCACTGATAAAGGTGGCGAGGGGAGAAGAGGTCGAGGAGAGGTTCTCGGTTGAGGAGCTCAACGATATAATGAACATCCTCAAAGGAGAGAACGGAAGACGCGCATGACGTAGTCCTCCCCCGGCCTTTCCGGGAAGTTGTAGGGCTCTCCCTTTGGTCTCTCGTTGTAGTACGGTCTGTTGCAACCGGGACAGCCGTGGGTGGCGAAGACCTCGGGGGGAATCATCGAGGCGAGTTCATCGGGGTCGATTCCAAAACTCACGAGACGGCCGTCCTCGAACCGAAAGTCACCGATGGAGGCGAGTCCCTCCCTTATGAGGTAGTGGGCGACCTGGATACGCCTGTACCTTCCAAGGCTCGGTGGTTTCGCGTTCTCGAGGCGGGTTCCCTTCACGGGAGTGAAGGCGAAGAGCGAAACCTCGGCACCCACGGAATAAGCCCGCTGGATGGTCTCCACGGCCTCCCTGTCGGTCTCCCCCAGGCCAATTATCAGGTGAACGAGGGCCCTTCCCTGGCCGAATACGTCAACGACGTCCCCCGTGAAGCGCCACATATCCTCCCAGGAGTAGAGGGAATCCTTTATCTCCGGATAGAGCCGCTCGCTTGCCACGTCGAGGCCGACGCCTACGTAGTCAACGTTCCGCGATCTGAACTCCCTGAGGGCGGCCCTATCAACGGGCGTTATCGAAACCGAGACGGGAATTCCAAGCGGTTCAAAGAGGTCGAGGAGTTCGAGAACGTCCCGGACCAGTCCGGGGTAATCGACGGTCTGGAGGCATATCCTCGCGAACCCGCCCTTTGGGAGGGCCTCAACGACGTCCTCAACGTCGAAATCCGGCCATGTTATCCTGGAGAGCTTCTTCAGGTCCGCCTTGCTCTCCCTCGCCTGGGGACAGAAGGCGCAGTTGTTCCTGCACCGCCCATCGTGGTAGGTCATGAGATAAGCGGTTGTCGGTCTGGCGAGCATCCTGGCCCTTATCAGCCCCATGGTTATCGCGGTTCCATAGGAGACCCTAATCCTCATGGCCTTTACCTCCAACGATGAGAGGGGCGTGGACTATTATAAGCGATGCGGCCGCGATGAACGGGAGCAGGGGAAAGATCCCCGCGTAACCCCTGAGGTCCGCCACGTAGCCGAGGGCTATCTGCCCCCCGAGCATCCCGAGGTCGAAGAACATGGTGTAGACGCTCGAGCCCATCGTTCTGATCCTGGGGGGGAGGTCGCCCAGGGCCATCAGCTGCATCGCGGGAACGGATAGACCGAAGCCGGCCCCTATGAGGACGGCGCTGAGATAGGAATACGGCGGGAGCTCGCCGAAGAGGAGCGTGACGTAGCCCGAAATCACCAGCAACATGCCCGCCCTTATCACCGGGATCGGGCCCATCCTATCGGCGCTCCTGCCCCCGATGAGCCTCATCACAAAGCTCGCCACCCCGATAACCATCATGTAGAAGCCGAACACCCTCTGGGGCATTCCGAGGACCTTGTAGAGTGCCGGCAGATACGTCACGACCCCCGCGTAGGAGAAGGTGAAGAAGAAAAGTGAGAGAGAAGCTGAGATGAAGCCAACCCTCAAAAGCTCGGAGTAACCCACTTCATTCCCTGAAACGGTCCCCGTCTCCATTCTTCCTCCAGCGGCCCTCCAGACCGGGACGACGAGAAGTGCCCCGATGAGGGAAAAAGCTATGGTGAAGGTGAAAGCCCCGAGGAAGCCGAGGATATCGGAGAGGTAGCCCCCGAGGGCAGGGCCTATTATGTTGCCCAGCGAGAACATCATACCGCGCCACCCGAGGGTCTCGCCGACGCGGCCCCGCGGCGCGAGGTCAACCGCCGTGGAGAGGCTCGATGGAAAGAACAGGCCCATCGAAAAGCCGTGGATGGCGCGTGCGAAGGCAAAGATCCACAGACTCCCAACTAACGCGGAGGTCACGTAGAGGAGGCCGGCGAGAACCCCGAGGAGGTTGCCCGCTATCATAGCCTGGAAACGGTATCCCCTATCCCCTACGAGACCGCCCACGGGCTTTGAGAGGAGTGAGACGATGGAAGCGATGCCGGCAACGAGGCCGACGATGAAGGGTGTGGCCCTGAGGGTTATGGCGAAGGGCGAGATGATTGGATTGACCACGCTTATCCCGAGGAAGAAAAAGAAGGTCGAGAGGTTGAGGAGCCAGATGTTCCTCAGGGTTCTCTCGATGGCTCAAACCCCCGCGACAGGTTCGTCCATTCCATCCCTCATGAAGGCGTGGCTCATGTGCTTCGTGTTCCTGGCGAAACCAACGTTGCCCCTGGAGTCAACCATTATGATGCCCATCGTGTCCTTGCCGAAGTAGCGCGTCGCGAGGCTTATCGCGGCCTCACTCGCCGCCCCCGCGTCCATCCCGAGGCGGACGAAGTCCGTGGCAGACTTGGCCAGGGCGAGCTTTACGGCGACCTCCCCGAGGCCCGTACATGAGGCTCCCGCCACCTCGTTGGCGTAGGTTCCGCCGCCGATTATCGGGGTGTCGCCAACCCTGCCGAAGGTCTTGAGGAAGACGCCGCCCGTCGAGGTTCCGGCGACGATCTCGTCCCCGTCGAAGGCCACAGCGCCAACCGTGCTCCTGAGAACCTCCGGGTACTCTTTGATAAGCTCGTTGAGCTTTTTCCAGTGTTTCACTTCCCCTTTCTCGAGCAGCTTTTTCCTGAGCTCTTCCCACTGCTTCAGCCTCTCGTCGGTTACGGGGTTGTACTCCTCGAAACCCATGAGCCTGGCGAACTTCACGGCCCCCTCGCCGCTTAGGAGAACGTGGTCGGTCTTCTCCATGACCTTCCTCGCGACGCTTATCGGATTTTTGACTCCCCAGATTCCGGCCACCGCCCCCGCCTCGAGCGTTTTCCCACGCATTATCGCCGCGTCCATCTCAACTCTGCCGTCGAGGGTGAGAACGCTCCCTGTGCCCGCGTTGAAGAGGGGGTTGTCCTCCAGAACTTTAACGGCCTCCTCGACCGCGTCGAGGGCGGAACCCTTCTTGAGCTCGCGCCAGCCTGCTAAAACGGCCTCCTTAACGCCCTCGATGACCTTTGGAATGCGCTCCTCCTTACGTATGGTGCCAGCACCACCGTGAACTACTATCGCCGGCATGGAACCACCGAGATAAAAAGCCCTCGAACGGTTAAAAGGATTATGGAAACGGGAAAAGAAGCGTCAACTTAACGCCATGTTGATTATCGTCTCGCCGATGTTCTCGAGGTACTCGAGGATTCTGCGGTAGCTCTCGAGGGCTATCGACTGACGGTAGTCAACGGAGCGTATCTCCTCCTTCAGCTCGAGCATTAGCCGGTCTATCCTCTCCAAATCGCGCTCCTCGATCTGGGCCATCATCTGACCGAACTTCTCCTTAAGGTAGGGGACGTTTATCCTGCCGGGGTTCTCGGCTATCCTCGTTATGTGGTCTCCTATGCGCTCGATGTTGCGGACTATGAACAGCACACCGATCAGGTCAAAGGTTCTCCTGATTATGCCGCTCTCCTCCGTGACGCCGCGCTTGCTCAGGAGCCTGTTCACCGCCCGGATTATAAGGAAGTAGAACCTGTCCAGCTCGTTCTCGAGGTCGTTTATGTCGCGCAGTATTTCATCGTCGCCCGGAGAGGCTATGAGGAGCTCGAGGTCGCCGAGCATCGAAAGAACCAGCGAGCGGATCCTGTTGAGGAGTTCGGCGAGGTTTATCTCCTCCTCGTCGAGGAGGCTCTTGGCGACGATGCGCTGGGGCTCGTCGAGTATCATCTCGACGCCGGGAAGGCTCTGGAGGATCTTTCGTATCTTCACCTTGTATATCGGCATCTCCTCACCGAGGTGGATCTCGAGGACGTCGTAGCCCTGGATGTAGGCGGAGATGAGGAGTCGGACCGCCATGTCCGGGGAGTACTCCCTTGAGATGCGGAGGATCTTCTTCTCGCTCACGTCCTTGGGCTCCTTTGGGAATATCGTTACGCTCCCATCGGGGTTCACCGTGAGGGGAACCGTGTCGCCCTGCTTGAGTCCGTGCTCCCTCACCCACTTCTTTGGAAGGGAGATTATGTATGAACTCCGGCCGGTAAATTGAATCTTCCTGAACTCCATAGATACCACCGCTGATATATAGAGAGGAGGATAGGTATAAAAAGCTTCAGTTCGATAGACTTATAAACGCTAAGATTAACATTATCGCATGCTCAGGAACTACGGCAGGGACGCGAGGATACTGATAGGGGCGAACGCGGCGGGTCAGCTCTTCCTCCAGTTCTCGATGTTCATCATGCCCTTCTATTTGATGGCCCTGGGCTACGACATGGTCGATATGGGGACGTTCTTCTCGATACAGACCTTCACGGGGGGATTGTTCTTCCTTATAGCCGGCGGGGTATCGCTCCGCCTCGGATACAGGAAAACCCTGCTCCTGGGGGCGCTTCTCGGTCTTGCAGGCAGGGTTCTGCAGGTTCTGGCCCCCAACAGGTACGCCCTGGCCCTCGGTTTCTTTCTGGTGGGGGCGAACATGGGACTGAGACAGCCGAACTTCGCGGCGTTGCTGAGCGAGGAAGTCGGCGATAAACTCAGACACCACGCCTTCTCGATAAGTTTCGGGCTGGGGACGATTTTCAACGCCCTGGGCGTGCTCATAGCCGGCTTTGCCCCGGGTTTTCTGCAGGGGCTCGGGCTGACGGAGGGCGTAGCTTACCGGCTGGTGATAAGCGTGGCCCTCCTCCAGTTCGCCATCGTGATCCCGGCCCTGCTCATGATCCGCGACGTCCCTGTGAAGAACCCGCGGATAAACTGGAACCGGGAGTTGACGGTCAGGATACTCAAGTTCTCCCTCCCGAGTGCGCTGATAGGCTTCGGGGCTGGTATAACCATCCCCTACATGAGCCTCTACTTCAAGCTCCGGTTCGGGCAAACCTTGGCCGCCATAAGCGGGATATTCTTCTTCCAGCAGTTGACGATGGGCCTGGGCTCCTTCTCCCTCCCGAAGCTGGTCGAGAGGATAGGGCCCGTCAAGGTCATAACATCCTTCCAGAGCGTTGCGGCGTTTCTCTTTGCGATATTTCCCTCCATAGAGACGTTCCTGCTGGCCGCGGTTCTTTACGTCGCCCGCTCCATCCTCATGAACGTAGTCTGGCCCGTAAACGACTCCTTCATGATGGGCTTTTTCTCGACGGAGGAGAAGGCTACCGCCGCCGGAATAAGGAGGGCGTTTTCGACGTTCATGCGCGCCGGAGGGAACTACTTCGGCGGCCTGCTCTTCGGTATGTCAATGAGCTACCCCTTCTACGCGACGGCCACCCTCTACGTCGTGGCAACATCCCTGTTCTACGTCTTCTTCATAAGGTATAATGAATGAGAAAAGGTCAAAAAAGTCAACCCCTGGCGAGCTCGATTCCCCTCTCGAGGGCCCTGAAGTTGAAGTCCCAGAGTTTTTCCTTCAGGGTGAGCCTTATTCCCTCCATCAGGGATTCCTTCCTGAGGGGAACCAGGCCCTTTCCGTGGGCGTAGCCGAGCATCAGGACGCCGAGCGTTCTGGGGTTTATCCCATCGGCCTCGCGCTGGAAGTCCATCATGTGGACGGGGCATATTCTCCCGATGGCCTCCTCAACCTCCCCGAGCCCAGGGTACCTCTCCTTGCCGACGAGCGTCGTAGCCGTGTGAATCGGGTAGGCGTTGATTATCGCGACGCTATCCCTCCCCAGAAAGCGGGCGTTCCTCAGGGCCTCAGCAGGTTCGAGGGCGAGCATGAGGTCAGCGTTTCCTTCCTCGATGAGCGGGGAGTAGACGTCCTCACCGAAGCGGAGGTAGCTGAGGACGCTTCCGTAGCGCTGGCTCATGCCAAGGGTCTCTCCTATCCTTACGTTGTAGCCCTCGTGCATGGCGGCGTTTCCCACTATCCTCGAAAGGGTCAGACCGCCCTGCCCACCGACGCCCGTGATTATCAGATTAAACTCCATGGACACCACCGGGAGACACTGGGAGGGAGGCGATAAAAACCTGTTGGCAAGAAAATTCGGCGAGCCAATTGAGACACCGAAAATACCTCAAAAGGAGTGAGAAAAGCCGAAAGGCTCAGCCATTTAGACGGAGGCGCCTTACGACGAACTCCCTGTCGAGGGAGGCCAGGAAGGGAGCGAGCCTCGGGCCGCGGTCCTTGCCGATGAAGACGTTGTAAAGGGCCCTGAACCACTCCTTGCTCGGAATTCCACGCTTCTTCGCGGCGTCGTAGATGGCGTTGTTGAGTTCGTCAACCGTGAACCTCTCGTGGCTTTCGAGCCACTCCGCCACCTCGAGCATGGCCTCCCTCACCTCGGACTTCAGCTGGATCTCCGGCGGTTTCTCGAGGATGCTGAACCTCACGTTCTCGGGGGCGTACCTCTCAACCCAGTTCCTGGCGAGTCTGATGCGCAGTTTTATCCGCTCGACGTCGTCCCCGGTTAGGTTCCCGGGGACGTGGCCCTGCTCCTGGAGAACCCTTATTATCCCGTCGTCGTCCAGGTGGGGCATCTGGACGAGCGTAACGAGGAACCTGAAGGGGGCCTGCGCGGCGAGTCTCTCCGGAACCCTCGGCATCGAGAGCTCGTAGGTTCGCTTAAGCTCCTCTTCCTCCTCAGGGCTCTTCGCGTGCTCCAGCCCGAAGTAGATCCTCTCCACCCTGTCGAACTCATCATAGAGGTTGAGCAGGCCGAGGCCGAGGTCTATCTTGAGCTCCTTGTTGGGCCTCGCCTTTGCGTAGATGAAGCGTACCACCCCGGGCTCAAGGACCTCGTAGAGGTCGCTGAGGAGTATGACGTTGCCCTTGCTCCCCGACATCTTGCCCTTCTGTCCCTTGATCCCCACGAACTCGTACATCAGGTCTATCGGGGCTGGCCAGCCGAAGATCCTCTCCACTATCTCCCTTCCGGTGTCGTAGGAGCCACCAGCGGCCAAGTGGTCCTTTCCCGCGGGCTCGAAATCCACCTTGAAGTGGGCCCAGCGCATCGGCCAGTCGACGCGCCAGCGGAGCTTGACGCTGCCGTCCCTTATGTCGACCTCGCCCTCGCTCCCGCAGTGGGGGCAACGGTAGGAGACCTTCCATTCACCGTCCCAGGAGACGAAGTCGGCCTCCTTCCCACATTTCGGGCAGTAAACCATGACCGGCTGCCAGCTCTCGTCGAGGGGCGGTTGCTTCGCCCTCTCGCGGTACTTGTCGAGGATGGCCTTTATCTCATCACGCCTGCTCAGGGCGAGCCTCACCTCCCCGGCGTACTCACCCGACTTGTAGAGGTCGTAGGCGTGCAGGAAATCGACCTCTATGCCCAGCCTCTCCACCTCGCTCTCGAAGAGCTCCATGAAATGCTCCGCGTAACTGTCGTGGCAACCCCATGGGTCTGGAACCTCCCTGACCGGCTTCGTGAGGTGCTCCTTCCACTCGGCCGGGACGTTCTTCGGAACCTTTCTAAAACGGTCGTAGTCGTCCCACATGTGGATGTGCCTGACCCTCTTCCCCCTGTCGCGCAGGGCGTGGCCGACTATGTAAGCGGTAAAGAACTCTCTGAAGTTGCCTATGTGAACGTAACCGCTCGGCGTTATCCCGCTCTCAACGACGTACTCCTCCTTATCGCCGCGCTCCCTGATTATCTTCTCCGCCATGTAATCCGCCCAGTGAACCATCTTCACCACCTGGTTTAGCTCCGATGGGGACCTTTTAAGGTTAAGCTCTGTCCCCTGTAACAACTACAAAAACGGAAAATTTTATAAACACTGACAGTAAAACAATCGGTGAGAGTAACAAGGGGGCATCCCAATGGAAGTAGAGATGCGCAGGATGAACGCCTTCTTTCCGGCTTCCCTGGAGATCCAGGAGGAACTCCTCAAGGCCGGCTTTAAGGTGCCGTACGACAGGGAGAGCGGAAGGAAGACGCCGGTTCCGGTCGTCGTGAGCTCGATGGAGGAGAGACGCATCCGAAGAAACAGACTGCTAAAGGCCAGGGACTTTGAAAGTGATGGCAAGTTCGCCGCGGTACCCGGTGAGAGGGCACTCCTTGAGATGGAGCCCACGGAGAGGGGATTTATGATACTGAGGCCGAAGCCCCTTGAATACCACCTCGAGGAGCTGGGGTTCACCACGGTTCCGCCGAGGATATGGGGAACGTGGGCGAGCTTTTCGCTTCCCTTCTCGGTGTACGGAGAACTCGTGGATTCCCTCGATGGGCTCAGGGAAGAGGACGACGGCGGCTTTTACACCGCGTCCAGGGGCTCAGGCGGGAGGATAGAGGTCTACGCCTACAAGGGGAAACGCGGAAAGGACCTCGGGATTCCGGTTTTCGGCTACGCGCTCGGACTCCACGGGTTAACCTTGGCCGAGGAGTACCTCAGGGAGAAGGCTAAGGAGAACGGTCTCCCCGAGGAGAGGCTCCGCTACCTGAGGCTCGGTTTGAAGAAGAGGAAGGAAACGCGCGCTGGGCTGAAGGTGGGGATCGTCTGGGAGAACGGGAAACCGAGCGAGATAACCCTCAAGCTCTCAACCGTGGAGCCGAGGGTTAAGATTCAGGGGCTCTACGGCGAGCTCGTAGGAAAATCCCGCGGGGAGCTGGCGAGAACCGACGACTGGTACATCGTTGTTCACGGGAGCGATTTCCTCGCGGCACTCGAGACGGTTGGGAGGGCGTTTGGCTAAACTATTTAAGCCGACCCCCTCTTTTATTTTTTAGGTGGAACCATGTTTCCGGAGTGGGTCTGGTACACAGCGGCAGCGGCTTCCTTCATCCTGCTCGCCATAGGGCTCACGAAGAAGCTCGGATCTGAATGGGCCTGGGTGAACAGGAAGGTGATTCACTTCAGCATCGTCCCGGCGGTTCTGATGCTTTACTACGGGGATATTCCTGTGTGGGTGTTCAGCGGGGCGGCTTTCCTCATCGGCCTCTCTCAGCTCTGGCCGCATCTCCTGAGAAGGGAGCTCTCGTGGTACCAGGTAGAGCACAACTACGGGGAGGTCTTCTTCGCCCTCTCGGCCGCGATCGTTCCGTTGATACTGACGCGGGAGTACGCAACGGCCCTCCTCCTGGTGATGGCGATCAGCGACGGCGTTACTGGGATAATAAGGCACCACTACTTCAGAAGGCACGGTTTCAACGTGAAGCTGAAGAAACACTGGACCGGAAGCCTTGGCTATTTCGTAACGGCCCTTGTGATAGCGTTCCCGCTCCTTAAGGCTGGAATCGCTGGAAAAATAGGGTGGGCGGCCATTCTGATGCTCGCGGAGTATCAGCCGTGGCTCGACGACAACTTGGCGGTTCCGCTCGTCGGAAGCGCGCTGTTCTTCCTTTACTGAGCCCACCGGACCTTGAGGCTGTCCTTCTTCACCTTTTCGAACTCCCCAACGAGGGCCCTTCCGGTTCTCTCCATGAACTCCCCGATATCGTCGATTCCTATTTCCTTCAGGCCGATGGCATCAACGCCCTCCGGAATCCCCTTCGCCTCCACGTTCATCCCGATGTGGATCTTGACGCTCACGGGCGAGACCGTCGCTATGGAGATACTGAGCTTCCTTCCCTCAACGTAGATGTCGTCGCCCTTTCTCTCGGTTTTCACGCCGTACTCACTGAGAACCTCGCAGAGCCTGGCGATGAAGAGCTTCTGCAAAGTCGAGGCGAAGAGAGCGTTTACAAGGTCAAAGACCTCGACTATGTAGTGCACCATGTCGTCGCTCCTGATCTCCTTGCTTGCGCGGAGGTCCTCGATGTCTATCATCTCCTCGACCTTGACGTCGCAGGCCCCCCGAAAGACGACGAGTGAGTTCCCGAGTATCCCGAAGTTCCGGTAGGCCCAGTGGCTTCTTATGGCCGAACCGTCGTAGTCTATGCGCCTATCCTTCACGATGAGCAGGTCCATAGGATCACCCCTTGTAACTCACCGAAAGGGCTTCGCTGAGCGGGTTTTAATGGTTGCGGGAAATCACCGTAAAAAGCCTGGTCTTACCGGTGCAGTAGATCGAAGAGGATTCAACTGTATGACACAACGGGAACAGAAACGAGGATCAGAAGGACCGTGCACAGGCCGATTGACCTATCAAATGCCCAGCCCCCCTTTCAGAGGCAGAAACCTCGGGCGATTGGGAGCGGCAGACTGAACGGGTCGGTTTCCCTTCCCGCTTACATCCCCGCCCCATCAAACGGGTCTTCTTCCCGAGCCCTCGTCCCAGGCAAAGGACCGGTCGCCCGACCCCCTGCGCCTGGGAGTGGCCGCCTATTTTCGGGGACCGCTTCGGCCTTAGATGCTTTCAGGCCTTATCGGACACGGCGTAGCTGCCCGGCTGTGCCCTGTAGGACAACCGGTAGACCAGAGGCCGCGGCTCCCTGTTCCTCTCGTACTGGGGGAGCCTTCCCCTCAGGCGGCCAACACCTCCGGTAGATAGCATCCGACCTGTCTCACGACGGTCTAAACCCAGCTCACGTTCCCCTTTAATGGGTGAACACCCCCACCCTTGGCCCCTGCTGCAGGGCCAGGATGGGAAGAGCCGACAGCGAGGTAGCAAGCCTCGGGGTCGATATGGGCTCTCGCCCGAGACGACTCTGTTATCCCCAGGGTAGCTTTTCTGTCATCCCTGGCCCCCACCGGGGAGGCACAGGGGTTCGCTAGGCCACGCTTTCGCGGCTGGACCCGCCTCTGTTACGGGTCCAGTCAGGCCGGCTTTTGCCCTTGCACTCTACGGCGGATTCCTGACCCGCCTGAGCCGACCTTAGGGCACCCTCGATACCTTTTCGAGGGTGTGCCGCCCCAGCCAAACTGCCCACCTACCGCTGTCCCCCCGTCGGGGGTTAGCCGTACGGCAGAGGGTGGGCGGTGTCTCATGGACGGCTCCACCCGCCCCGGAAGGCGGGCTTCGACGCCTCCCGCCTACGCTGCGCACCCCCCGCCGTACGGCAACGGCAGGCTGCAGTAAAGCTCCATGGGGTCTTCGCTTCCCACCGGAGGTCCCAGGCATATGCGCCTGGCAGTGGTTTCGCCGGGCCCCAGCCGGGGACAGTGGGGACCTCGTTACGCCATTCATGCAGGTCGGCATTTAACCGACAAGGAATTTCGCTACCTTAAGAGGGTTATAGTTACCCCCGCCGTTTACCGGTGCTTCACCCGGTTGGACCCGGGCTTCACATACCGGCACTGGGCAGGCGTCGGCCCCAGTACAAACCCTTTCGGGCTAGCTGGGACCTGTGTTTTTACTAAACAGTCGGGTCCCCCGAGTCACTGCGACCTGCGGGTTACGCACCCGCAGGCACCCCTTATCCCGAAGTTACGGGGCCAATTTGCCGAGTTCCCTCGGCTGGGTTTCCCCCGACACGCCTTAGGCTTCTCACCCAGGGGCACCTGTGTCGGTTCTCGGTACGGTCGCGGTGGATCGTTCCCGAGGGGCTTTTCACGGGCCCCAGGGATCGGCGGAACCCCCCTTACGGGAGGCCATTCGCGCTTTCATCCGGTTCTCGCCATTACGGCACTCCCCGGACTTATACGCTTAGCCGGCCTTGTGGGCCGGTCCGCCTACCCCGAGGCGTCACCCCTCGGGCTTGCGTTGCCGCACCTACCACCGCGGTACGGGAATATAAACCCGTTTCCCTTTCGCCAGCGCCGAGTTACGGACTGGCTTAGGACCGACTAACCCACGGCTGATGAACATTGCCGTGGAACCCTGGCCCCTTCGGCGGCCGGGATTCTCACCCGGCTATGCTGCTACTCCCGGCAGGATCCACAATACCGACGGGTCCACCGGACCTTACGGCCCGGCTTCCACCCCACCGGCACGCCCGCCTACCCGATCACGGACCAATCGGTCCGTGCGCCGGGGTCTCGGCAGCCGGCTTAAGCCCCGTCCATTTTCGGGGCCCCTGACCTCGACGGGTGAGCTGTTACGCACTCTTTAAAGGATGGCTGCTTCTAAGCCTACCTCCCCGCTGTCTAAGGCCAGGGACGCCCTTTGGAGTAACACTTAGCCGGCATTTAGGGGCCTTAACCCCGGTCTGGGTTGTTCCCCTCTCGGTTGACGGCTTACACCGTCACCCTACTCCGGCCTTCTACGGCGGCAGTGGGTTCGGAGTTTGACAGGGAGCCGGGGGATTTCTCCCCCTAAACCCCCAATCAGTGCTCTACCCCACCACCTACCTCCGGCCGGGCTATCCTGAGGGATAATTCGGCGGGAACCAGCTATCGCCGGCCTCGATTGGCCTTTCACCCCTAGCCCGGGGTCACGGGAGCGAATTGCACGTCAGCACCCCTATCGGGCCTCCATCCCTCTGTTGAGGGACTTCACCCTGCCCCGGGCTAGATCGACCGGCTTCGGGTCTCACGGCCGTGACTCCGGGCGCTTTCACACCCCGTCCCTCACCCTTACGGGCTGCGGACCTGTCGGTTTCCCTGTGGCTTCGGGGTTAACCCCCTTAACCTCGCCACGGCCGTGAACTCCCTGCCCCGTGATCCAAGACGGACGGTGCAACCCCGGTCGCCTCCCCTCGTACTCCACGGTCGCCCGTGTTTCCTTCGGGGAGGGTCAACCCTTTCGGGCCGCACCCACCTATCGCCGTCTGGTTTCAGGCTCTTTTCACCCCCTGCCAGGGGTGCTTTTCAGCTTTCCCTCACGGTACTAGTTCGCTATCGGTCTCGGGACGTATTTAGGGTTGGGAGCCGATGCCTCCCAGCTTCCCGCCGGATATCCGACCGACGGTACTCAGGAACCCTGCAGGAGCCTGAGGGCTTACGCCTACGGGGCTTTCACCCTCTACGGCGCCGCGTTCCAGCGGACTTCGGCTTCACCCTCGAGGCTCCAGTGCAGGGCCCTACTACACCACATCCCCTCCGGGTTTCCCCGGAGGGTTCAGTTTGCCCTGTGCCGCTTTCGGTCGCCCCTACTAACGGCATCGCTTTTGCTTTCTTTTCCTGCGGGTACTAAGATGTTTCAATTCCCCGCGTTCCCCCTCCCGACTGGGAGTGCGGCAAAAGCCGCGGGAGGTCCCATTCGGGAATCCCCGGTTCGACGGCTGCCTGCGCCTCGCCGGGGCTTATCGCAGCTTGCCACGCCCTTCGTCGGCGCCCCGAGCCGAGCCATCCACCAGACGGCTTAGGTTCTCTGCCCCCTACTCAGGGGGCTGGGCATTTTTTGGGTCAATCGGCCTGTGCACGGTCCTCATCGTGACCCCTGTTCGGGGTCTCGGACCCTTCCATCCCAAGCGGGGCTTGGGATGTGCACCTCTTCGTGGTGGACCGGCCGGGATTCGAACCCGGGGCCTTCGGCTTGCAAAGCCGACGCTCTCCCAGGCTGAGCTACCGGCCCACGGATGGCAGGCCCGACATCCCTTAAACCCCCCGGACGGACTTTCCGGCGATAGGAGGTGATCGAGCCGTAGGTTCCCCTACGGCTACCTTGTTACGACTTCTCCCCCCTCACGGAGCCCAGACTCGACCCGACCTCCCCGAAGGGAGATCAGGCCTCATCCGGACCCCGCTCGGGTGGAGTGACGGGCGGTGTGTGCAAGGAGCAGGGACGTATTCGCCGCGCGATGATGACACGCGGGTACTAGGGATTCCAGCTTCACGCGGGCGAGTTGCAGCCCGCGATCCGAACTGGGGGCGGGTTTAGGGGATTCCCTTCCCCTTTCGGGGTCGGATCCCATTGTCCCGCCCATTGTAGCGCGCGTGTAGCCCGGGGGTTTCGGGGCATACTGACCTACCGTCGCCCGCTCCTTCCTCCGGCTTATCGCCGGCGGTCCCCCCAGAGTGCCTCCTCCCCAGCGGGAAGGACTGGCAACTGGGGGCGCGGGTCTCGCTCGTTACCACACTTAAGTGGACGCCTCACGGTACGAGCTGACGGCGGCCATGCACCTCCTCTCGGCGTGTCCGGCAAGACCTTCAGCCTGGCCTTCATCCTGCCGTCGCCCCCGGTGAGGTTCCCGGCGTTGAATCCAATTAAACCGCACGCTCCACCCCTTGTAGTGCTCCCCCGCCAATTCCTTTAAGTTTCAGCCTTGCGGCCGTACTCCCCAGGCGGCGGGCTTAACGGCTTCCCTTCGGCACCGGGCGAGCTCGAAGCTCGCCCGACACCTAGCCCGCATCCTTTACAGCCAGGACTACCCGGGTATCTAATCCGGTTCGCTCCCCTGGCCTTCGTCCCTCACCGTCGGACCCGTTCCAGCCGGGCGCCTTCGCCACTGGCGGTCCCCCTGGGATTATAGGATTTCACCCCTACCCCAGGGGTACCCCCGGCCTCTCCCGGTCCCAAGGCCCGCAGTATCCCCAGCAAGCCCCACGGTTGAGCCGTGGGATTTCGCCAGGGACTTACGGGCCCGGCTACGGACGCTTTAGGCCCAATAATAGCGGCCACCACTCGGGCCGCCGGTATTACCGCGGCGGCTGCCACCGGCCTTGCCCAGCCCTTATTCCCGGAGCTTTTTACACTCCGGAAAAGCCGTGGCGTTGCCACGGCACTGGGGGTCCCCCCGTCGCGGTTGCCCGCATTGCGGAGGTTTCGCGCCTGCTGCGCCCCGTAGGGCCTGGACCCGTGTCTCAGTGTCCATCTCCGGGCTCCCACTCTCATGGCCCGTACCGATCTTCGGCTTGGTGGGCCGTTACCCCACCAACTACCTAATCGGCCGCCGGCCCATCCTCGGGCGGGCAGAGCCCCTTTCGGCCTGAGGACCTTCCAGTACCTCAGGCCTATGGGGGATTAGCCCCAGTTTCCCGGGGTTATCCCCCTCCCGAGGGTAGGTTACCGACGTGTTACTGAGCCGTCCGCCGGTGCGCGCAAGGCGCCCCATGACTCGCATGGCTTAGTCGGACCCCCATAGCAGTGGCCTCCGGCAGGATCAACCGGAATTGAGCAAGGAGTACGGCCGGTGGGACTTCCCTCAAGGGGAAGTACCAAATATCCGTCCGGGGTTTAGTCGGGATGTCGGGCCTGCCTTACCCCCGAGGGGTCCGCCTTTCGGCGTTTCCTCGGGAGCGCACCTTTTTGTGACCCGGGCTGGAGGGCGGGGTTCATGGTTGGGTACTTTGCACCCTGTCCCCCCGACGCCGCCGTCATGGCGCCCGGGTTTCGTCGCGCCCTGTTCGGGCGCTCCACCCAATAGGCCGAAACCCCCGCAGTGAAAAATTTTTGCAAAAACGTTCCGCGCTTCCCTTTTTGAAAAAGAAACCCTCAAAAACCCCGGGCCAATTTCGAAATTTTTAACATAAAAAAGGCAAAACCTCATGGGCTTGGGACGTGGCAAGCTCACAGCCTCACCATCTCCGGCACCACGCTTATCCTGGAAACGGGGGTGGGTATGGTGTTGGTGACCGCCAGCTCGTCGACGGCCCTGCTCACCCTCTCTATGGCCCCTTCGGCGAAGACCCCGTGCGTCGCCGCAACGAAGATCTTCCCGGCACCCATCTCCCTCAGCAGGTTGGCCGCCCGGATCATAGTTCCGCCGGTGCTTATGATGTCATCGACTATGAGCACGTTCCTTCCCCTGACGTCAACGTCAACCGGCTCCATCCTGACCTCCGTCGGGGAGATACGGGTCTTGTGAAAGTGGCTGTACTCGAGGCCCAGCCTCTCGGCAACGGCCCTCGCCCTCCCGAGGGCACCTTTATCCGGGGCGAGGATCACCCCCTCACCGAGTTTCTCCCCGAAGTAATCCGCCATGACCCCCGCCGGTGAGAGGTTGACGGCCTTTCCGGGGAAGAACCCCAGCGTCCCGGGGTTGTGGAGGTCGAAGACGTAGAGCTCGTCGTAGTAGAGGCCAATTGTCCGGAGCACGGCCCTGACGCTCACAGGCTCGCCGTCCTTCGTCACCCGGTCCTGTCTGGAGTAAGCAAGGTAAGGAACCACCGCGCGGAGCCTCTTGGCCCCGGCCTCGCGGAGGGCATCGGCGAGGAGGATAAGCTCGACCAGGTGCTCGTCCTGGGGCGCAAAGGTCGACTGAACGACCGTAACCCCTTCCCCATCCAGGGAACCGAGAACCCTGACGTATTTCTCGCCGTCCGGGAACTTCTTTATCTCAACGCCGAGGATCTCGCCGCCGAGGGCCCTTATCTCGTCCTCGAGGTGTTTACCGCCGCTTCCAACCGCGAACATGGGCATCACCTTTTGCCGTTGAGGTGTCCAATTCAGACCTTATAAAACCACCGTCATACCAGAAGGACGGCAATGAGGCCCGCGAGGAATATGCCGTCGAAGGTTCCGGCGCCGCCTATGCTGACCATGGGTGCCCCGAGGTTCTTGATCCTCTTCCAGTTCATCAGATCCGCGCCTATGAGAACGCCCATCGTCCCGCTGACGTAGGCGACGAGGGCGGGATCACCGTCCCCCAGGAACCATCCGAGGATCACAGCTATAACCGGGGGCAGGAACATCGGCATGGCTATGCCGAGGCCCCTAACGGGTCTGGCGAAGGCGTGGCTGAAGAGGGCCGCTATCAGGGTGGCCAGAAGCGCGTTAAAGAGAAGGGCAAACCGGCCGAGGTAGAGTAGCCTGAAGACCTCGTAGAGGACGACGCTGAGGGGGACGAGGGCACCGCCAACGTTTACCGCTATCACCACCTTCCTCTCGGCCCAGTCGAAATAGGGAACGGGGTAGAGGATGCCGAAGAAGCGAACCTCCCTCAAACCAATTACCGGCTCGTAGGTGGTCTCCTCGGCTATGGGGATGTTGATGAAGCTACCGAGGAGTGAGAAAAGAAAGAGGGTGTAGGCAACTTCCGGAGGTATTCCAAGCCTCTCAAAGGCGACCATCACGGCGCTCGAAAACATGATAAAGACCGCGAGGAACAGAACGAACATCACCAGGAGAACCGGAATTGAAACGGGAGGGATTATGAAATGCCTTCTACCCATCTTCCATCACCGTGTTGATCGGAACTCACACATCAGGAATATACGCTCCGGATGATTTAAATCCTTGACGGCTATCGATACCACGGGAATAGGATACACCGGTGAAGTTTTCCCGGGCCGTCAAAACCCACCGGAACCCCGACGAAAAACTTTAAGTCCACCTCAACCAAGCAACGAAAGGAGGTATAACCGATGAGGATTATCTGGTATGGACACGCGTGCTTCTGGGTCGAGACGAAGGGCGTGAGACTGCTCATCGACCCGTATCCTGAGGTTGACGACGACAGAATCGGAGAGGTCGACTACATACTGATAACCCACGAGCACGTTGACCACTACGGCAAGGTCGAGCTGCTCTCAAGGCTGAGAAACGCGACGGTGATTGGACCGAAGCAGGTCTACCTGATGGCGATCAGCGACGGAATAACGAGGGCGAAGGAGATAGAGGAAGGGCAGACCATAGAGCTCGAGAACGGCGTTAGAGTCACCGCCGTGTACGTGGAGCACCCATCCAGCCAGCACCCCCTGGGATACCTGATAGAGGGCGACAAGAGGGTCTTCCACACGGGGGACACGTACTCGACACCGATATTCCAGAAGCTTAGGGGAAAGGTCGACGTCCTCATGGTCCCCATCAGCGGGCGCTCAACGGCAAACGAGCGTGAGGCGGCGCAGATAGTGGAGGACATAAGGCCCAGGATCGTCATCCCGATGCACTACGGGGTCTACGGGGACGGAAGCGTCGAGAAGCTCCGGGAAGAGTTGAAAAAGAGGCGGGTCTGGACCATGGTCCGCCCCATGGAGCTCTACGAGGAGCTCACCTTGTAGCGGTGGGTTGGATGCTCACCACGGGAGTAGAGTCGCTCGACGGGCTTCTCGGCGGGGGCGTAGCCGAGGGCGTTCTGACGCAGGTTTACGGGAGTTTCGCCACCGGGAAGACAACCCTCGCGGTTCAGATTGGTCTCCTCAGCTCGAGAAAGGTCGCCTACGTCGACACGGAGGGCGGCTTCTCCCCGGAGAGGCTGAGCCAGATGGCGGAGGCGAGGGGGCTGGACCCCGAAGAGGCCCTTCAGAGGTTCATCCTCTTCACACCCGGGGATTTCAAGGAGCAGAGAAGGGTTATAGGGGGCCTGAAGAAGGTCGTCGACGGCTCCTTCTCCCTGGTGGTCGTGGATTCGCTGACGGCCCACTACCGCGCGGAGGAGCAGAGGAGGAACCTCAGCAACGAGCTGGCCAAGCAGCTCCAGGTTCTGCTGTTCATAGCGCGGAAGAACCGAATCCCCGTTATCGTCATCAACCAGGTCCACTTCGACAGCAGGACCGGGAGGATGAGGGCCGTGGCGGAGCACACGCTCAACTACCGCACCAAGGACATCCTCAGGCTGGACAAGCTCAACACGCCGGGACTACGGGTCGCGATACTCGAGAGGCACCGCTTTCGGCCGGAGGGGGGAATGGTCCACCTCAGGATAACGGATAGGGGTATCGAAGAATACCTGGTCAGGTGAAATATTGCCGAGTTGGTATATTACCGAATGGGTAATATCTCGGCGGGAAGATCAGCGGCCTTTGATTTCGTTCTGCCAACAGACCAAACTGCTCTACTTGGACAGACAAGTAATAAGAAGTCCTCGATAGGAGAGACCACTTCTCACTGAAGTCAAAGAAAAGCAAAAAGAGTGGGGAGACGAACCTAAACCCTGTCGTAAACTTCCTGGGCTATCCTGAGGACGGAGCGGTAGAGCTTCTCCGTGATGATACCGTCCTCGTAGTGGGCCGCGAGTTTATCCTTGTCGACTATCTCCTTCTTGCCGTCGGGCCACTTAACTATATCCACCTCGAGGTCCACGTAGCGGGCCTCGTCGGGGTATATCTCCACCGGCGTGTTGATGTTGTAGTACTCGCCCTTGAGGTTCCCGTTTCTGTCGTAGTACCTGTGCACGAACCACCACTTCCCGGCCTCTATCTCGGTTATCGCGTAGTCACCGAACTCTATTGGGAGCTCGAGGCCGTCGTAGAACTTTCCGGGCTTGAGGTGGCGCTTGAAGGTTACCTTCAGGGGGTTCATAGAGACCTCTATTACCTCCCCGGGCCCTATCTTGACCCTCTGGCCGTCGGGCTTGTAGTGTTCAAGGCTGAAGAGCCACCCCTTTCTCGGCCCCTTGTTGGCTATGAGCGCCTCCCAGAAGCCTGCCTTCACCTTCCCGGCCTGCGCCGGAACCTTCGAGAGTATGCCCTCGGCTATCTCAACCGCGAAGCTCAGCTCCGGGTCGTGGGCCTTCAGCTGGTGGTGGCCCTCAACAGTTGGAACGACCCTGTTCCTTATCTCGTCGAGCTTCCTCTTTGCCCCTCCCCCGAACTCAACCTCGTAGATGTTCCTGCCCTCGATGATGAGCGATGGGGCCGTGTGGGAGTCCGCCTTCCCCAGCCTCTCGGCCAGCTTGGAGAGCCTTATTATCTCGTCCCTGAGAGTGTTCCAGTCCTTGTAGGCCGCGGCGGTTCTCCAGAGGATCCCCCATTCACCGAGGTCTATGCTGAGACCGAGGATCCTGAGCCTCTCACGCTCCTTCCCGTCCTTTATCTTCCGGGATATCTTGACGTGCCTCTGGGCACCAACGGGCTTCGGGATCAGAACCGCGTAATCGCCGGGAATGGTAACGGTGAGGCTGAGCTGGGGCAGGAGGTTGTGCTTCTTAACCTGAACGAGAACCTCGTCACCCTCGGCCGCGCGCGGTAGCTCCTTCGCCGGGATCGTCCCGATGGCGCTCCCGATGTCCACGTAAACGTAGCGCTCGTCCTTCTTGACTATTATCCCCTTGTAGATACCGTAGAGCTGGTAGGGGAGCCTCCTGAAGAAGACGTCCACGAGTTCGTCCTCAAGGGCGGCCTTAACCTCCTCAACCTTCGTTCCGACGAGGATAACCCCGTGGTGGTCCCTCTTGTCGTAAACGTCGACGTCGAACTCCTCGTAGGTCTTCTCGATGTTGAAGCGCTCGACGATTCTGTTGCTCGGCTGGGCAATGTCAAAGCCCCTCTCAAGGAACAGCTTCGTCAGGGCCGTTGAGTAGATGCCCCTAACCCGAACTGAAACTCCTGTGCCTGTAGACACCTTCACCACCCCTCATCTTTTTTTCCACCACTCCCATGAGCGCGAGCCCCTCAAGTATCTCCCCGGCGTTCTCGACGCCGCTGAGCTTCTCAACGTTTCTCGCCTCCACCCAGAGCAGTCCTCTGGAGTGCCAGTTCCTCAACGCATCCTCAACCTTGTGAACGTCGCCCGGATGAGCGTACAGCCTGAACAGGAAAGCCTTCAGGGTCTCAAGCTCAACCTCAAGCCTCTTAACCTTTCCGAGTTCCTCCATTATACCAGTGGGTACCTTTTTTTCCTTTTCGCCCTCGAAGAGCAGACTCAGCCCCTCAACCTCCCCGCGCATCTCTGCCAGCGCCTTCCTGACGGCGTAGTCGTAAATCCTGTGGAACTGCGCGACCCTGTCTATAGCGGTGGAGAGCTTCGTTCTCGTATCGTAGTCCTGTCCGCGGGTGAGAATGGACAGTATCTCCTCGAGGCGGAACTTCATCTGGTGCTCGTTGCGGTAGAGCTCCTTCGCCCCCTCCTCAACGCGACCCCCGATACCCCCAACCTCGCGGTAAAGGGCAGACGCCAGCTCGAGCTTTTGCCCGGACAACGCGTAGAGTGCCCTTATCCTCTCCATAAGAACCTCAGGGTCCTTTTCCTCGTAGACACCCGGAAAATCCCGCTCAAAGGTGGAGTGAAGCTCCTCAAGCCGCGAAAGTTTCTCCTTAACCGCCCCAACGTCCATGCGGAAACCCCCTGAGTTTATCCTTACTCCTTCCCCCTACTTGTAGTTTTCGATGAGTCCGATTAAACAAAAGGGCTTACCCAAAAGCTTTTTTTAAGCTGGAATACTAACCATCCCGGTGGTTGAATGACCCTCTACGACCGCTTCGGCAGACCAGTGACGAACCTGAGGATCTCGGTAACCCAGGAGTGCAACTACTCGTGCTTCTTCTGCCACCGGGAGGGCCAGCGCTTCAGGGCGAGGCTCGAGCTCACCCCCGGGGAGATAGAGCGTATCGTAAGCGTGGCGTCGAGGCTCGGGATAAGGAAGGTCAAGCTCACGGGCGGCGAGCCCACCGTCAGGGGCGACATAATCGAGATCGTGAGACGGATAAAGCCCTATCTGGTGGACCTCTCCATGACGACCAACGGGAGCCGGCTGAGGGAACTGGCGAAGCCCCTGGCCAAGGCCGGTCTCAACAGGGTCAACGTCTCGCTCCACAGCCTCAAACCCGACGTGTACAAAAGGATAACCGGCGTTGACATGCTGGAAACAGTCCTCGAGGGTATAGAGGAGGCGGTGAGGTACCTCTCGCCCGTAAAGCTCAACATGACCGTCATGAAGGGACTCAACGAGGGCGAGATATGGGACATGGTGGACTTCGCGGCGAGGACGGGGGCGATACTCCAGCTGATCGAGCTCGAGGCCCCGAGGGAGGTCGAGGAGACGGGGTTCTTCCGGAGGTACTTCTACCCGCTCAAACCGGTCGAGAGAAAGCTCGAGGAGATGGCCGTCGAGGTCCGCGAGAGGAGGATGCACCGCCGGAAGAAGTACTTCATCCCGACGGATCACGGGACGGCGGAGGTGGAGGTCGTCAGGGCCATGCACAACACCGTCTTCTGCGCCAACTGCACGCGGTTGCGGGTAACCTCCGACGGGAAGTTCAAGACGTGCCTCCTGAGGAACGACGATCTGATAGACTTCGTTACGGCCCTGCGGAAGGGGGCGAGCGATTCCGAGCTGATCGACATCATGAGGCGGGCCGTCCTAATCCGCGAGCCCTACTGGAAGTGAGTTTTTAAAGTCCCTCTCCAACTCACGGCGGTGAGACGTTGCCGGCGATAAGGGTTGAGAAGCGGGAGGCGGAGGGGGTTAAGAGGAGGCTGAAGAAGCTGGGCCTCTACGATGGAAAGAGGCGGCCGAGAAGGGAAGGCGACTTCGTTCTCCTACCGGTCATCGACGACCCCCGGATCGAGGGGCTCGGCCACGAGGTTCTCCCGGTTGAGCTCCCGTTGAGGCCCGAGAGGCAGATATACAAAAACCTCGAGGACGTTTTGAGGGGGAGGTTGAGCGAGGAGGAGCTCGGATACCTCCGCCGGTACGACGTAATCGGCGACATAGCGGTCATTCAGATACCGCAGGAGCTCGAGCACCGGGTTGAAGAGGTCGTCTGGGGCCTGCGGAAGGTTCATCCATTCCTGAAGGTGGTGGCGAAGAAGGGCTTCCACGAGGGGGCCTTCAGGATAAGGGACTACTCGATAATCTGGGGTGAGAAAAGGCTGAAAACGGTCCACAGGGAGAACGGCGTTGAGATAAAGGTCGATTTGGGTAAGGCGTTCTTCAACCCGCGGATGAAGGGCGAGAGGTACCGCCTGGCCAAACTCGTTCAGGATGGGGAGAGGATCCTCATTCCCTTCGCGGGCGTCCTGCCCTACGCCCTCGTCATAGCGCGATATAAAAAGGTGGAGATAACAGCCGTGGAGCTGAACAGGGACGCCTACGAGCTCGGCCTCGAGAACATCGAGCTGAACAGCAAGAGGCTGAGGGGAAAAATAGAGTTCATCCACGGCGACGCCTTCGAGGTCCTCCCCGAACTCCCAAGCTACGACCGCGTCGTAAGCCCCACCCCCCGTGGAGTTGACGCCCTGAGCTTAACCCTCTCCAGGGCCGAGCGCTGGCTCCACTACTACGACTTCGTCCACGAGGCGAAACTTGAATCCTTCAGGGAAAGGATCTTGGGCGAGTGCCGGAAACTGGGAAGGAACTGCGGGGTTAAGGTCAAGCGGGTGAGCGACTTCAAGCCGCACGTCTTCAAGGTCTGCGCGGACGTGAGGATTGGGTGAAGCTTTGACCTCACCTGAACTAAAGGAGAGGATGGAAAAACCGCGGGAAGAACTACGACTTCCCCAGGAAGTCGAAGAGCGTGGCCTGCTTGCCCTTCTTCTTTGGCTTATCGACCCTCTCCTCTTCCTCGGCCCTCTGGAGTTCTTCCTCGCTTACCTCTTCTTCCTCGCTCTCCTCAGATTCCTCTTCCACCGCTTTTTCTTCCCGCCTCTCTTCGACGGCGGCCCTGACGTGTTCCTCAAGCCTGGACCTCTCCTTGAGCTTCTTCTCGATGTTCATGCTCTTGCCCCATATCGTCCTCGCCCTCTCCGCGTCCCCCGTTATGAACTCCACCTCCTTGAGGTCGAGGTCGAGGTAGACGACGAAGTGGGCCGCCATGTCCGGGTTGTACTCGAAGATGGCCCTCAGGACGTTGAGGGTCTCGAGGGCCTCGGGCTTCGCCATGTGCATCTCCTTCATGATCTTCTTGAGAATCGAGTCCCTCAGCGAGCGCTCTGCCTTGCTCTCGGTCAGGAGCTTTATCGTCTTCGGCGGATATATCCTCACGAAGCCCTTCTTCTTAACGCCGGCAACGGCGACGCCGGCCGTCATGAGGTCCGTCGCGTACTTCCAGAGGCCGTAGTTTCCGGTTCTCTGGGCCCGGCTCAGGTAGATGTCCGCCCTGCTCAGGGCCTCGTAGGCTTTAGCTATGTCCCCGGGCCGGTAATAGACGTAGGGCAGGTTCTCGTCTATCCACTCGAGGAGCTCGTGGGGAAACATGTCAACACCGAGAACGGCCATCCTGGCTTTTTTGGCGTTGTCCGTCGCGAAGAGCTGGGCCAGAGCCTGAAAGACGCTCTTCTCAGTGTCGCGGTAGGCGAGCACCTCAACCGCGTCCCCGGCCCCTCCCGAGACGACGGTCTGGAGGTCGTTTATCGCCGCCCTCATGTCGCCGTTGGCGCGTTTGGCTATCTCGTATAGGATATCCTTCGGAACGGTCTTACCCTCGGCGTGGAGGATCCTGACGAGACCCTTTATGATATCCCTCTGGGTCAGCCGCTTGTACTGGACTATCTGGGCCTTGTTCCTTACTTCCCTCGGAACCTCCCAGTAGCGGTTGGCACCCATAACTATCGGGTTCCTGGCCCTGTCTATCAGCTTCGCTATCTCCCTCGCCCCGCTCGGCTCCATGTTGTCGGCCTCGTCGAGGAATATCAGCTTCCGCCTCTTTCCGAGGATGTCGAGGGTGTAGGCGGCTTGAACGTAGCGTTCCACCTTCTCGTAGGTTCTGTCGTCGCTGGCGTTGAGCTCGATTATCTCGAAGCCATACTCCCGGGCTATGGCGTAGACGGTGGTGGTCTTGCCCGAGCCGGGCGGGCCGGCCAGGATGAGGGCCTTCTTCTTCGGCGGATTGCCCGAGAGCCACGCCTCTATCCAGGCCTTAACCTGCTCCAGCGCCTTGGTCTGGTTGATCACGTCCCTCAGCCTTCTCGGCCGGTACTTCTCGACCCACGGAACCTCCGGCATGGCCATCACTTGCCCATGATGGTGAACTGCGCGAGCAGGGCCTCGAGCTGTATCATCTCGTTGGCCCCTTCGACGAGGCGGAAGTTGTACTCACCTATCTTATCCGCCAGGGCCACCTTCCTGTCCTCTGGAATTGGCAGGTTGAACACCTCTTTGTGCATCTGGATGAGGACATCTTCCCCGCTAAGGCCCTGCTTGAGGAGTATCTCCCTCAGCTTCTCCCTCGCCTTCAGGAAGTTGCCCTCCAAAGCCAGCCCCATCATCTCCCTGACGTCCTCCGGACGGGCCCTGCTCGCCACGAGAAAGACGTTCTCGTCGGTTATCCTGGTGTCGAGGGCGGCCGCGGCCTGAAGGACGTTTATGGCCCTCCTCAGGTCGCCCTCCGCCACGTAGAGGATGGCCTGAAGACCTTCATCGGTCAGCTCGAGCCCCTCGTTCTTGGCTATGGACTCTATTCTCCTCGCGATGTCCTCGTCCCTCAGCGGCCTGAAGCGGAAGATGGCACACCTGCTCTGTATGGGCTCTATTATCTTGGAGGAGTAGTTACAGCTCAGGATGAAGCGGACGTTGTTGGAGAACATCTCCATCGTTCTCCTCAGGGCCTGCTGGGCGTCCTGTGTTAAGGCGTCGGCCTCGTCGAGGAAGATTATCTTGAAGCTCGCCGCGCCTATCGGCTTGGTTCTCGCGAACTCCTTCACCTTCTCGCGGATGACGTTGATGCCGCGCTCGTCGGAGTTGTGGAGGAGAACGGGTATTTCTCCGGCGAAGAACTTCTCATTCCCGGGGACGCTGACGTCGTAGACGAAATCGTTGTACTCGACGACCTCGATTTTTCTGACGAGGAGGGCGTGGAGGTCGGTGTTGGCGAGCTTCCTCAGGGTTTCGAAGATTCTCCTGCCTTTCCCATCGAGTTTACCCTCATCCACCATCTCAAGAACCCTGCGGAGGGTTCCCTTTCCGAGGCGCTTCTTGCCCTCGTAGAGCCCGTGCCTGAGCTCGTAGCGCCAGTTGCCGTCGAGGGCGTTCTCTATCTTCTCGAGCATCCCGATGATTGGCTCAGCGGGCAGGAGTTCGGCCTTGCTCCACCTCATGCCGCCCTTCCATATGAGCCTGGTCTCCCTCTCGAAGATGCTCGCCTCGATTCCTGAGGTCCTCGCAAGCCACACCGCATCTACGAGGAGGTCCCTCGAAACCGACGATATCCTGACGACATTCCCCCAATCTCCGGCTCCATCACCGTCCGCGAGGCCTTTGAGGAACGCTATTCTCTCGGGGAGCGGGAACTCAAACACGAAACCCGGAATCCTCTTGCTGGCCGCCCTCTTGCCGGCACCGTCGTAGAAGCTCTCCTCGAAGAACCTGGCCAGCTGGGTGTTGAGCAACCTGAGCTGGTACGCGCTCTTCCTTGAGCGGTCGAAGCCCGAGGTGGTGTAGTTCTCGTAGATGCTAACGCCGAGGCCCTCCGCGAAGTTCCTGACGCGGTCTATCAAATCCCCCTCGTGGCTTCCGAGGGTGTACACGACCTGCCCCGAGGTGCCTTTCTTGAACCCGACAGCACCCTCAGCGGAATACAGGCCGAGCATGTAGGATAGTTCCTCATCAACGGGGAGCCCATCAAAGACCCTCGTTCTCGCGCTCTCCTTAACCCTGTAAGGGTTCAGGTCGAGGACGTCGAGAAAGCCCTCGAGATTCGCTGTGAAGCTCAGGAGGATGGAGCCCTCGCTCAGTTCGTTCGCCTTAATCGCCTCGAGGCCGTTCTCGGTGAGCACCATAACGGAGTGGTTTCCGGTCAGCTCGAGCTTTCCCCCTCCCTCGAGGTGAACGCGAAGTATGGCGGGGACGCGGTGGCGGATTATCCTGCTCACTCTGGCCCATCTCACCCGGTAGTTCTCATCGACGGTGAGCACCTCGAGGTTGTTGGCGTCTTTGTAGGCCACATCCCCGTCGCTTTCGTCGAAGTAAATCCCGTCGAGTTCGCCGAAGGTCGTCCTCATGGTTTTCCCGTCTATCCTCACGAGTATGGGGGTGTCCTTGGAGACGGAGGCGTTCAGTTCGAGGAAGTTGTGCCTCCAGCCTTCCCCGAAGAGCTCCCTCGCGAGACAGAGGGCGGCGCTGGTCTTCCCAACGCCTGGGGGACCCGCGAATAAGAGATGCGGCATGGAACCGGTTTTAACGTAGTGCTTGAGGCGCCTGACTATGTGATCCTGCCCGACCATGTCGTCGAGCTTCAGGGGTCTGTACTTCTCAACCCACGGCTTTTCGAGGATTTTAACCTCGTGAACTTCCTCGGGCATGGTCATCACCTTTCCAGATGGCCTATGCACTTTCGAGGTATTAAGGCTTTTGGCCTGCCATGTCCCGATGAACTCACCGAGGGAGTGCAAAACTTTTATACCTCGATGCCCAATAATCACCGGTGGTTCTCATGGCGAAGCTCGACTGGATTAGGGAAGAGCTCAAGGAGCTCAAGGAGAAGGGCCTTTACGTGACCATAAGGAAGCTTGAGAGCGCCCAGGGCCCCTGGGTCGTCGTCGATGGAAAGCGCGTTCTTAACATGTGCTCCAACAACTACCTCGGCCTGGCCGCCCATCCGAAGATAAAGGAGGCCGCGATAAGGGCCATCCTCGACTACGGCGTCGGTGCCGGTGCCGTCAGGACGATAGCCGGAACCATGGAGCTCCACGTTGAGCTCGAGGAGAAGTTGGCGAAGTTCAAGAAGAGGGAGGCCGCGATCCTCTTCCAGAGCGGCTACAACGCGAACCTCGGTGCCCTCAGTGCCCTCCTCACGAAGAAGGACAACGGCGTCTTCATCAGCGAGGAGCTGAACCACGCGAGCATCATAGACGGAATGCGCCTCAGCGGCGCGCCTAAGGTCATCTACAAGCACCTCGACATGGACGACCTCAGGAAGAGACTGGAGGAGAACAAGGACAAGGAGAAGAAGATAATCGTCAGCGACGGCGTCTTCAGCATGGACGGTGATCTCGCCCCCGTTCCGGAGATGGCGGAGCTGGCCGAGGAGTACGACGCGATGCTCTACATCGACGACGCCCACGGTGAGGGTGTCCTCGGTGACAGCGGAAGGGGTATCGTCGACCACTTCAAGCTCCACGAGAAGGTCGACTTCGAGATGGGAACCCTCAGCAAGGCCTTTGGAGTTATAGGCGGTTACGTCGCCGGCCCGGAGGAGGCCATCGACTACCTCAGGCAGAGGGGAAGGCCGTTCCTCTTCTCCAGCGCCCCGAACCCGCCCGACGTCGCCGCGGCGATAGCGGCCGTCGAGATACTCCAGAAGAGCGACGAGCTCGTCAGAAAGCTCTGGGACAACACCCACTTCCTCCAGAACGGGCTGAGGGACCTCGGCTACGACCTCGGCAACACCAAGCACCCGATTACGCCCGTCATGCTCTACGACGAGAAGAGGGCCCAGGAGTTCTCGAGGCGCTTATACGAGGAGTACAACATCTTCGCGCAGGCCATCGTCTACCCGACCGTCCCGCTCGGAACCGCGAGGATAAGGCTCGAACCGTCTGCCGCCCACAGCAGGGAGGACCTCCAGTACGTGCTCGATGCCTTCGAGGACCTCGGGAAGAAGACGGGCTTCCTGAAGTGAGTTCCTTCCTTCTCTTCCCCCTCTTTGGGTTCGTTCTCAAGATGGACAATCCAATTTTCAGTTTGAGGTTAGAACCCACGTTTCCGGTGTCCCTTCAAATCTTCACCGAAAGGTATAATTCCCTGAAAGTCATAGATGGTACATGGGGATAACGTGTTATCCCGCCGGTGATGGCGATGACGCTGGCGATCGCCCTCGCGGTCGAGGTACTCCTGATCGCGATGCTTGCGGTGAGCCTGAGGCGCAGGGGCAGGTTCGTCTCCCGCTACCCTGAATTCAGGAGGTTCTACGATTACGGACTGATAGCGTTCGCGATTCTGACCGCTTCGAAGGCCCTGTTTCTTCTCCTGGATCTCCGCGATTACGGCTCTCTGGAACTCTCGCCGAAACAGTCCTCCCTGCTAAACTCCGTGGGTAATTCACTGTTGCTGTTGGGCCTTCTTATGATACTCGTCGGGTGGTTCAGACTGCTCAACGTCATCACAGAGAGGTACGAGGTGGTGCCCGTTGTAGAGTTCGAAAGGGAAGAAAACGGCGAGCCCCTTAAGCCCGGCCTCTACCTCTGCAATCTCTCGAACTGTTGCACAGTGTTGGCCAGGCTCCTTCGTGGAAGGGCGGGCCTCATAGTCTCCCGAAATCCCCCCGATGTGGTCAGGGAGAGGCTCGGAATAGAGAAGACCCCGATACTCTGGCTCACGACCATCGAAGACAAAAACGCGGTTTCCCCGACGAGGCTCGAGTTCCTCCTCCAGACCCTGGTGAACTTCATGAGGAAAACGGAGGACCCGAAGGTCATCTTCCTGGACGGGGTCGAGTACCTCATGCTCGAGAACGGCTTTGCATCGGTTTTCAAGTTCCTGACGACGCTCAAGGACTACGCAAGCTTACACAACACGGTGATCGTAGTACCGCTCACAGAGGAGGGAATGGATGAGAGGAACCTGAAACTCCTTCAAAGGGAGTTTGAGAGGCTGAAGGGGCAGGCTTAAAACTTCACCCATTCGATCTTGTAGTACACGACGTCGTTGTCCTCGTCAACGACCGCCATGACCATGTTCTTCCTCACGCCGTGGGCGACCCTCACACGGGCGGTTATGTCGTTCGGGGAGAATCGGAGGTTCTCTGGAACGACCCACACCAGCCACTGGGAGTGCTCGTCCATTCCCCGCCTGTAAACCCTGAAGTGAGACCCGAACTTGAGGGCGGACTTGACCGTGTAACCGCGGTCCCTTAAATCGGTGTAGACGAGGAGCTTTATGTCGAACTGGTCGTCCCTCTTCCTCCCGAGCTCCACAAGATCCTCGAAGGATAACTCCTCTTCGCCATCGAAGACCCTTATCCTGCCCTTCTCCAGCAGGTACGCCGCCTCTATGAGCGAGAGGAAGAGCTTGCCGTTGACGACCTCCCCAAAGTAGCGCTTGTTGTAGAACCGGTTTATCGCCCTCTCACGGTCGCTGAAGACCCTGTCGCCGCTGAGCCTGAAATCTATCGGTTCCTTCAATTCCTCCCACCCCAGTCCTCGGCAGGCATGAGCATGTAGTAGGCGTCCTCGCCGTCGGCGTAGTAACCGATTATCCGCTTGATCTTCCGGAAACCGAAGCGCTCGTAGAGCCTTATCGCCTTTTCGTTGCTCACGCGAACCTCGAGACCTATGTAGCGTGCACCCTTGCCTATGAGCCTTTCGATGGCCTCGGTCAGCAGGGCGGAGCCTATCCCGTTACCCCTGTAGGACGGATCGACGGCTATGCTCATTATGTGACCCTCGAGGTCGGGCCTGAGGTAGGCCATCACGTAACCGACGATCTTTCCGTTGTACTCCGCCACGAGAAAGGTGTCCGGGTTGTTCTCGAGGAAGACGAGAAAAACGCCGCGGGGGTACTCCTCCCTGAATGACGCCCGCTCTATCCTCACGACGTCGGGGATGTCGAAGAGCTTGGCCGGCCTTACGACGACCATCGCCAGGGGAACCCGGCCGGTTCGCTTTATGGACACGCTCATGGTACAACCTACGCGCCCGAGCTTTTAAGATTTGAGGGGCGGTGAGCAAAGGTAACGGGCCATTCATAACCCAACTCCGCCGAGTAAAGTTTAAAACCCCACAAGATAAGCAACCTGTAGGTGATGTTATGCGCATAGCCGAGGATCCTAACAACCCGGTTGGAATCGTGACCGGTGAGGCCACCGTTAACTCGTTCCAGTTTTACGCTCATCCCGAGGGCGACCTCAAGTTCGGGGACTTCGTCGTCGCCAGACTCTGCAAGGAGGCGAAGGAGAGGGACTGTCGCTGGAGCGACGACGTCGAGTGGGTGATAGGCACCATCAGGGGCATAAAGAACGTCAACTGGCTCCTCAGCGATGGAAAAAGCACCTTCGCGAGCCTCGAGCTCGACCTGAGGGAGTACGGGGAGAGCATAAGTGAGAATGAGGCGCTGATAGTTACCGTCCACGTGCTCGGAAGGGTGGAGCTTAAAGGCGAGAGGGCGGAGGTGGTCCCAAGCCGCGTGCCCGTCCCCAACGGGAACGGGGTTTATCGGGCGAGCTCGGAACTCCTCAGGGCGATCTACTACGGCGGGGATGGGTTCATCGAGGTGGGAACGCTCCTCCTGAGGGACGACGTGCCGATATACCTCGACGCGGACGAGCTCGTCTCGAGGCACTTCGCGGTTTTAGCCGTCACCGGCGCTGGAAAGAGCAACACCGTCTCCGTCATGCTCTGGAAGATGATCGAGGACCTCAGGGGGACGGCGATAGTGCTCGACCCTCACGGGGATTACATGCGCCTGAGCCTCCCGAACACCAAAACGGGGTACGTCAACATCATCAAGGCGAGGATACAGCCCGAGACGATGGACGGCGAGGAGCTGGCGGACCTCATGGAGATAGGGAGCAACGCAACAATACAGCGCTCCTACCTCCTCCGCGCCTGGGACACCGTCCTCCACGAGAACCCCGGCCTGGGCGGAAGGGAGGTAATAAAGGCCGTTCTTGATACGCTCCAGAACTGGGTCTCCAACGCCGGCGGAAGCTACTGGGACCCGCACGCCAACAAGTACCGCGACCTGGGCGAGATAAAGGCCAACGAGAGGGAGACGATAACGAGGCTCACCATGAAGATATCGCGCTTCCTGAGGAACTACGGCCACCTGCTCTCGAGCGAGGACATAGTTGCCTCCATCGAGCCCGGTAAGGTGAACGTCATAGACCTCGGGCCATTGGACGAGGGCCAGATGAAGCTCGTGGCGGCGAAGCTCCTCGAGAAGGTCTTCGAGACGAGGATGGACTACGAGAAGGCCAGCAAGAGACTCGAGTACCTGAAGAGAAGGTACGGGGCGAAAATCTCGGCGGTCTCCGATGAGAGGAAGGAGCTGGAGAAGTTCCTGAAATCGGTGGAGGCAAGCTACCCGGCCCTCTCGGAGCCGGTGCTCGTGGTGGTGGAGGAGGCCCACATCTTCGCGCCGCAGGGAGAGAAGAAGGGAACCGTGAGGATCCTGAGCAGAATAGCGCGCGAGGGAAGGAAGTTCGGCGTCGGACTGGGCCTCGTATCCCAGAGGCCGAGCAGGCTCAGCGAGGACGTCCTCAGCCAGACGAACACCAAGGTCATAATGCGCATCGTCAACCCCAAGGACCAGGACTACGTCCTAAAAGCCAGCGAACAGCTGAGCGGCGAGCTGATGAGCGACATAGCGGGCCTCGGGAAGGGTGAGGCAGTTATAGTGGGCCAGGCGATAAGCCTGCCGGCACTGGTGAAGATCCACAACTTCAAGGAGCTCGGCGGGGACTACGGCGGCGAGGACATAGGCGTCGTGAGGCGCTGGAGGGAGAGGGCTGAGCGCGAGAAGGCCGAGGAGAGGAAGGAAGAGCTCTACGATGAGGAAGGCTTAGAGGTCGACTTCTGAGGTGCCCGGCATGAAGTTCGCCCACATAGCCGACGTTCACCTCGGCTTCGAGCAGTACCGTCTCCCCTACAGGGCCGCGGAGTTCGCACGGGCCTTTAAGGAGGCCGTTGAGAAGGCGATAGGGGAGAGGGTTGACTTCATCCTCATCGCCGGGGACCTCTTCCACTCGAGCCGGCCGAGTCCAGAGACCCTGAAGACAGCGATAGAGATCCTGGAGAAGCCAAAGAAAGCCGGGATTCCGGTATTCGCGATAGAGGGAAACCACGACAGGACGCAGAGAAAGGTCTCAGCCTACAACCTCCTCGAGGGCCTCGGCCTGCTTCACCTCCTTGGCGTGAGGGACGGGAGGGTGGAGAACGACCACCTGACGAGCGAGAGACTTGGGAACAGGTACCTCGTCAAGGGCGTCTTCGATAAGGGTGGGAAGAGCGTCGAGATCCACGGATTAAAGTACATGAGCGCCGCCTGGCTGGAGCACAACAAACTGGGCGAGATGTTCAGGCCCGAGGGAGACGCCATCCTCATGCTCCACCAGGGCATCAAGGAACTCGTCGAGGAGATGATGGGGATCGTCCCCGAGAGCCAGCGCGACTACTTCGAGCTCAAAATGGGCGAGCTGCCGAAGGGCTACCTCTACTACGCCCTCGGGCACATCCACAGGGAGTTCGTGACGAGCTACGACATCGGGACGCTGGTCTATCCCGGCTCACTCCAGCGCTGGGACTTCGGCGACTACGAGATCAGGTACCGCTGGAACGGGCGGAGCTTCACACCCCAGGCCGGAACGAGGAAGGGTTTCTACATAGTCGAGGACTTCAAACCGAGATTCGTCGAGCTGAGGGTGAGGCCCTTCATAGACATCAAGCTCAGGGCGGACGAGGAAACCGCCAAGAGGGAAGTGAAACAGTTGAGGGAGAAGATACCGCCCGAGGCGTTCGTGAGGCTTGACGTGCGCTGGGAGAGACCCTACGACGTTTCCCAGTTCCGGGAGATTCTGAAGGTTAAGTACCTCTACCTGAGGACGCGGTTCGAGAGGAAGGTCGAGGCCGTCAGGGGCGGGAGCGTGCCGAAACCGGAGGAGTACTTCACGCCCGTGGAGCTCAGGGCGATAGGGCTAACCGGGGAGAAGGGGTTCGATGCGGTGGATGCGGTGGTCGAGCTGTTCATAAGGGCGGGACAGGAGAAAGAGCCCGCCCGGTCCGATGAAAAACCTGAAGAAGAAACGCACGGGTCGGCAAAGGCAGAAGAAACGGTCAGAGAAACTGAAAAACCCGAAAAGTCAGACAAACCCGGGAAGGTCAGGCAAAAGAAACCCAAACCCAAGGGAAAACCGACGAGCATCCTCGCCTGGGTCGGTGGTGGAGATGAGGATTGAGAAGCTCATCGTCAAGGACTTCCGCTCCCACGGGCTGACCAGGGTCACCTTCACGAGCGGGATAAACCTGATAATCGGCCAGAACGGGAACGGCAAGAGTTCCCTCCTCGACGCGCTCCTCATTGGCCTCTACTGGCCCAGCAGGCCCAAGGACCTCAAGAAGGACGATATCCTCCGCGCGGGTGGAACCTCCACCGAGGTGACGGTCTTCTTCGAGAAGGACGGCGTTAGGTACCAGATCCACAGGAACATAACCCGCGGGATGGCCTTCGCCAAGTACCACGACGGGACCTCGTGGAAGCACGTAACCGAGGCGAGCCAGAGGGCCGTGAGGGACTGGATGGAGAGGCTCGTCCCCTACGACGTCTTCCTCAACGCGATATACATACGGCAGGGAGAGATAGACGCGATACTCGAGAGCGACGAGAGCAGGGAGAAGGTCGTGAGGCAGGTTCTCGGCCTTGACAGGTACGAGAACGCCTACAGGAACCTCCTCGAGGTGAGGAAGGAGATAGAGCGCAGGATAAGCTCGGCGGAGGACTACCTGAAGAGCACGGAGAACCTCGACGGGCTTATGGAGGAGCTGGAGAGGGAGCTCGAGGATACCCTGAGGGAGATAAACGAACTCTCACCGCAGATTCCGGAGCTGGAGAAGAAACTCGGGGAAGTTGAGAAAAGGCTCGGGGAGCTCGACGCCCTCGCCGAGGAGATAAACGCCCTAAGACTCAAGATAAGGCAGAGGGAAGGTAACGTGAAGGCCCTCGAGGCGAGGCTCGGAGAGCTGAAGAAAGGAATCGAGGAGATCAGGAAGCGCATTGGGGAGCTGGAGAAGAAAGTGAAGGAATTTAGAAGGCTAAAGGAGAAAGCAGAGCTCTACCTAAAGCTGGTGGAGTTCAGGAAGCGCTACGCTGACGAAAAGGCGAGGAACGAGAAGCTCGCCGAGGGTTACAGGACGCAGATAAAGGCTATAGAGGAACGCCTCTCCGAGCTGGGAGAGATGGAAAAGCGCATCAGGGAGCTTGAGAAAAAAAGGGAGGAGCTCAAGGGCAAGATCGAGGGGCTCGAGGAGAGCGTTAAGGCCTACGAGGAGGTCAGGAGCCTTAAGGGTAACCTGGAGCGGTTGAAAAAGAGGCTCGAGCTCAAACCGGAGGAGATTGAAAGGCTCGGGAAGGAGATAGAGGCCGCCAAAAGGAGGAAGGACGAGATACAGCGGGAGCTCGAGGAGATAAACGGGAAGAGGGGCGAGCTGAAGAGCAGAGTTGGAGAGAGGAACAAGGCAATCCTCGAGCTCAAAAAAGCCAAGGGCAGATGTCCGGTCTGCGGCTCGGAGCTGACGGAGGAGCACAAGCGGGAGCTGATAACGAAGTACCAGCTCGAGGTTAAGGACGTCTTGAGGGAGATAAGGGAACTCGATTCGCGGGAGCAGAAGCTGAGGAGCGAGCTCGTGAAGGTCGAGGCGACGCTGAAGAGGGAGCGCGAGCTCATATCACAGATGGAGCTCTTCGAACAGATAAAGGAACTTGAGGGCAAGCTGAAAAAATACGACCTCGAGGGGCTTAGGAAAGCCGTGGAGGAATGCGACGAACTGAAGGCCGCGCTCGGAGAGGTCGAGGGCGAGCTCAAAAGCCTGAAGACCGAGTTCGGGAAGGCTAAGGCCCTCGAGAAAAGGAAGGAGGAGCTCAGGAAGAAACTGGAAGCCATCGAGAGGAAGCTCGCGGAACTCGAGGGGGAACTCGCGGAACTCGGCTTCTCGAGCGTTGGAGAACTCGACGAGAGGGTTAAGGAACTCGAACCTGCTTACAGGAGGTACCTGGAGCTCAAGGGGGCGGAAAGCGAGCTTGAGAGTGAAAGGAAGCGTCTCGAAAGAACGGAGAAGGAGCTGGCGGAGGCGGAGAAAGAACTCCAAGAGGAATCCTCTTCCCTCAAGGGGCTGAGGGAGAGCCTCCGGGAGAAAGAGAAACTCTACAGCAAAGAGGAGCACGAGAAGATCAGGGAATCGTTCGTTTCGTTGAGCAGGGAGCTGGCCGGGAAGAGAACCCAGCTAAAGGAGCTGGAGAAGAAGCGCGACGGGACGATGGAGAAACTCAAGAAGCTCGGAGAGGAGAAGGAGCGCAGGAAGGAAAGGGCGAAAGAGCTCGAGGAGCTGCGGAAGGCCCGCGAGAGGGTTCAATCGCTGAGGGAGAAGGTGAGGCGCTACAAGGCCATGCTCAAGGAGGAAGCGCTGGCGAAGGTCGGGGAGCTGGCCAGCGAGATATTCGAGGAGCTGACGGAGGAGAAGTACTCGGGGGTCACCGTTAAGGCGGAAGACAGGGGGATAAGGCTGGGCGTCGTCTACAACGGGAAGGAATACGGCCTCGGCTTCCTCAGCGGCGGCGAGAGGATAGCGCTGGGTCTGGCATTCAGGCTGGCGCTGTCGCTTTACCTGGCCGGAGAGATAAGCCTGCTCATACTCGACGAGCCCACACCGTACCTCGACGAGGAGAGGAGGAGAAGGCTCGTTGACATAATGGGACGCTACCTGAGGAAGATACCGCAGGTCATAGTGGTCTCCCACGACGAGGAGCTGAAGGACGCCGCCGACAGGGTGATACGCGTGAGCCTTGAGAACGGCGTCTCCGTGGTCAAAGAGGTCGAGCTGGGGGTGTGAGGATGGGCTACCGACTTCTGGACAGGGAGAGCGTTAGGGAGATAGAGAAAAAGCTGTTAAAGGGTTACAACGAGGCCCTTGAAAAGCTTCAGAGGATAGAGTGGCGGGAACTGCCGGAGAGACGGAGGAGCAGGGTCTACGCCATCGACGGGAGCCAGGGAAAGCAGAGGCTCAGCGGAACGATATTCTACGCCGTCTCGAGCTACGCCTTCGGCAACGGTCCTGCCTACAGGTTAATCTACGCCAACGCCATGCTCTACAACCATGGCATCTCGGACCAGATAATCCGACTCCAGATGGAGACCCTCGAGAACAAGCTGGGCTTCCTCGCGGGGGAGATGGGGAAAGTCGACTACGTCATGATGGACGGGACGCTGACGGGCTCGCTCACGAGGCCGCCGGTCTATCCCGAGAGCGTGAAGGGGATAACGACGATAAGGAGCGCCCTGGGTGAGGGATCGCTAAAGGAGCTCGTAGAGCGCTTCATCGGGGAGCTGGGGGAGCACTACGAGGAGCTGGAAGAGAAACTGGGGAAGGGCGGCAAGGTAAACGGCGGGGTGATTCTGGCGGACGAGGTTCTCAGGGACTACTCCGAGTATTACACCGCGATGGAAGGCAAGGAGATGGTCACCTACGACGGCGCTTTCAGGGAGATGAGAAAGGCCCTCGACGGGAAGGAAGACACCGTAAAGGTGATGGAGATACTCGAGAACCTCAGGGAGTACGCGGAGAGAAAACGCCTCTCCCTCGACGACGCCAGAAACGCCGTTCACGTCGTCCTCGGCTACCTCGAGTACCTCTACTCCCTCGAGAGGCTCCTTAAGGGTGATTTCGATCTCGTCTACGTCGCCAAGAGCTTCTACAACAGGAAGCTGACCGGGAAGCTCGACATAGACATCGTCGACGTGCCCTACCTGGATGCGTACCTCAGAAGAACCTACGGCGAAGAGGTGCCGGGTTACTACGTGATAACCCAGGGCGGGAAGGCCATAAGCCACAGGATGCCGAAGGTCCTCAGGGAGAGGTTCCCGACCGTCGAGCGCTTCATAGAGAAGGGCGTTCCGATGGCCTACATCCGGACGATGAAGGGCGGCGTCATATACCTCCTCCAGAGTAACCGGAAGATAGACGACGACCTCCTGGCCGAGATCCTCTGGCACGAGGGGAACGGCTACTTCAGGCCGCTCCAGAGGGCCCACGAGGGGGTCAAAATCGAGAAGAAGGCCTTCGAGGCCGAGCTGAACGCCATGCTGAACATAATAAAGGCGGAGAGGCCCGAACTGAGGGCCTTCCTGAAGTACGGGCGGAGCCCGCTGGAGTGAGTTACGGGAAGTCGTGAAGGGATGACTGAAAAAGAGGGTTACCTAAAGAAATTCCGAAACTCCAAATAAAGAACAGGAACAAAAGAAAAATCAAACCATCAGGAGACCGATGCACTGAACGTCGCCAGGATCCGCAGGTAGGAGTCATCGACGCCGTTCATGTACGCTTTTATCTTTCCGCTCGTTCCCCACCTGTCCCGGCCGGCCAGAACGATGACGACCTGTCCGTTCGCCCAGACGTCGGTTTTGACGAAGGTTCCCCTCTCCCCTTTTCTAACGGCATCCTGTTCCTCGGTCGTTAAAACCTCCCTGACGTAGCCGCCAACGCCGTCGTAGGCATCGGGACCGCCGAGAATGATGACGACCTTCGAATCCTCGTACGCCTTGAAGTCGCCGGCGGTGACCCTCTTCACGGGGAGACCGAGCGCCTCAAGCTGAGAGGCCAGACTCTCACCCCTTATGCCCCAGTCTATGTCGTTGGCGAGGACTATGACCTCGGGCATCTCAACCGGTTTGTAGTTCACGACCCAATCGACGAGTTCCTTAAGGACGGAGAGCTCATCGGAGCCCCCAGCTTCAAGTTCCAGCGAACTGTAGACGGCACGGTAGTCTCCCTCCGTGGCCAGTATTCCACCGCTGTAGTCCTCAGTGTGGGCGAGGAGGATCGGGACACGACCTCTGAGGGCCTGGAGGAGCCTGATCCGCTCAAGGAGCCCCCTCTTAACGCTCAGCTCAACATCCTCGCCATCGTGGTTCACAGCAACGCCGTCATCCGTGACCTCCATCGAGGCGACGAGATTCGGCAGTTCCATTGAGGCCGAGAGCGAGAAGTTGAACTGCACGCCCGTGAGGTTCTTTATTGACTCCACCAGCTCCAGCATCCTGGAGTTCTCCGCGATGGAGCGCGAGACGCTCCTCCTGGCTATGCCGAACTGAACGGGGGAGAGCACGCACTGCCAGCCGACGGTGGAGTACGCGGTAACGTCGATGGTGCCACCGCTGAACGGTCCTTCCTTTGAGAGCACGAGGGAATAACCGGTGTTCACGAAGGGGAGCATCACGGAGGCGTTAGAAAGGTTAAAACTACCTTTGAGGGAGTTCGCAATAGTCAGTGAGTCGAGGCCGAGGAGCCCGGTCAGGCCCGCTGAACCGTTAATACCACCGAGATGCCCTGAATTGGTTGCGTCGAAGAGCGTTCCGGCCGTGACGATGAGGCCGGCGTGGGTGCCCTTGAGGTAATCCTCGAGGGCCGAGATCTCCTCGCCCGAGAGACCCCAGTCGGGGAGCCAGAGGTTCGAGAGTATCACGGCGTCCGGTTGAAAGCTCTGCAGGGCGTTGACAAGCTCATCCGGTGAGACTATCCTTATGTTGTAGTACTTCGCGAGCTCCTCCCAGTGATGGTCGGAGAGCATCCATGGCTTCAGGGCCCTTAATGGCTCCGCAACGGCCTCGAAGTCGGAGAGGTTGTAGTGGTAGAAACTTCTGGAGGCATTGAACTGAGCCATCAGTGACTCAAGAGACTTCTCGAAGGCCATGGCCTCGACAGAGGGGTCGACTATCAGGATCCTGGGCCCATCGGGGTTGGCGACGTAGTAGGAGTAAACCGGGCTGTACGAAACGTGCCCCTCGGCATCGGTAACGGCTATCTTGAACTCAACCCTGCTCCCGGGCGGCGCACCCGGTAGGGTTGCCTCCCGGTAGAAGACGTAGAAATCCTGGCTCTCACCGTAGAAGCGATGTATTATGGACTGGTAAATGGACCAGTTTTCCCCCGCCGCTGCCTTTGTGACGTAGGCTTGCTTCCAGTCCCCGCCGTTTACCCTGTAGTAGGCCTCGATTCTGCCCTTTCCTGTGGTGACCCCGAAGTCGTCGGCGATGTAGAAGTAGACCTTGAACATCTCATAGGGAGCAACGACGAAACCCCTGGGGACGTTGCCCACTATTATAATCGGCGGCATGGGCTCCGAGACCACCACCACGGGGGAAGCGGAGGGGAGGAGTATGCCAAGCAGCAGCACTATTACGAAAACCGCCTTGAGCCTATCCATTCAGCTCACCCCATGATGTTAACGCTTTTGAACTATTTATACTTAGTCCGAAATCTTTAAACGGCTGGACAAATAATCCATGGTCATGAAGAAGTGGCTCCCGACGCTGACGGCGCTCTCCCTTGCGGCGGTGTTCCTCGGACTCTACATCGGCTCAGTGAGCTTAACGCCTTCCGATGTTACATCGAGCGTAGCCTACGGCGTGGAATCCACCCTCTCCCGGGCGTTCCATTTCGTAAAACCCGGGAGGACCCCGAAGGCCTTCATCATAGTCTGGGAGCTCCGCCTTCCGAGGGTCCTGCTGGCGTATCTCGTTGGCGCGTCCCTGGCGAGCGCGGGGGTCGCCAGTCAGGCCCTCTTCAGAAACCCGCTTGCGGACCCGTACATAATAGGGGTTAGCGCCGGAGCAGGAATAGGCGCCGCCTTGGGTGCGATCTACGCCCCGTCCCAGATGGGAACCCTCGCCCTCGTCTCGGCGCTCCTTTCCGTGTTCCTGGTCTACGCGGTCTCGAGGGTCGACGGCCACGTTCCCGTTGATACGCTCCTCTTAGCCGGGATAGCCTACGGCTTCCTCGCGAGCGCCGTGACGTGGTACCTCGTGCTGAGCCAGGGCGAAAGGGCCCACGTGACCTGGATGTGGCTCATGGGTAGCTTCAACGGCGCTGATTGGAGAGACGTGGGCGAGATGTTCTTCGTCTCCCTCCTCGGCATAGGATTCCTCGTCTGGAAGTGGAGGGAGCTCAACCTGATACTCTTCGGGGAGGAGAGCATAGCCCTCGGCCTCGACGTCCACTTTTACAGAAAGCTCTTCATCGGGGCCACGGCCCTCCTGACGGCCTTCGCGGTCTCGACGTCGGGCATAATCGGCTTCGTTGGCCTCGTGAGCCCCCACGTAGTCCGCCTCATCCTCGGGCCCAACCACAGGAACCTGACGCCGGCGAGCGCCCTCTTCGGCGGTTCCCTCCTCGTCCTCGCCGATCTGATAGCCAGGACCGCCGCGAGGCCGACCGAGATACCCGTCGGGATAGTGACGGCGCTCATGGGGGCGCCATTCTTCCTCTACCTCCTCGTGAAGCACAAGAGGGGGGAGCTGTACTCATGAGCAGGCTCGAGGTGAGCGTCTCCTTCGCCTACGGAGAGAGGGAAGCTCTCAGGGAGGTGGAGTTCACCGCGGAGAGGGGAGAGTTCTTAGCCGTAATCGGGCCCAACGGGGCCGGGAAATCGACGCTTCTGAAGTGCATGGTCGGGATTCTAAGGCCCAAGGGGAGGGTAACCTTCGACGGAAGGAACATCCTCGAGCTCAAGCCGAGGGAGAGGGCGAAACTGATAACCTACGTGCCTCAGAGCTCGATTCCCGAGTTCGCGTTTACCATTGAAGAGTTCGTCGAGCTCGGAACCTACGCGACCAGGGGGGACGTTGAGGGGGCCCTAAAGAGGGTCGGCCTCTGGGAGCGCAGGGGTGAACAGATAACGGCGCTGAGCGGCGGGGAGTACCAGCTCGCGCTTATAGCGAGGGCGCTGGCGCAGGGGAGCGAGACGATCCTCCTCGACGAGCCCACGAGCCACCTCGACATCAACCACGCCCTCGGGATAATGGAGCTGTTGCGGGAGCTCAGCGGGGAGAAGGTGATAATAGCGGTTCTCCACGACCTCAACCTGGCCCTGCGCTACGCCGACAGGCTGATCCTGCTCCACGGCGGAAGAAAGGCCTGGGAGGGGAAACCAGACGAACTGGAACCCGAAATCATCGAAAGGGTCTACGGCGTAACCGCGAGGATAGTCGAGGTGGACGGTCACAGGGTGATCCTGCCGGAACTCGCAAAGGTTTAAAACCCAAGGGAGAAAGAGAAGGTAGGGTGAGAGAATGGAGACGAAGAAAACCGGAACCACCACCGTGGGAATAAAGGCGAGGGACGGCGTCGTCCTGGCAGCGGATACCCAGGCCTCGCTCGATCACATGGTCGAGACCCTCAACATCAAGAAGATAGTCCCGATAACCGACAGGATAGCGATAACCACCGCCGGGAGCGTCGGCGACGTCCAGGCCCTCGCGAGGATGCTCGAGGCCGAGGCTCGCTACTACCGCTTCACCTGGAACAGGCCCATGAGCACGAAGGCGATGGCCAACCTGCTCAGCAACGTCCTGAACGAGAACAAGTGGTTCCCCTACCTCGTCCAGATAATCATCGGCGGCTACGTTGATGAGCCGACCCTTGCCAACCTCGACCCGATGGGCGGCCTCGTCTTCGACGACTACACCGCGACCGGCTCCGGAAGCCCCTTCGCCATAGCCATCATCGAGGACGGCTTCAAGAAGGACATGAGCGTCGAGGAGGCCAGGGAGCTCGCCGTCAGGGCGGTCAGGACGGCCGGAAAGAGGGACGTTTACACGGGCGACAGGAAGGTGCAGGTCGTCGTCATAACGAAGGACGGCATGAAGGAGGAGTTCGTGGAGTTCAACGAGTGAAGGGTTAAGCTGACTCCAGGCTCCTTTTAACCCTCTTTCGGGTCGATAGCATGCGGAACCTCTCCGAAAAGATAGCGGTTCTCGGGCTCGTGATCCTGCTCCTCTCGGCGCTCTACGCGGCCCAGCGGATGACCTCCAACGCGGACGCGGTTCTCAAAGAGGTAAACGGGATACTCGACGAGGTTCAGGAGATAAGGAACCTCACCTTCAAGGAAAAACCGGGGATAGTCGTCCTGACAAAGGAAGAGGCACTGGCAAAGTGGAAGCCCGGCAAAGCGGACATCGAGAGGATGCGGGTAGAGGAGCTGACCTACAAGATGACCCTTCTCCTCCCGCCCGGTTACAGGTACGTCAAAGAGGAGAGCGAGAGGAGCGCGGACTGGATAGCGGCGACCGTGGGGGATACGATCTACATCATCCTGGAGAACTTCGTGGGGAACCCCGACGTCGCAAGGAGAACCATCGCCCATGAGTCCGTCCACGTCCTCCAGAAGCAGTGGTTCGACGCGAGGTACGGCGCGGACACCTACGACGGGACGATAGCCGTTCAATCCCTAATAGAGGGCGACGCCGACCTCGTGGCCGATATGTACTGCCAGAGGAACGGGATACCGATACACAAGATACGCTCCCTGAGCGGGGACCCGCTGACGGACCTCCACATCTTCCCCTACGTCTTCGGGGACAGATTCGTGAGGTACCTTTACGAGAAGGGGGGCTGGGGGCTCGTCAACGAAGCCTACAGGCGTTATCCCGTCTCGGCGCAACAGATAATGCATCCAGAGCTCTACCTCGAGAACGTCACGCCCCTCAACGTTACCATCGATAGGCCCGGGGACTCGCGCGTTCTCAAGGAGGACAGGCTCGGCGAGTACTACGTTTACGTACTCCTGAGAGACGTTGCGAAGCTGGGGAACGGGACGGCCTGGGAGGTCTCGAGCGCGTGGCGCGGGGATGGGCTCCTCCTGACGAAGAACGCGAGCGGATACCTCCTCATGTGGAAGGTCGTCTTCTCAAACGGGAACGCCGCGGAAACCTTTGGGGAAACCCTCTCAAAATTAGCGGAGGGCAACGCCTACGCGAACTACACGATAAGGATTGAAGGAGATTCCGTTTTGCTCGTTGCTAAGAGGAGGGGATGAAGTGAAGCTGATATGTCCGCTCTGCGGAAGGACCTACGATGGGCCCGTCCAGAGGTGCGAATGCGGCGGGCCTGTGGAGTTCGAGCGTTTCAGGGGCGAGCCCTACATAGGGCGGAGCGTCTGGGAGCGGTTCTGGGACTTCTGGCCCGTGGAACCCGAACTGGAGCTCTCGCTCGGTGAGGGCGATACTCCGCTGGTGAGGTCAAAACTCGGGAAAGAACTTGGAATAAGGCTTTACCTCAAGAACGAGACGGTGAACCCAACGTGGAGCTTCAAGGACCGCGGGACCTTCCTGGCGATGAGCCACGCCCTTAAAGCGGGCCACAAAACCGTCGGGACGGTCTCAACGGGCAACATGGCGGCGAGCGTTGCGGCCTACGCATCACGTTTCGGCCTGAAATCCAAAATCCTGGTTTCTGAAAACGCGAGCAACGAGAAGCTAAAGGCCGTGAGCGTTTACGGTGGGGAAGTCGTGAGGGTCTCCGGGGACTACGGGAGGCTTTACTTCGAGAGCCTCGAACTGGGCGAGAGGCTCGGAATCTACTTCATCAACTCCGACAACCCCTTCCGCGTCGAGGGCTACAAGGGGATAGCCTTCGAGATAGCCGAGGGGGCGAGCCCGGACTACGTTCTCGTCCCGACGAGCTCCGGTGGTCTGTTCCGGGGAATCGCCAAGGGCTTCCTCGAACTCCACGAAAACGGGCTGATGGATGAACTCCCGACGCTGGTGGCGGTTCAGGCCGAGGGTTGCTCGCCGATATGCCGGGCCTTCCGGGAGGGAAAATCGAGGGTGGAGCGCTTTGAGAACCCGAAAACGATAGCGAAGGCCATAGCGAACCCTTATCCACCGAGCGGGGACGCCGTGCTCAGGCTCCTCCGAGAGTTCAACTGGAAGTGCGTGAGCGTTTCCGATGGGGAGGTAGTTGAGGCCCAAAGGAGACTGGCGAATGAGGGGCTCTTCGTCCAGCCGGCGAGCGCCACGGGCGTCGCGGCACTGAAGAGGCTCGAGATTCCTGAGGGAGCCAAGGTCGTCTCGATACTCACGGGTTCGGGGTTGAAAACCCTGAAGGGCGCGCCGGAAGGAGAAGTGGGGGAGTGTCCGCTTGAAGAGCTTGAAAGATGCCTGAGGTGATGTTATGATAGCTGGAGTCGGTCTCATGCCGCACGGAAACCCCGTTCTGGAGCCGGAGGATGGGGAAACGGAGATGCTCGCGAAAGTCCTTAAAGGGATCGGAAGGACCTTCGCGGACGTCGACGCCTACGTCCTGGTGAGCCCCCACAACGTCCGGATGAGCGACCACCTCGGGGTGGTTCTGGCCGAGAACCTCGTTTCCTGGCTCGGCTTCGAGGGGAAGGAGCTCCCCGGGGAGTGGAAAACGGATAGGGAACTGGCGGAGAGAATCTACAAAGCGGAGAAGGAGGCAGGGATGCCCGTGGTGGATTTGAACTTCGCCTCGCTGGGCGGGGAGTACTCGAGGTGGCCGCTGAGCTGGGGGGAGCTGATCCCGCTCCACTTCCTCGAGAAGAAACCGCTCGTCCTCATAACACCGGCCAGAAACGTGCCCCGGGAGACCCTCGTCCGCTTCGGCGAGGTCCTCGGGGAAGTGATTGAGGAAAGCGAGGAGAGGGTCGCATTAATAATCAGCGCGGACCACGGGCACGCGCACGACGAGAACGGGCCCTACGGTTTTAGAAAGGAGAGCGAGGAGTACGACGGGCTCGTCATGGAACTGATTCGAGAGAACAGGCTCGAGGGACTCCTGGAGATCCCGGAGGAACTCGTTAAGGCGGCCCTCGTGGACAGTTACTGGCAAATGTTGATGATGCTCGGGGCGATGAGAAAGGCCGAGTTCGAGCTGAAGGCGAGCGCCTACGCCTGCCCGACGTACTTCGGCATGGCCGGGGCGCTGTGGGTCAGGAAGGTACAATCACGGGGCACCCATACCTTCAACGGCGATCCATCCATGGACAAAAACAAAAGGCGGGGGACGGTCAGGGCATCAACAGGTATTCACGGGAGTAGGTAGTTAAGTAGCGGTCGTTATCCTTTCTTTAAGTAAACATAAGGGGGAGATCACCCAGCGGTTCTTGAACGTTTTTCAGGTCGAGCACGCCCCCATCGAATAATCAACGCCAGAAGCTTGCATTACTAAACAAAAACTGTTATAAATGCCAAAAACGATACATCACCGCATTAGAAACTTTTGAGGTGGTCGATATGGCCGAGAAGAGGAGGAAGAGGGTTCTGATTTTGGGCGCCGCCGGAAGGGACTTCCACAACTTCAACGTGTTCTTCAGGGACAACCCCGACTACGAGGTAGTCGCGTTCACGGCAACGCAGATCCCCGACATCGAGGGCAGAACCTACCCGCCCGAGCTCGCGGGCGAGCTCTACCCGAACGGGATTCCGATATGGAGCGAGGACGACATGGAAAAGATAATCAAGGAGCACGACATCGACATCGTTGTGTTCGCCTACTCGGACGTTTCCCACGAACACGTCATGCACCTCGCGAGCAGGGCCCACTCCGCCGGAGCCGACTTCTGGCTTCTTGGACCGAAATCTGTGATGCTCAAGTCCAGCAAGCCGGTCATCGCGGTCACCGCCGTCAGAACCGGCTGTGGAAAGAGCCAGACCAGCAGGAAGGTCGCCCAGCTCCTCCAGGAGATGGGCTACAAAGTCGTCGCGATAAGGCACCCGATGCCCTACGGCGATTTGAGGAAGCAGATCGTTCAGCGCTTCGCCAGCTACGAGGACCTCGATAAGTACGAGTGCACCATCGAGGAGCGCGAGGAGTACGAGCCCTACATCGACAGGGGCATGGTCGTCTACGCGGGCGTTGACTACGAGAAGATACTCCGCGAGGCCGAGAAGGAGGCCGACATAATCCTCTGGGACGGCGGGAACAACGACTTCCCGTTCTACGTGCCAGACCTCTGGATAGTGGTCACCGACCCGCACAGGCCCGGGCACGAGCTGAAGTACCACCCCGGCGAGACGAACTTCCGCGCGGCCGACGTGATAATCATCAACAAGATAGACACCGCGAACCGCGACGACATCCAGAAGGTCCGCGAGGACATCGAGAAGGTCAACCCGAACGCGATAGTCATTGACGGCGCCTCGCCGCTCTACGTTGACAAGCCCGAGCTCATAAAGGGCAAGCGCGTTCTCGTCGTCGAGGACGGCCCGACGCTGACCCACGGCGGCATGAGGTACGGTGCCGGGTACATAGCGGCCAAGAAGTACGGGGCAAAGGAGATAGTCGACCCGAGGCCCTACGCGGTGGGATCAATCGTCGACACATACAGGAAGTACAGTCACCTCGACGTCATCCTGCCGGCCATGGGTTACGGCGCCAAGCAGATAAAGGAGCTCGAGGAGACCATCAACAGGGCGGATGCCGACGTCGTCATAATGGGAACACCGATAGACCTCAGGAGGATCATGAAGCTCAACAAGCCGGCCGTCCGCGTCCGCTACGAGCTCGAGGAGATAGGCGAGCCGAAGCTCAAAGACGTCCTCAGGGACTTCGTCGAGAAGTGCGAGAAGCTCAAGAAGGAGTGATTCTCCTTTCTATTCCCTATTTTTGTCAGGTTTTCGCGCTTGATAATCGGAAGGTTCTCTAATTGAGGTAGCCTTTTGTATAGTTAAACCATGCCCTTTAGTTTGTGATCCTATGTTCGTGTTCGGTACGTTCGCTGGTGTAGCTATGATATGGATGCTGGGACGCTCGCGTCGATAATATGGGTTATATAAGACGCGCTCGCGAACCAGAAGGCGATGCCCGACGTCGAGAAGCTAATCTGGATTCTGGTGGCGTGTTCCTCGGGTTAATGGGCCCTGATCTACTACCTCATCGTGAAGAGGGCAGGGAAGTACGAAAAGCCACCCGAGGAAGAGTTCCATCCTCCCGTCTACTGACCAAACTAATCGGAAACCTTTTAGGTAGAACATCCAACTTCATCTGCCCGGGGAGTGCCGCAGAATGCGGAGCCGATGAACCTGGGCGGGTTATTACCCCCTTTAAACTTCTCCCATGGATACCGCGGAAAACGGACCCGTTGTGGACGATGGGATCCGGTGGATGGTTCCCGTTCCAGAAAGTAAAGAGAGGGTCCTTAATTTCAAACCCCGAGAACTCCGGTTCCTTAAGGTTTATAAAGGACTTAGAAACCGGGCTTTCACTCCCCCACGACCTGAACCACGACGCGCCTGTGCCTCGGTCTCACGTCGAGCTCGACGAAGAAGACCTCCTGCCACGTCCCCCTCACGAGCCTCCCGCCCACGACCGGGAAGCACTCGCTCGCACCGAGGAGCGTGGCCCTCAGGTGGCTGTGGGCGTTGTCGTCTATCCTGTCGTGGAGGTAGCCTTTACCCTTCGGGACGAGCTCCCTTAAGGTTCGCTTGAAATCCTCCAGAAGGCCCGACTCGTGCTCTATCGTGACTATGGCCCCCGTCGCCCCCGGAACGAAGACCAGGGCCTGGCCGTTCTCCACGCCGGACTCCTCCACGATCCTCTCAACCTCTCGAGTTATATCAATCAGGTCTATCTCTCCCCTCGTCTCGAACCTCAGCTCCCTCGTGACGACCTTCATGCCACCACCCAAGGAGGAGTCCGGCGACGAGCCCTATTAGGTTTGCGCCCATGTCCGCGAGGGAGAAGGTTCTCCAGGGGACGAGAAGCTGGAGGAACTCGAGGAGAACCGGGAACGGAAGCAGGTAAGACCAGAGGGGCCACCCGAGGAGACCGAGGAGGAAGAACTCGAGTAGGTGGCCCATCTTGTCACCGTTCTGAACCGGAGATGAGGGAACAGGCGCAACGTTCAGTAGCAGGAGAAAGAGAAGATAAGAAGCGAGTACTACCCGCCTCAAAGGTTCCCCACCAGCCGTTTGAGCTTCTCAACAACTTCCAGGGGGTTCCTCCCGAAGAGGTAGGTGAGGGGCTCCACCCCAAACCCGCCCTCATCGACGACCGCATCGTAGGAATCCTCAACGAAAACGCCCGCTATGGCCCTAACCGCCTCCTCCTCGCTCAATCCACCCGTTTTAATGCGCGCAACCTTGAAGCCGGCCTTTTCAAGGGCCCGCTCGACGTCATTTCCATAGCGGACGTTGAGGACGCTCCGTATCTCGGGTCTTATCCTCGAGAGCTCGACGAGTATTCCTGCCGTGAAGGAGCTCGCCCCGAACTCCGGCGGCAGGGCGAAGGCCTTGCCCTTAACGGCGGTTATCCTCCCCGGAACCGCGGCCACGTCCCCTATTCCGCGGGGGGAGGGAAGGGCGTAGGCGAAGTTGCTCCGCACCTCGGGGATGAGCCCCGGAAACCTCCCCTCTTTGAGGAGCTCGTTGAGGGCGCTGTTCAGAACCTCGAGTATCTCGCTCCTGTCACGAGTTGAGGAGAACAGCGAGCGGCACGCATCCTCGCTGACGCCCGCGTACTCCGCGTAGAACGCGCAGAGAAAACCGTTCTGGAAGAGCTCTAAGACCCTCCTCGCGGCCATTATAACGGCATCTTCCCTGCGCCCGCCGAAGAGGATGAAGCTGGCAACGTCGCCGGCTATCTCCTCCAGTTTTCGGGCAACCTCTCCCGGGGGAGTCTTGTATTTCCCAGCCAGGTACTTGCTGACCATGGCCTGGGTTATGCCGAGGTAGGCGGCTATCTCGGACTGCTTCATGCCGCTCCTGTAGAGCTTCTCGGCTATTCTGGCCCTCAGGAAGGGCATAAGCTCTTCCGCGATGTACACACTGGGCGTCCTCATGATACCACCCTAAAACCCGGTTATCGAATCTTTGAACCCATGCTTAAAGCCTTACCGTTAACAGATTTATGCTAAAAAACCTTTAAAAAGCCATCGATTTTTACATCTGAAGGGCTTATATGGAGTGGAAAGGACGCGACGTGATAAGCGTTAGGGACTTCTCGAAGGGTGATATCGAGTTCGTTTTGAAGGTCGCCGAAAGGCTTGAGGGGGAACTGAAGGAGAAGGGCTCGCTCAACTACGCCGCCGGAAAGATCCTGGCGACGCTCTTCTTCGAGCCGTCAACGAGAACCCGCCTGAGCTTTGAGAGCGCCATGCACTGCCTCGGCGGTTCGGTCATAGGCTTCTCCTCGGCCGCAAGCACGAGCGTCCGGAAGGGGGAGAGCCTGGCGGACACGGTGAGGACGGTCGAGCAGTACAGCGACGTTATCGTGATAAGGCACCCGATGGAGGGGGCCGCGAGGCTCGCCGCCGAGGTGACCGAAATTCCCGTCATCAACGCCGGGGACGGGAGCAACCAGCACCCCACCCAGACCCTCCTCGACCTCTACACGATAAAGCGCACCTTCGGAAGGATAGACGGTCTCTCCATAGGCCTGCTCGGCGACCTCAAGTACGGGCGGACCGTCCACAGCCTGGCGCAGGCCCTGGCACTCTACGACGTCGAGCTCCACCTCATCTCGCCGGAGCTCCTGAGGATGCCGGGGCACATAGTCGAGGAACTCCGCGATAGGGTTCCCGTTCACGAGACGACTGACCTGGAGGGAGCCGTTCCGGAGCTGGACGTTCTCTACGTCACGAGGATTCAGCGCGAGCGCTTCCCGGACGAACAGGAGTACCTCAAGGTCAAGGGCAGTTATCAGGTCAACCTCAGGCTCCTGAGGAAGGCGAAGGAGAACCTCAAGGTGATGCACCCGCTCCCGCGCGTCGACGAGATACATCCCGAGGTGGACGGGACGGAGCACGCACTCTACTTCAGGCAGGTCTTCTCGGGCGTTCCCGTCAGGATGGCACTTCTGGGCCTGACTCTGGGGGTGATTTGAATGGCCGAGCTGAAGGTCACCGCGATAAAGGATGGAACCGTCATAGACCACATTCCAGCGGGAAAGGGGCTGAAGGTCATCGAGATACTCCACCTCAACAGACCGAACGGCGGCGCCCTCCTCCTGGCATCCAACGTCCGGAGCGGGAAGCTCGGGAGGAAGGACATCGTCAAGGTCGAGGGCAGGTTCCTGAGCGAGGAGGAGGTCAACAAGATAGCCCTCATCGCCCCGACGGCGACGGTCAACATAGTGAGGGACTACGGAGTATCGGAGAAGTTCAAGGTTGAGGTCCCCGACGAGATAACCGGGATTCTGCACTGCGCCAACCCGAACTGCGTCAGCAACCACGAGCACACCGTCTCGAGGTTCCACGTCGTCTCGAGGGAGCCCCTCAAGGTGCGCTGCCACTACTGCGAGAGGACGATGGAGGGAGATGAGATACTGAGAAACCTCTGAGAAAGGTTTATAATTCTCCATTTTCTCAATCCAGAATGGTATGAAAAGAAACGTTGCGACGTTGGTAATCGTCTCAATCCTCATCGTGGGCATAGCCGGATTCGTTTACCGGGACAACGCATCGCGGATCGATCTCACCGGAAACCAGGGCACAGAAAAGCCGGAAAACGCCAGGGTATACGCGATGGTCGAGAACAAGAACGCCGCCTTCGAGATGGCGCTTTTCAGCGTGGAGATCGGCGGGACGAGGATAAACGAGACCAACGTTCCGGTGCTCGTTTACACCGGATCGCCAGGCAGGGTCACTTTCAGTATAGGGGGTTGGGCCCTCAACTGGAACGGCGTGAAATTCGACGTCAGGGGAAAGGTAACGGTAAACGCGGAGGCCGGAAGAGACTACCTGGTGACGCTTGAACCCGTTCATGAACCCGGCATCTTCATCATGAGAACCGACGAGAGGCTCAGCGGCGTCATTGGCCGTGATGTGCCAGGTACGATACTTCTCGATGACAACACGGTGACGAGGGAGATCCTCGCACGGGAGGGCTTTTCCGGGGAGTTCCTCGCCAACGAAAAGCTGAGGGAGAGGTACCTGAACCTGTGGGGGATAACCGGGAACCTGAGCTATCTGAAGGCGTACAGGGATTTGGGCTACCACCTGAAGACCCTTGGCCTGATGGCAAGGCTGGGCAACGTTGAGGAGCCCGCGGTCAGGACGCTGATTCTGGACCTCAGGGCCACCGATTACTACTACTCCCGCTGGAGCGAGCCCGGAAGGAAGGACCTCATCCTCGTCTTCTCCAACGATTCCCCGTACCGCGGGGCGCTCAAGGTCACCGACGGGCCGATTAGGAGCCGGCTACCGTTCGTATACTACTCCGCGAGGGGCTTCAACCTCTACCCCGTCTCGGCCCTCCACTGGGGCGAGATTTACTATGAGAGGGGCGATTACGGAACAATGCTCGGAATCCTGAACGAGCTCCTTCCTCTCATTACATACGGGGAGCACAACGGGGCGGAATACGCGCTCTTTCACATCTACTTCCAGTTCCAGAACGCGAGCGTTCCCTGGGTCTCGGGCTACGCCCAGGGCGTTGCCGCGGGGCTCTACGCTCTGGCCTACAACATCACGGGCAACGAGACCTACCTCAAGACCGCGGGGCTCTTCCTGAACTCCTTCGACCTCCCTCCGGGTCGGGACGGCTTCGTCGTCTCCACGAAGTACGGGCAGTGGTACCTGGAGTACAACTACTACCCGGACGAACTCGTCCTGAACGGCCACATAATAGCCCTCCGCGGCCTCTACCATTACTGGAAGGTCACGGGCGATGAGAAGGCCCACGGGCTCTTCTGGAAGGGCGCGATGAGCGTCAGGAGGGCCCTGCCGGATTTCGACACGGGGGAGTGGAGCAGGTACGCGATTATCTACAACTCCTCAAGCGTGTTCTACCACAGGTTGCACGTAAAGCTCCTCGTCTGGCTCTACGCGAAAACCGGGGATGAGACGTTCCTGAGGTACGCCGAGAGGTGGAACGGCTACCTCGAGAAAAAAGGGCTGAAGCCGGAGGACATCCCCGCGCTACTCGACGAGATGGGGAACGCGCCTCAGCACGGGTAGCGTCGCCGCCAGCCCAAGGAACACGTCGATGGTGCTCTGGATGACGTTGGGCAGGCCTATAGCGACCCAGAAGGGGACGCCCGTCCAGGCCTCGACCGTCTCCACCACCTTCTCGTGGGGAACGCCCAGCCACACCGGAAGGGCCACGTAGTAGTTCAGCGCCACCATCAGGGGAACCCTTATCGCGATTCCTATCAGGAAGGCCAGAACCGCGAAGACCGCCGTTCTTTTTCCATCGGCGTTCTCGAAGTTAAAGCGGGTGAGCCTCTTCGCCGCTTCCAGACCGAGGAGAACGCCCAGCGTCGCGGTGGCCTTCATCATGCCGCCCAGCCAGCTCGCCGACGAGACTATCCCAAGCCCGAGGAACAGCAGGAACACCGCGACGAGGCCCCCGAGGAAGCCCGTTAGGAGGTATGCCATGATTATCGGAACCGCCACGAGGTCTATCTTCATGCCCCAGACGGTGGGCATCTCCACGGGAACGACGTCCAGCATGAGGGAAAGGCCGAGCATCATCCCGATTACCGCTATCTCCCTTGAGCTCATTCTCATCCTCGATCACCCGGCCGGAATTTTGTTCCGTAATTTATAAATTTTTGTTCCAAATTTGGAATATAATTCCTGTCAAGCCCGAAAGAACCCTTAAAAGGGGAACCCCGGAGGTAAGCCGGGAGGGCCATGTTCACGGTTGAGGGGATAGAGGGACTGGTGAGGGAGATAAGGCGGGAGAACGGCTTTCCGGAGAGCCCGTTCAGGATAGACGGGGTTCGCTACGACGAAGGGGGCGACAAGCTGTTCATAATCGCCCACGATAGAACCGACAAGAGCGTGATCATAGGCAACAGCTTCGTCATCGGGAAGCTCCGCGAGAGGCTCGGCGTCCGGCAGGTGACCGTTTACTCGAACCTCGACCTCGAGATGAAGGGGAGGAAACTCGAAGAGGCGGAGAGGCTCGTGGAGGGAACGGAGCTCGAGTTCCTTCTACCAGTAATCGAGGCCGAGAAGAGGTTTCCGCCGAGGAGATGGCCCGACGTTACTGGAGAGGTCAAAACGCTCGTCTTCATGAGCTTCAACGCGAGGGCCCTCCTTGGATTCGCGGAGAGGCTGAAGCTCCCACACGAGGCCGTTGGAATCAGGTACGCGTTCCCGAGGCTGAGGTACGAGCCGGTAGAGGGCCAGCCGGGGGAGCTCTTCTTTCCCGACGAGGGGAAACTGGTGAGGATGGCCGATGAGAGGGGGGCGGGGCTCGTCCTTGCCGACTTCCCCTTCGGCTTGAGGTTCGAGGGGAAAACCGCGCTCCTCAACCCCTTCCGCCTGCTCCACATAGGATTCTTCGAGCTGAAGTACCTCTTCGGCTTCGAGGCGCCGACCGTTTACGATAAAAAGGCCCTTATAAGGTTCGTCACGGAGCTGACTTACGAGGGGCTGATGGAATCGACGGACGGGGCGAACATAATCTGGAGGATGTGGAGAAGATGATAGTGGGGATCGTTGGGAAAATCGCCGCCGGAAAGACGACGGTCGCGAAGTTCTTCGAGGAGAGGGGCTTCTGCAGGGTGTCTTGCAGCGACCCGCTGGTTGACCTGCTCACCCACAACGTCTCGGGTTATTCGTGGATCCCGGAGCTACCTGAGAAGGCCGAACCGACGCGCGAGAGGCTCATAGAGTTCGGAAAGCACCTCAAGGAGACCTACGGGGGGGACGTACTAATAAGGTTAGCCGTCGACAAGATGAGGGACTGCGATAACATCGTGATAGACGGCGTCCGCTCCCGGGAGGAGATAAGCGCGATAAAGAGGCTCGGTGGGAAGATCATCTACGTGGAGGCGAAGCCGGAGACGAGGTTCGAGCGCCTGATGAGGCGGAGGGCGAGCAAGGACAAGGGCATAAAGAGCTTCGCCGATTTCAGGGCGATGGACGACGCCGAGGAGAGGCTCTACCACACGAGCGAGCTGAAGGGCCTGGCCGACTACGTGGTGGTGAACGAGGGAACGCTGGAGGAGCTGAGGGAGAAGGTCGCGAGGATCATCGAGAGGATAACGGGAAAGGCTTAAGGGTAGTTCATCGCAGGGGCATCGGGTGTTAACCATGAAGCTCCTCGTCATAGCCCCCTGCCTCCTCAGCCCCTTCTACGTCTACCGCGGGCCGAAGGAGAAGGAGTACGAAACCGCCAAAGCCTTGAGAAGGCTCATCGGAGAGCTCGATGAGGACTGGGCGGTTCTAACCTATCCATGCCCCGAGTACGAGCTGGTGGGCTGGCCGAGGGCCCCGGCGAGCAGGGAGGTTTACGAGAGACTGGGAATGCGCGAGAGGGCGAAGGTAATAGCGGAGTTCATAGGACGCGTTCTAACCGAGGAGAGGCCGGAGAGGGTCGTCTTCGTCGGGGTTAAGGGCTCCCCGACCTGCGGCGTCTTCCACACGAGCTCGAGCGACCCCGAGGGCTATCCATACTCGGCAATGGGGGAGTTCCGCTACCTGAACAAAGAGAGGAGGTTCGGCCGTTCGAAGGGGATAGTGGAGGAACAGGACTTCAGGCTCGTGAGGATGCCGGGGATACTCTTCGAGGTGCTCATGGCGAGGTTCCCCAAGGGGACCTACCTCGAGTTCGACAAGGAGGACATCGAGGGGAGCCTGGAGAGATTGAGGGTCGCGCTGGAGGGCGCACCATGAGGGCGCTCATCGTATACGTCTCCATCCACCATAAAAACACAGAAAAAGTCGCAAAGGCGATGGCCGATGTTCTAAACGCCGATTTGAGCAAGCCGCGGAAGATAAAGCCGGCAGAGGTTGGGAAGTACGACCTCGTGGGCTTCGGCTCGGGGATCTACTGGTGGAGGCACCACTGGGCGCTTCTCAGGCTCGTGGACAATCTTCCAAGAATGGAGGGAAAGAAGGCTTTTATCTTCTCAACGGCCGGGATGAATACTCCTTGGTATACCTCAACTACCTCGGGGAGAGGGTCGAGGACGCCCTGATAGTGCTGGACGAATTTACGTACGCCATAAAATCGGAGAGGAAGATACTCAGTGACCTCCAGCGGGTTTGGGATCACGTACTGGGCGAAAAGAACGTGATGCTCGTCGTCTCGGGCCCCATGCTCGGGATGATGTGGGATGACGTTCTGAGCCACACCTCTCCCCTCCACGGCAGGAGGACGAGGAGCATTAACCTGCGGCCCCTCGATTACAGGAACGCGGTAAAGTTCTTCGGGGAAAAGGAAACGGGGATAATCTCCTACATGCTGGTCGGAGGAATACCACCCTATCTGAGGCTCGCGTCGAGATACGAAAGCGTGGAGGAGTTCCTGAGGGAAGAGTTTCTAAGCGACTACGGCTTCTTCTACAACGAGCCATACGTACTCCTGAGCGAAGAGCTGAGGGAACCAAAGGGCTATTTCTCGATACTCCGGGCCATTGCCGAGGGAAACACCCGCCTTGAGAGGATAGCCAACTACGTCGGGATCCCCATGAAAAGCGTTTATCCATACGTCGAAAACCTCCTCCGCCTTGGACTCGTTGAGCGGGAGAAACCCCTCCTCGGGGATAGAAAGGTCAGCCTCTACAGGATAAGGGACCCGATGCTCCTGACGTGGTTCACCCTTACCTACCCGCAGCTTGAGGCCATGGCAACGGGAACCGCGGCCCTCGATGATCTTTACAGGGTTCTTTCAAGGCGATTTGAGGACCTTGCCAGAGAATTCCTGGTCATCAAAAGACCCTTTGAGTTCGAAAGGCTCGGCCGCTGGTGGTTCAAGGGGGAAGAGATAGACGTGGTCGCCGTGGAGAAGGACACAGCCCACCTCATAGAGGTTAAATGGGAGGAACTGGGTGAGAGAGACGCCAGAAGGATAATCGGAGACCTCGAAAGGAAATCCAGGATGGTCAGATTCAACGGGGAATTCCGCTTTGGAATCATCGCGAGGAGGATAGAGGGAAAGGACGAACTCCGGGAAGAGGGCTTCCCGGTCTTCGACCTCGAGGATTTTTAGGCCCTCTCTATGGCCCCCTTCACCAGCCTCTCGGCCTTCTCCATTAAAGCCCTCGCCTTCTCTTCACTGTGCGCCTCGAGGGTTATCCTCATTATCGGCTCGGTGCCGCTCGGCCGGAAGAGGATCCACCAGTCGGAGTTCTCTATCCTGACCCCGTCGATGTCGATCAGTCTGTCGTAGTCGAAGGCCTTCAGGGCTTCCTTTGATATTATCTCCATTGCCCCGGCCTTCTTCTCGTTCGGGCAGGGGATTTTAGCACGAAGCGTTACGTAGCGCGGGACTTCTTTGGCAAGCTCGCTTATCGGCCCGAGTTTGTCTATCATCTCCAGAACCAAAGCCCCGGCAAAGATTCCATCGGGGGTGAGGTTCCACTGCGGGATTATCCACGTGCCGCTCGGCTCGCCCCCGAAGACGCCGCCGTGTTTGGCGAGCTCCTCTGCAACGGCCACATCACCAACGCGCGTCCTTATGACCTCCCCGCCGAGGGGCCTAACGTAGTCATCCAAAGCAAAACCAGCGTCAACGGTGGTAACTATTTTCCCTTTCCCGAACTTCCTCAGCATGTAGCCCGCTATGAGGCTCAACATTACCTCGTACTCAACGAAGTTGCCCTCATCGTCAACGACGCCAATCCTGTCGGCGTCGCCGTCGTGTGCTATGCCGACGTCGGCTTTCATCGCCTTGACGGTCTTCGCCAAAGCGGAAAGACTCTTTGCGTTCGGCTCGAGCTCCCTCACGAAGAAGCCGCTCGGATGGGAGTTGAGCGAGATGACCTTATTGCCCAGCTCCCGCTGGAGGTAGGGGGAAACTACAGACCCTGCACCGTTTCCGGGATCAACGACGACAGTGTAGGAGTTCTCAAGCTTGACGAACTTCAGGGCCTCGTCTATATAGTCCTCACGAGGGCTGGCAGTTCTAAGCGTCCCGATCTCATTCCAGGGCGCTTTTTTGAAGTTCCCGGAGTCCATTATGGCCTCGAGCTCGATCTCCATCTCCGGGGTGTAGGCCATTCCGTTTGCCTGCCACACCTTTATGCCGTTGTACTCCGGCGGATTATGGGAGGCTGTGATGGTAACGCCAGCGTCGGCACCGTAGAGCTTTATCGCAAAGCCCGTGAGGGGAGTAGGTGCCATGCCAATGTCAATCACATCAACGCCCGTGCTTAGAAGTCCACTTATGACTGCCGATTTGATAACCTCTCCGCTCGTCCTCGTGTCCTTCCCTATAACTACGGTTCCGCCATCGAGGTACGTTCCAAGAGCCTTCCCAACACTCAGGGCCAGCTCCGGCGTCAGCTTCTCATTAAAGACTTCCCTGATGCCGCTCGTCCCGAAGTACTTCCCCATGCTCCTACCTCCGGAAGGCGTATATATGAGACATGCATAAAACCCTTTGGGTGGTAGCATGGGGAATGACAACCCCTCAAACAGGGACAACATGCCCTACGTCAACGGGGCAGTCCTCTTTGCCCTCGTGGTTCTGGCCGTTCTCACCTTTGCTGGGCTCTATGCGAACTCAGCGTTGGGCTTCGCAACAATCCCCGTGTTCGTCTTCCTCGTGGTTCTTTTCATGGGCTGGAGCAACAACCGCGCCCTCGACAGGGGAGAGATGAGGAGGGCAATGACGGCCTCCCTTCTGACGGCCTTCTTGGTGATGGTACTCGGAGACGGCCATCTCCTAATCCCCTCAGGGCTAAGGGACTACTTCCTCGGCGTGCTTTCCACAATAATAGGCTTTTACTTCGGCTACCGCGGAAGGGGGAGCGAGGAAGAGAGGTTCAACAGACTGGTGCACACAATAAAGTCTGGAGGAGAAATTAAAAACGAGGGAAAAGGTAGGAAGAATACAAACGGCTAACCTTCAAAAACCGCCACCTCTTTCCCATCGGGGTCGAGGACGTGGACAACGACGTCTCCGTTCAGCCTCTCCTCAAGGCCCGAAACCAGCTCCATGTAAGTATCTTTGGCCGAGTTTGCCTCTTCAGCTGTCTTGAAGGAGCTCATGGCCCTGACGTGGTAGGTGGAGCCGTTCTTCTCGAGGATTACGTCCCACGGCCCGCTTCCCGCGAAGTCGAGCAGGTAGTTCAGGACTTTCTGGGCCTCTTCCTCGCTCGCCTCAGTGTACCAGACGTTGATGTCGTTCAAGGAAACGTAGCGGTACCTGCTCTCCACCTGGTAGAGGACGTTCTTTTCGTCATCGAGAACCTGGAGAAGCACTTTATGACTGTTGAAAACGTCCTGCGACATCTTTGACGCCAGAAAGATTAGGTAGAACTTCAGAGAATCCTCCATTTCGCTGGAACTCTTGTAAGTGCTTGTCAATCCCACGGTGTAGCCGTTATCTTTCTTTACGTAAACGTCTATCTCATCGGGGTTCAATTCGGCGTTTATGAGGTTAATAAGCGCCTTTGCCTGATCAGTGGATACCTCTCCCGAATAGTGGACTGTAACCCCGTTTATACCGAGGGTTTTTTCACTCTCGACGTTAACGTCTGGGCTCTCGACACAGCCGCCCGCGAGCACAAACATCGCGAGGAGCAGAGCCGAGAGCGCGTAAACCTTCCTCATATTCCCACCTCACTTCTTCACGAGCCTGTATATTCCAACCTTTGCAGTGTAGCTTTCGTCGGGGTTCGGTGGCGCGTAGTCAACTCTGACCACAAAGGGCTTCGCCGAGCCGTAGATCATACTTGAGGTATCCTCGTAGGAAGAGACAACCTCGTTTGTGTCAGGATCGAGTATCTTGATGCCCTTAACGACCCCAGTTCCCCCGGCCTCAATCTTGTACTTCCCAGGTTCAAGGATGTGCGAAAGGTAAAAGACGTCACCACTTACCGTGTCGCTCTTCACTTCCACGGGAACCTTCTCGTAGAAGGTCTCGTAATAGTACTGCATGCCGAACGCCGCCACGATGCCGAGCACTATCAGCACGAAAAACCCCAGGATCAGTTTCTTAAAGAATCCCATCCTTCTCACCCCCTCACCCCTAAAACCCGAAGAGGCCTCCTCCCTTGACCTTAACGCCGAGGTCGGAGAGCTTCTTCTTTATCTCCCGCTGGTTCATGTTTCCCGAGAACTTGTTCTTCTCCTTCCACTTTATCTCCATCTCATCATTTTTGCCCTCGTCAACGTTGCCCCCCTTGAGCTTGACCTCCTTTATCTCGCGGAGGGGAATCGAGAAGTTCTCAGGGGCCTCGTTGGCTATATCCTCCGGGGATATGTCGTAGTAGCGCTCGTGCATCGTCCAGCCAGATGCGAGCCTCTTGAAGAAGCCGTCTCCCCTCTCCTTGGCCCCCTCCCTGGCCTTCTGAATCATCTCCTTCTTCACGTGGGCCACTATTATCCTCTGGTCGGTCACGACCAGGTTCACAAGGGCGCTTTTGAGGAACCCCTTGTGGTACTCCAGGTTGGGTATTACGTAAAGGACTTTCTCCGTCTCAAACACCTCCAAATTCTTTCCAATCTCATCAAACAAGCCTCCTGATGAGCATTAGGGCTAGCTTTGCAAACAAAAGAAGGAGAGCTAAAGCTACCAAAAGCAGGAAAAGGCCCAGAAGCGGGCCCAAAACATGGAATCCGGTCAGGGGTTCCGTTTCAGCCCCCTCCAAGGTTTGCATACCTTATCGTTATCCTGTGGGAGCAGTCGCCGGTCTTCTCGTGTGAGACGAGCTCGAAGGCTGTAAGCGTTCCATCGGAGTTGAGGTTGACATAGACGTGACCCATCTTGATCTCTTCGGCAATCTCACCCGTTGGATAGCCCGAGGTCGGCACCTCGCTTGGGTCTAAGGTATCGAGGTTCCCCTCCCCAATCTTAATCCAGTGGCCGAGTAAAGCAGGGTAATCAACGCACCACGGCTCTGCCACGAGATCAACGTCGTCCCATACGTTCTCACTTATCTCATCGTAGCCCTTCAGCTCGCCCGTGGAGAACTTTATCGCCATTGTTCCTTCCGTATCGAGGGTAACGGTGTTGATTTCCCCCATCTCCCCGCTGGAGGCAGCTGAGGTCGTTGTGGTAAGGAAGGACTCGTAGCAGGCCCTGGCCTTCTGGTATTTGGCATATGCCTCCTGAATCTCCTCATCGCTCGCTCCGGAAGATTGAAGGGAAGTGACGTTGTTGTAAGCCTGGACGAAGAGCCTGTACGCTTCCTCCTTGTTGTCCGGGCAGAGGAAAGTCCCCGACGTCCCGTTCGCGCTCTCCGGTGGGTAGAGGGTAACGTTCTTCTCGAACTCGTCAAAGACCCCGTCTAAGTCGTAGTCGTGAAGGTCGGGGTTTCCGTCGTAATCAACGTCGCGCTCGTCTATTATCCCGTCGGAGTTTATGTCCCAGGCGTCAACCTTCCCGTCCCCGTTGGAGTCGTACACGTCGGGAATCCCGTCACCTGTTACATCCCACGCGTAGCTCTCCACACCGTTGAAGGTCGTCCTCCAGGTGTCCGTCTTTCCGTTGTAGTCCTCGTCGAGGTATGCAGTATCGTAGTTCCCGTCGCCGGTCGTGTCGAGGTAGATGGCATCTATCTTCCCGTCCTTGTTCCGGTCAACAAAGAGCACCGAGCCGTTTGCCATTGGGACTTCGGCGTACTCGTCCCCTATGTAAACGTCTCTACTCCCGTCGCCGTTGGAATCAACCCAACCCTTTTCAACGGAATCCCCAAAGAAACCCCCCGAACTTGAGGTGTTCCCTCCAGGGTTCATGCCATTGGGGAAGTTGTCCCTTACCCTCGTAAGGTCTTCTATTATGTGAGGATTCACGTAGTAAATGTAAGCTGTCCCAAGGAGTAGCAGAATAAGAAGCAGGCCCGTTAGCTTACCCATTTTCCTTCACCTCTACGAAAACAGGGTCGCTAAACCAGCCCCCCGAAACGCGCTTGAACTTCTTGCCCGTCTCGTAGTCCTCGTAGATGCCGGGCTTTGCCGTCTCGTGGAGTACGTAGCCGTTCCAGGTAAACCAGCCCTGGTTCCTCTCCTCTATCTTCTTTCGGAGGTTAATCAGGGAGCCGAGGGTAGCGTCTGCCATGTTCCCAAAGTAGCCACTCCTGTCGAGGAGCTTCCCTATCTTTGCCGCTCCGTCGAGGACTATTATTGCCACCTTGGTGCTCTCGGGCAGGTTCATCTTCTTGAGCTCCTCCGCCTGCTTCATCAATGCCCTCGCGTCCTGTGCAACGATGAAAATGTTTGCGGGCGTCCTGAGCATCTTAACCGTCTCCGTTCCCTTCAGCTTGACGGTGTCTCCAACTGTTTCAAAGTTACTCGCCACGAAGTTCGCCCAGTCGAGGGCTCCGCCAGAGCCATACTGTCCTCCAACGAGCCACTTGGGCGGCTCAAGGATTCCCGTTAGAATAGCGTTCATCGTGGCTTCCCTCTCGGCCTCGGTCTGCGAGTTCTCATAGATGAAGCGCCTCATAGCTATCCTCCGCTGTATGGGATCGTAGCGGTACTTCTCGGCTATCTGTCTGAGCTGGTAGCGCTTCTCTGGATCGTCCGCGAATATTGAGATGTACCGGTTGATCTCCTGGTTCCTGTAGACCTTCTCCTCCATGTAGGCGTTCATCTCCTTGACCATTCTGTCGGGGTCGTCCTTGTACTGCTCGTGAAGCTCGCGGAGGTGCTCGATGTAGAGATCGTAAACGCTCTTCATGCTTGGAGTGGTCTCTATCATCTTGTTTATGTAGGCTATGTGCCTCTCCATCAGCGACTCCGCCCATTCGAGCTTTTTCTGAAGGATACAAGCGTCGCAGGTCGCTATGTCGGGGTCTTCGCAGTCAACGAGGCCGTCCATGTCGTTGTCTATCTCGTCTCCAGGCACTTCAACACTCGCAAGGGTTACGTGGACGCTTCTCTTTGCCAAGAGCTTCTCCTCGCCGTTCACCTTCCCGTAAAGGCTCACGGTGAGCGCTCCCTCCTTCACGGCCGGGTCACTCATGTAGAGGACGTCAAGTATCTCGTTGTCCTCAACGGGAAGCCTCTTGGAGCTTCCGTCTGGAAGGGTAACGATAGCGTAGAGATCCTCGGCACCGCTCCCCCTTACCTCCGCATAGAGGGGTAAAGAAAAGAGGCCGTCGATTACCTGCTTCAGGTGGGCGCCGTCCTTTGGCGTGAGTACGTTTAGGGAGTAATCCGTGAAGTTTCCCTCGAACACAAAATCCCACGATATTTCCTTAGAATCGCCCCCACTGCCGTCGCTGACTGCGAAAACCACCCTTACCTTTCCCTCCTTCAACTGCCCGGGCTTTATTGCCACATCGAGGACAACGGGTATGGTTGTGCTCGACCCGTTTATCCAAGCGTAGGCCACGGTACTGTTCTTCGGGGTCCCCATGTAGGTGTAGAACTCCTGGGCAGAGTGGAGCTTTATCGCCTCTCCCCCGTACTGTCCGCTTGGGTCTATGTAGTACGCCTGAATTCCCGAGACGTCGCTGTTCCTGTCGAAAACGGCCGTCGTGAACATAAGCCTCGCGCCGTTTTCTATATCTGTCTCGTTGAACGTTAGGGTTCCAAGGTAGCCCGGGGAGAGTTTGGCGCATCCTGAGCCGGGGATGCAGAGCTGAAAGTCGCTAAGGAGCTTCGCGGGATAGGGCTGAGCCTTCAGGGACGCTAAAACTGCATTCTTCACGCTTTTTCCCAGAGAGCTCGCCTGAGAGTAGGCGTAGGCCTTCATCGCGAGCATTGAGGAAAGGTAGGAGTCATAATCATCCCGCATGAACTCCGTTTGGCACTCCGTCTGGTTGTTCTCGTTAAGGTGGCAGGTCGTGGAGAGGAAGGAATCAAAATTGCGCTGGAAGTTAATGTATTCCCCGGAAATCTGGATTGAGATTCTGAGATCCCCAAAGGGGAACTCATGGGAGTAGAAGGAACGCAGACCTGTCCTAAAATCAACTGTGATGTTCTCTCCAACGGGCTCTCCATCCAGAGTTTCGGGATAAAACGCGGTTTTGTAAAAGCTGTAGCCCAAGAGAAAACTTATATCTTCGCCGTTTTCTGATTCTCCTGAGTTTTGAAGGGTCTCGTCCATGGATGGGGCAATGCTAATGCCCGGTGTGGGGACGTCTCCTATTTCCACGGCCATCAGATCTTCGCTCGTTTTAACGGGGTACTCCGTTATGATAACGAGGACGGTGTAGTTAACGCCATCACGTACGGTCTCGCCGAGCAGGACGACGCTGTTTGCACCGTTCTCCTGAAGGCTGGAAGTTTCCACGACGTTTATTCCAAGCCCCCGAAGCGCTCCAGTTGGGGGACTTACTGCTCCAGCCGTTAGGGGGGCGAGGAAAAGGAGTACCAGCACCACACCTGCCAGAGTACGTGTGTTCACACAACATCCCTCCTGCTTGAAAAACCTCCAAAAGGGAGGAAAACAAAATATTGCCCAATACGGGGAGTAGCATAGGCCAACGCGGGTTAGATACATTGATTCTGGCCAGCTGCACCTATTATTTCCCTGAAAAACCCATCTCGCGGAAAAAGAAAAGCGGGACAGGTTTTCCTTTTCACGAGTTACGCAGTTATGGGTAATAAGGGTTTCGGAAAAGAAAATTCGATTAATGGCAGGTTCAAAGTGCAGTTTGTCGAAGTTCCTTCGCCAGCTCAACCAGCTTCCTCGCCCTCTCCAAAGAGACCTCGTTCTCGACTTTTCCCTCGCGCTTTATCCACGTTCCCACTATGAAGCCGTCGGCATACTTCCAGAGCTCGGGAAGGTTGTCGTAGCTCGTTCCCGAGCCGACTATCACCGGCACGGGAGAAATCTTTTTGGCCAGGGCCAGTTTTTCAACATCCACGGGCTTTCCCGTCGCTTTTCCGCTCACCACAACGGCATCGGCCAAACCCCTTTCAACCGTGTCAAGAAGGGCGTCCTCAAAATCGGAAAAGTGTACGGCGTGCTTGACGTGCACATCCGCTAAGACCTTTATCTTTGAAGGTAAGCGCTTCCTCAGCATCGCCAGCTCGTGGGCGATGCCCTCGATAATCCCCTGGTCGGTGTATGCAACCCCGCTCAGCACGTTCACCCTTATGAAATCAGCCTTCACAGCGTAAGCTATCGAGTAGGCAGCTATCCCGTCGTTGCGGAGGACGTTTATACCGAGCGGGAGGGAGACTTCATCTCGGATGGCCCTCGCCACAACTGCCATGGAAGCGACGGTAATTTTATCGGCGTACTTGGGAAAGGGGACGTCGCCAAAGTTCTCGACCATTACCGCGTCGAAACCCGCCTTCTCAAGGGTCCTCGCGTCCCTCAGAGCGGAATCGATGACCCCGTCAAGGTCCCCGTCGTAGAGATAAGAGCCCGGCAGGGGCCTGAGATGAACCATCCCGATGAGGGGCTTCTTTTCAAAATCCATGAGATCACCAAACGGGAGAAAGGGCGGGGGTGTAGTTAAGGCTTTCGAAAACGGGGAATGGAGTACAAAGATTTACACCGATGAAAAACTTTATATAACGGGCCAAAGAGGTAATAGGTATCATGGTGAGGCGGAAATACATCGCCTTTCTTACCCTCACACTCCTCTCCCTCATGATCGCTTCCCTCGTCCTCGGACCAGTCCTGATTGGGGTACCCCCCGGAACCAGAAGCATTGAGGGGATACTATCACCGAGGCTCCCGCCGGGAAACGAGAGCAACGAAACCGTGCCTCTGGTGGAGGTCCCGTTTTCACCCCACTTCGTCCTCCTGGTGACCGGGGCGGCGCACACTCACTACCTCAGGCTCAACGTCTACACCGACTACGTGGGGGGAAGGTGGGTTACGAGAAACACCACGAAGATTCCGAGCAACGTCATCGCCCCCCCTGAGATAGGCGTGCCCCACCACAGCGAAAGGGACAGGATAACGGTGGTCTCGTTCCAGCCCCTCACGGGCAACCTCTTCACCTCCCTCTACACCACCCGCGTTGACGGTGCCGGTGTCGAAGCCCTACCCGAGTACAACCTCTTCAGGACAGCCCTCAACGTCACCACGTACTCGTTCTCCTCGGTTAGCTACACCTTCGACTGGCCGTATCTGGTGAACCTCACCGCCGGAAACCAGACGGAGTACCTGACGGCCCCCAACGACACCCAGCTTAGGGATTTTGCCCGGACCGTAACCCTCGGCTTCCGTTCGGACTACGAAAAGGCCCTCGCCATAGCCCGATACCTGGCCAACAACTACCGGCTTGGAAACGCGACTCCCCCTGAGGGAGCGGACAGGCTGAAGTGGTTCCTTTTCGAGTCCAAAAGAGGGAGTTCCTACGACTTCGCCTCGGCCTTCGTTGTTCTGGCCAGGCTGAGCGGCCTTCCCGCGAGGCTCGTGGAGGGGGTTTACATCGACGCGGTTCCCCGGACACAGGTCGTTACCGAGAAAAAAAGCCAGTTCTGGGCGGAGGTTTACTTTAAAAAAGCCGGCTGGCTGGTCTTCGATCCCCTCCATTCCGACCCCAACGTCTACGTGCCCTTCGAGCTCGAGGTGTCACCGCCAAAAATAACCCTCGACCCCGGTTCCTCCGGGGAGATTACGGTAAAGTTCGAGCGCGTCGCGAGCGGCACGAACTCAAGCGTTACCGTCGACGTCCCTTCCCTCGGAAGAATCGCCACCGTCAACGAATCGGGGATACACAACCTGACGGTGGGGCCCTTCAGGGAACCCGGTTACTATCCGGTGATCGTCAGGGCGGTCACGAACGCCGGAACCCGGGCCTCGGTGCTCCGCCTCACCGCCGTCACCGTTCCGGGCGGGATAACTGTAATTCCGGACCAGGCGGCGATTGTCCTCCCCAAAGGGAGCGGGGCAACCCTTGAACTCACCGTAAATGGAGCCCCCAAGGAACTCAATCTCGATACGGACTCCCCGCTGGTTGAGGCGTGGGGCCTTCAGAAGACGCCCGAGGGTGGGAGGAGGATAGAGGTCGGACTGAGGGCGCCCCCCGGGTACACCCCCGGATGGCACGTCGTGAACGTGACCGTTGAAGGTGACTCAGAGGAATACCCCCTCAACGTCCCCGTCTTCGTCATGGAGCCCACCTCAATCGGTGCGGACGTTCCCCCCACAACCACGGCGGGCGATTCTATGACCCTGAACGGCACGGTAAAGGGGACACTCACCGAAACCGCTCCCCGGGCTGGGGCCGTCGCGGTGTTCCTGGAGGGTGAGAAGAGGGACGTCCTGATAGGGTACGGCAACGTCTCGAACGGGACGTTTTCACTCCCCGTCAAAATCCCGGAGTATCTAAAACCCGGAACCTACCGGCTGAAGCTTTACTACCTCACGCCCCTTGGATACCCGTACCTCTCCTCAAGCACCACGAGGACGGTTAAAATAAAGGGGCTCGCGGGGTTTTCGCTGCCGGGGCGGATTCTGGCCAATCCCGGAAACCTGACCATCGTGGGGGGTCTCGTTGATGGGGCGGGTGAACCGATACCCAACGCCACCGTCTCCTATTACCTGGACGGGATACCCATTGGAAACGAAACGACGCTAACCGACGGTAGGTTCTCCCTGAGGCTGGAGATCCCGGGGATAGAGAGGCACAATCTGACGCTCAGCTACGCCGGGAGCATCAACTACTCCCCCGCGACCAGAACGGTTGAGCTGGCCACTGTTAAGCTCGAAATCCCGGGAAAGGTGATCGGAGAACTCGGGAAGCCCGTTAGGGTCAGGGGGAGGGTCGTGGGGGTTGAGAACGCCACCCTCAACGCCTACGTATTTCCAGGCAAGACCTACACCTTCAAGGTGGTCAACGGGAGCTTTGACTTTACCATCGAGCCCTTCAAGACCGTCGGGGATAGGTCCGTGGAGTTCAGGCACGGGAGCAGGGTTCTGGAGAGGATAACCGTCACGATAGTATCCCCGGTGAAGATAGAACTGCTGACCCGGGAAGCAAGGGGCGAAAAGACCGCCAGGCTGAGGTTTAGGGTCGTGGACTCGGTCAACGATCCCGTGGTCGGCGTATACCTCAACGTAAGCCTCGGCAACTTCGCGATGCGCACGATGACCAACGACTCCGGGATAGCCACCCTCGACGTCCCCGTGCCCGAGGGAGAAACCAACGCCACCGTCACCGTGACGTTCGAGGGTTCCCCCTACTACCTGCCCGCGAGCGGGAGGTTCTACGTCGTAATCGGCAAAAAGCCGAGAATTCCCTGGTTCTACATCGGCTTGATGCTGATAATCGGGGCCCTGGTGGCCAGGTACCGGCTTGTGAGGAGGAGACCCGAAGAGAAGAGGCAGGAGAAGATTCTAAAGATAATATTCAAGAACGGAATACCGCTGTTTCAGGAGGGGGAGGCCCTGGAGATAAGCGTAGAGTGCGACGGTGAGCCCGAGCTCTACGTCGACGGAAAGCTACTCGGGAGGGGACGGGACTTCAGGCTGAGCCTGCCTCTCGGAGATCACACGATAGAGGCCAAGTGCAACGGCCTGGTCGAGACCGCAACGGCAAGGGTGGTGCCCAGCTACAACGAGGCGGTGATTGAGTACTACGAGAGGTGCTTCCTCCCGTGGGCGAAGGGGGTGGGGGTGACGGTTGACGAACTGACCCCCGGGGAGATAGCCGAGACCCTCACGGACATGATGTACCCGTGGGAGCCCATAGATGCCCTCACCGCGATATTCGAGAAGGCCAAGTACAGCGGAAGGAGGGTCTCACGGGAGGAGTTCATAAGGTTCTACCGCTCGGTTCTTGAGGTTATAGGGGGTGGCTGCGTTGTCTAAGCCCAAATGGGGGAAAATCGCGATATACGTCGGTGCACTAACGCTCACGTACGCCCTCTCCACCCAGATCGGGGGACTGGAAGCCGTTCTTATGCCCGCTGCGGTTCTGACTCTCTTTTTAATTGCCGGGGACGTTGCCGGGGCGATAAAAGGGGGAAACACGGCCTTCGTCCTAAGGCTCCTTGGGGTAACCCTCGCGGCGCTCTTCGGACCGACCGGATGGAACCTCCCGGCGGCCATGATAATCTTCGGGGCGGGAATAGCGACGATGGCACCGAGGCTTGAGAGCCATTCCAGGTTCATCCGGGGGGCGGGGCTCTTCATCGCCCTCTACGGGATCTCAAGGCTTCCCCCTTTCGGGGCGGTGGGAAGCGTCTTCAGTTACGCGGGCCTTTTCCTTTTCCTCGGCTACGCCGTGGCGGAGCTCGGCGGGAGGTATCCGTGGACCGAGCCCGTTGAGAGGAACCTGCTTGGAATAGGTGCCCTTGGTGCAATCATGGGGCTCTACGCTGCGGTGAGGGGGAACCTGAGCGAGAGCCACCCCGATATCGTGTTCTACGGGGAGTGGCTGGCCCTCCTCCTTGGAGTTGTGGTGGCCGGGAGCATGGTCCACTCCTACGTCGGTGAAAAAGACCCCGAGGCCTACCTCCTTTCCCAGTGGAGAAAGCACGAGGCAAAGACCGTGAAGAAACTCGGCCCCGAACTGGTGGAGGCCAGTAAAGCCGTTGAGGACTTTGTGGTTCGCGGGAGGAAGGGACCGCTGGTGGCGTTCATAGCCTACTACGGCTCCCGGCTCTTCGATGACAGGAAGAGGTTCGAGGCCCTCATCGGGAAGATAACCGACTACAGGGGGAGGCAAACCTCCCGGTTAACGCCGCTCTGGATAAGGCACGCCTACGAGAGGAGGGAGCTGGAGCGGAGGATTAGAATAGTTGAGGAAGTTTTTGAGGAACTGAGAACCCTCATGGGGTGGGAGTCATGATGGAGATTGAGGAAGCATCCCAAACCCTTGAGAAAACAGTCGACAGGATTTCGCGGGTTTATATTGGGAATGAAACGGTAGTTAGGAAGACGCTGGCGGCGGCTCTCGTGAACGGGAACGTCCTCTTCGAGGATTACCCGGGACTGGGCAAAACCCTCCTCGCCAAAGCCTTCGGAAAAACCCTCGGCCTGAACTACACGCGCGTCCAATTCACGCTGCCCACAGGATTGTGGTTAAGCCGGAGTACGCTTTCGAGGGCGTGAGTGGAGTGGAGGTTGTTAGGGAGGCTTTACTGAGAACCCCCTTTCCAAAAGAGGCTGAAGAAAAATGAGGAAAAGCCTGATGGGATACGCCCTCTGGGCACTGGTCCTCGGCACTGCGTTCCTCTCGCCGGGAATGATAGCCCTGGCTGTAGTGCCGCTTTCCCTGCTCGCCCTGGCCGTCCTCGTTGACCCGCCGGGCGGAGTCAGGGTGGAGAGAAGGCTCTCAAGGCGCGAGATACGGCTCGGCGAAGAGGTCGAGGTAAGGGTTGAGGTTACGGTAAAGAGGGGGGTTGGACTGGTCGTCGTCAGGGATCCGCTCCCGAAGAACGTCGCCCTCACCTCCGGAAACAACGTCGGGGTCTTCTTCAAGGGACTGAAGCCGCTGAAGGCCAGCTACACATACAGGATACGGCCGATGCTCAGGGGGTTCTACAGGCTGCCGAGGAGCGAGGTGACGACGAGGAACCCGTTGGGAATTCGATACCTCTGGGGGGTGTACGGCGAGGAACTCCGGTTCAGGGCCGTCCCCCGGATCGTCAGGGCCGTCCCGATAGCGGAGACGAGAAGGGAGGCCAGGATAAGCGTCCCGGAAACGAGCTTCTCTATAAGGGGCCCCATCTCCACGGACTTCAGGGAGATAAGGGACTACCAGACAGGCGACCCGATGAAGCTCATAAACTGGAAGGCCACCGCGAGAATCGGCCGGGTTCTCGTCAACGAGTTCGAGAGGGAAGGCAAAAAGACGGTTCTCTTCGTGGTCGATGCAAGGGAGGCGATGAAGATAGGGATCGAGAGTGAAAGCCCCTACGAGCACGCCATGAACCTGGTCGCGTCGATGGCACACCGCTTCCTGCGGAAGGACTACCACATGGGCCTCTACCTGCTCGGGGCGAAGAAGTTCCTGCCACCCGCCACGGGGCCGAGGCAGCTGCACACGATGGTTAGGACCATGATGGACTTCGAGAGGGTTCAAACGGAGGAGGAAAGCTTTGCCGACGCCATCAAGAGGCTGAAGAGGATACTCGTCCAGTACACGCCGCTCGTCATATACGTCTCCAACGTGCTCGACAGAACGGCCGGGGAGACGAGGAGGGGACTCCTCACGATGATGGCGATTCACCGGGGCAAGTCCAGACCGGTGGTGGTTGACGTCTCGGTGTATCCGGCCCTCGACCCCAAAACGGGCACGCTGATCGAGATGGAAAAGCGGGCGATAACCTCGGAGCTGGAAAACACCGGCGCCTACATCGTCCGCTGGCTTCCGGGGCGGGAGGATATCGGGGAGGTTCTGAGCAAGTTGCTGGGGGAGATAAGATGAACTTCCGGGCGTTAAAGCTGGCGGTCGTTCTAACCGCGATAGTCCTCACTTCTCTGGCCTACTCCGACCTGCTCCGCCCAGGAGACTACGTACTAACGACGGCCATCGGGATAACCCTCCTGGGAATCTTCCTCTCGGGAGGTTCAGCCAGTGGAACGGTCTTTCTCTCGACGGTGCTCTACGTGGTACCCTACTCGATAGGCATCTCCCAGTTCCTCCCGGTGGCGTTTCCTCAAGCGTACAACAACCTGAGCGGGGCCATACTGGCGAGCCCCTACTTCTCCAGCCCGCTGGGCATCTTCACCCTGATGGCCCTGAGCATACTGGCCGAGTACATCGAGACCACCGAGAGGTGGGAGAAAGTGTTGAGGGGGCTCGGATGGAGGGAAAGGGGCGGAAAGACCCTGCTCTACGGCCTTCCGGTTGCTCTGCTGGCGTTCCTCCTTTCGCTGGGACTCCTATGGCTCGGGGGGAATCTCAGCATTTCAGCAACCGGGATCCCCTTGCCGGTTCTCATTCTCCTTCTCGGCATAGCCGTGGCGTATTCCTCAATCGAGGGCGGGAGCTACCGGCGCGTCATCGTTGCGGTCGAGGTTCCCCCCATGAACGGCGAGGTGGTGATAGAGACGGCCGACGGGAGCAGGGTCGTACCTCTGAGCCGTTCCCGGGCCTTCGAATGGGACACCCTCCGGCTGGAGGCCGAGCTGAAGAGGCGGCCGGAGCGAGTCCTCCTGAAAGCTGGAGGAAGGAATGAAGTCCTGACCCCCCTGCTGGAGAGCGTTGACGGGGAGACCCTCTTCCTGCTCTATCGGGAGGGAAAGGAGGAAGAAGGTTAATATATCTCGCCGGCCAAAAATGAAAGGGTGATGACAATGGATGAGTTACCGAAGGCGGCGAATAAAGTTCTCGAACCCGACGAAAAGGTTCTCTTCTCCGTAAAGAAGAAGGTAAGCCTCGAAAAGCCGAAGTGGGTTCTCGTGACGGACAGGAGGATAATCTACCTCGACGAGAAGATCCTTGGCAGGTACGATATAAAGGCCATCCCCTACCATAAGCTCGAGGAGGTGAGGATTGAACTGGGCGTCATGTCCTCGGAATTCCTCATAAAGGGTGAGGAGGGCATAAACCTAAAGCTCGGCTGGATGAACAAGGAACAGGCGAGGAAGACGGTAAACGCCATAAAGGACGCCCTCAACGCGATAGCCATCGAACCGGTGACGATAGAGGTCAACAAGGGCCTCACCCACGAGACGTGGATCCTGAAGAAGCCGAAGGAACTCGTGAGCAGGGTCGTTCCGGGAGGAAGCGCCCTTAGGGAGGCTCCAGCGGCGGAGAAGAAGGAAGACCCGCTCGAAAAGCTCAAAAAGCTGAAGGAGCTCTACGACATGGGAGTGATAAGTCCGGAGGAGTACGAGGAAAAGAGAAAGAAGCTCCTGGAGCAGATTTAAGCCCTTTTTCTCCAGACCACCGCCAGGCCCAGAATAACGAGCAGGGCGCCCACAACGGCGTAGGGGGTAGTACCCTCGCCGGGGGGAGCACCGTTCGTTGGGATTTCGGAGGAAGGCTTGCCTTCAACCCTGGGTGGTTCGTCGCTTAGAACCACCACCCCCGCGGCCTTCCCGTAGAGCTTCACGCCAAGGGGCTTGAGCTCACCCCAGTACGGTCCCTCGTAGAGCTCAACCGAAAAGGCCGTTCCGTTGGGAAGGGGGACGACCGTGAAGTAGTAACCCGTCGAGGACCTCAGGAGGGGTCTCGGCTCGGCGAGCTCCGAGATGTTCCCCTTTATCCAGAGGTTCACCCTGGAGACGTTCACGAGGCTCGCGTTTACCGCCACCAGCGCCGGGATCTCGTTCCCGGAGTAGTAACGAAGTCTGGCGGCGTTGCTGACCTTCCCGTTCGTTTCGACGACGACATTGAGCCAGGCTTCGCGGGTCTTAACCCTGGGAACCTCAACGAGTATCTCGGTGGAGTTCCAGGAGAGAACCTTGGCCTCGACGCCGCCGATGATCACCTTGCCGGAGGAGCCGAACCCGTCCCCGGCTATTAGAATCCTCTGGCCGGGTTTGACGGCGTAGGGAGTTAACGAGCCGATCAACGGCTTTTCCTGTTCCCGCTCGAGGTGGAAGACGTAGAAGCCGTTCCTGGGCAGTTCCACCGTCGTTTTCCCATCCTGAACCTTTATGGTGGCGTTGCCGAGGGCGTCCCGATAGACCCCATCAGGCCAGTCGAGGTCGAGGACTAAACTCCTTGACGGGCCCTTGTTCATGACGACGAGGAGTTTGTGAGTTCCGAAGGTTCTCTCGAAGGCCCAGACCGAGTAGTTGGCGTGGAGCGTCCTGAAGTCCCCGAAAGCCAAGGCGTCGTTGGTCTTTCTCAGCTCCGCCAGGGTTCTGATTATGTAAGACGCTTTAGTGGTGTTGTTGAAGACCATCATGGGCCTGTTGTAGGGGTCGCCGGCCCCGTCCTTGCTCACGAGGTAGCTCTCGTCGCCGTAGTAGATCACCGGGATGCCCGGCAGGGTCATGGTCAGGGCCAGCGCCATGTGGAAGCGCTCCAGAGCGTCCTCCCTCCTCGCCCCGTTCAGGAAGCGGATTAAATCGTGGCTGTCGAGGAAGTTCAGCTGCTTGTTCGGGTAAACGAAGCGGGAGTAGTAACCCTCGAGCTCTCTCGATAGCGTCTCGAGGCTCCCTATGAAGCCGAAGGTTCTCACGATGTCGGCCCTTATGGGTATGTTAAGGAGCGGCGAGACGTTGGAGTAGCGGTAGAACTCGTACAGGTCGTCGCTCTTCTGCACGGAGGGGGAGTAGTACTCGCCGTAGATGAAGAGGGGCCCTCCGGAGTAGAGGCGCAGGTAGAAGCTCTCGAGCCAGCCAAGTTCCATGTGCTTGACCGCGTCGATCCTGAGGCCGCAGGCACCGTTATCGATGAAGAGCCTCGCCCCCTCCGTGAGGTACGAATCGACCCACGGGTTGAGCTGGTTGAAGTCGGCTAAGCCGTAGAGGTTGGCGTACTTCAGCTGTATTCCCGACCAGACGAAGATGTTGCCGTTGTGGTGGTAGACGTTCTCCCTGATGCCCGTTATCGGGTTCACGGAGGCGTTTTTTGCGTCCCGGAAGTAGTCCGTGACCTCTGTTCCGTTGTCGTAGAGCGCCCCGAACTCGCCGTCCGATGCCGGGTTCGAGTGATTTGGAACGTAATCAACGACGATGCAGATTCCCCGCTTTCTCGCCTCCTCCACGAGCCGTTTGAAGTCCACCCAGGTCCCGAAGTGCTCGTCTATGCGCCTGTAGTCCCTCGTCCAGTAGCCGTGGTAGGGGGCGCTTCCGGAGACAATCCCGTTTACGTTGTCGTTGAGCGGGGAGACCCATATCATCGAGACGCCGAGGCTCTTGATGTAGTCGAGCTTCTCCGTTAGACCCTCCAGATCGCCGCCCCAGTAGAGGCGGTAGTTCGTCCGCGATGGGTCATAAAAGGGCCGGTTGTTGCTCTGATTTCCATCGTAGAACCGGTCGACCATGACCTGGTAGACGACGCCCCTCTCGGGAACGCTGTAAGAAGCCACCGGAGGGGCCATGAGAAGGAGCATCGCAAGCACTACAAGGGCTCTCCTCACAGTATCACCGAAGGTGATAAGGAAGGGACCTTAAAAACCTCACTTTTTGGCCACGTCCTTGAAGCTCAGAGAGACGGTCGAACCCAGTATTTCGTCGTTCGCCGCTTTCACAACCCGGAGCCGGTACTCGCCTCCATTCGCTTCCCACATCAGTACGGTGCTGGAGATTTCCTCAAGGAGAGGAAGGAGCTCAGGGGTCACCCTCTCCAGGACGTCCCTGTTTATGAAGTAGAGGGCAAAGCGACTCCTGTTCCCGACAAAGGTCGAGACGTTGCGGACGAGCCTTATAAGCGCGGTCCTCTCGAGGACCACGAAGAGCTTGTGCATCCCGAGGACCGGGTTGCACACGAGCTCTCCGGGCACGACGTTCTGGTATATTCTGTTATAGTACCCAAAATCGAGGGAGTACTTGTCCAAGTCGACCCTGCCCGCGACGTTGCCGAATTTCCTCCTCCCGCCTATCTTTATGACCGGAACCTCCATGAGCGGCCCAACGTCCAAGCCCATGAGCTCAAGCCGGGCCACGTACTCCGGGAAGGTATCGGAGAAATCGTCGATTAGAAGGGGCTTCTCCGCCGAGGCACACCACCTGCTCAACAGGTACAAGAAGAGCTCGGGTGATGAAACTGAATCGTGCTCAACGAGTACGGTTTCGCCTGGTTTGAGTCCTGAGAGCACGCCCTCGATTCCACCGTTTCTCACGTCCAACCACCTTATTCCCCTTCGGTGTTGAACTATAAAAAATTTAACCAAAAACCTACACCAGCCGGGCGACACCGAGAACCCTCGGAGAGTAAAACGAGCCCCTCCTCTCGAGCCTGTTCCCAATCGCCGCTATGGAGCGCAGGAAATCGAAGACGTTACCGGCCAACATGTTGTCCCTGAAGGGAACCACCTCCCCGTTCCTGACGGCGTAGCCCAGCCCAACCGTTAGGGAAAAATCGCCGCTGACGGGGTTGGCCGTGTGCTCTCCGAAGACCTTTTTGATTATGATGCCCTCGAACCCCTCGAGGTCGTCCTTGCCCGGCTCAACGACCACGTTGCTCGTCCCGATGTGCGGAACCGTCCGGAAGTCCCTGGCCGCGTTTCCGGTGCTCTCCATGCCGAGTAGTCGCGCGTACGTCTCGTCGAGGAGGAAGGAGGAAACCATCCCGTTCTCCACCAGGACCGTCCTTTCACCGGGGTTCCCCTCACCGTCGAAGGAAAAGCTACCGGTGCCTTCGGGAAGGGTCGCGTCGTCCAGGATGACCAGCTCCCCCGGGGCGACCTCCTCGCCGGGCTCGGAGAAACGGCTCCGGCGGTGATAGACGCTCTCTCCCGAGAGGTTCTCAAGGAACACCCCCAGAACGGCCCTGAAGGCCTCGGGCTCGAGCAGTATCTCCCCCGAGTGGGGTTCAAGCCTCCCGGCCCTGTAACTCAGTTCCGCCTCCGATATCGCCCGTTGAATGGCGTTCTCAAACTCCTCGAAGGGCTGGAGCGAGCGGTAGCCCTGGTAGTACGAGCCCGAGCCGGTTCCATCCCCCTTCTTCACGGCGTACGCACCCAGGCTCATCCACGTGCCCTTCCCCTCGAGCCGGACTCCATTGGAGTTCACCACACCGTAGTGATCAACGGCAAGGGTGATGGAACCGGATAGGGTCAACGAATCGTCCTTCAGCTCGCGCATCCTAAGCGAGAAGTCCCTCGCCATCGCGTGGGCCTCCTCGAAGGGTATGCTCTCTATTCTCCTATCGTAGAGTCCCTTCACGTGCGGTACCTTAGAGGGTGTGGGAAAGCCGGGGAACGGAACCTCGCTGACCCTTGCGAGCTTTATCGTCCTCTTCACGAACTCCTCAAGGGCTTCCCTTTCATGGTTGAGGCCCGTCACGTAGGAGAAGCCGAGCTTTCCCAGGTAACCCACGCGCAGGCCTATCCCGGAGTAAAATTTCCTCTGGGAGCGCTCGAGGGTTTCCCTCTCTATCCTGAAGGATCCACTCCGCCCCCTCTCCCAGTAAAGCTCCCACTCAACGTTCTCGCGTTCGAGGATACCTATCAGTTCGTCGATCACCGCAATCCCCCCACGAGCGCCCTCGTCAGGACGTGGGGCCCCCCATCATCGACTGGAACCCACTGACCCTTTCCGCAGTAGCCCGGGAACTCAATCCTCAGGTCGTTCCCCACGGCGCGGACGTTCCTCAGGACGTCGAGTATCTTCCCGGAGAGCGCCACGTCCCTAACATGGTCTCTGATCTCGCCCTTCTCTATGATGTAGCCCTCCCTGGCCCCGAAGGTGAAGGTACCGCTGGCGGTGTCGACCTCGCCGCCCTTGTCCCCTATCATATAGAGCCCGTTCTTAACCTCCTCGACCATTTCCTCGAAGTTCCAGTCGCGGGGCTCGACGTAGGTGTTGCTCATCCTCACGAGGGGCTGATGGGCGTAGCTTTGCGCCCTGCCGTGACCGTTCGGCTCGAGGTCGAGCAGGGCGCTCGTCTCGCGGTCGTTGAGGTAGCCCACCAGAACGCCGTCCCTTATTATCTCAACCCGCTTCCCCCTGATGCCCTCATCGTCGTAGATGTAGGAACCGAACCCGCCCGGTAGGGTCGGGTCATCGACGACCGTGAGTTCTTCGGAGGCTATCCTCTCCCCCACCCTCCCGGCCAGGATGCTCTCCCCGTTCTTGACGGAATCGGCCTCGGCCGCGTGACCGAGGGCCTCGTGGATGAAGACACCCGTGAGCTCGGGATCCATTATCACGTCGAACTCCCCGGAAGGGGGAGCCCTGGCGTGCAGGAGTGAGATGGCCTTCTCCCTAACGAGGGCGGTCCAGTGGTTCAGGTCTATTCTCTCCACCAGTTCCCAGCCGGCCGTGCCACCGAAGCTCTTCCAGTAGCTCTGCATCACGCCGTTTTTCCCGGCGGTTACGGAAAAGCCCAGCCTCACCCTCGGGACTACCGTCCTGATCTCGCTTCCGAGGGAGTTGAAGTAAAGAACCTCCTCCAGGCCATCGCCGTAACCGACGCTCCTGCTGGATATCCCCCCACCCCGAAGGAGGGAATCCACCTCCTTCACAAGGGCGAGCTTGTCCCCTATGTTCACGTCCAGAAAGCTCTTTTTTGGCCTTATCTCGACCTCTTCCACCACGGGATCCCCGAGGTGTATCCTCGAGTTACCCTCCGAGAGCTTGGCTATCTTCATTGCGGTCTCTACGGCCTTCTCCGCCCTGCCCATGTCGTTGGCGCTCGAAAAGCCCCACGCCCCGTTGAAGGCCCTGACGCCTATGCCCGTCTCTGTGTTCGTCCCCAGCTCCTCGGGCCGGCCATTCTGCATCGAGACGTGGGAAGAGGTGACCCTGATCAGGCGCACTTCGTAATACGATACCCCGTAACGTTCCGCGAGTCTATCCACCAGCCGCACCAGTCCCTCCATCCTCCCACCGGGAAGCGTAGAGGGGGAGCGTTTATATGGGTTCCCATAGAGGGATGAACCACAAGCGTTTAAGTGTTGGGTATGGAGAGGCGTAACGAGATACTCAAGCGCATCCAGGACAGGCCCGGGATAACCTTCAGGGAGCTGGCGAGGGAACTCGGGATAGGCATAGGTGACCTGCAGTACCACCTCCACCGGCTGGAAAAGGAAAGGAGGGTGTTTTCAAGGAAGTTCGGGAAGAGACGCTACATATTTCCGGAAGGCTTCGAGAAGGACCTTCAGAGGCTTATCATAGCTATCTCAACCGGAACCCGGAGGAGGATCCTCCTGCTCCTCATGGACGGCCCGCTGAGCCAGAGCGAGATAGCCAGAAAGTTGGGAATCAGTCAGCCCACCGTGAGCTACCACATGGGGGAGCTCCTGAAGCTCGGCATCGTCGACGCCAGAAAGGACGGGAAGAGCGTGGTGTACACCCTCTCATACGATCCGGGGATAATAGCGCGGGTCATAAAGGAGTACCGGCCGGGTCTCTGGGAGAAACTGGCCGACAACCTGATAGACCTGCTAACCGGCGTGGGTGATGGGGAATGATGGAGACGATACTCGCCCTCACGGCACTCGTCCTCGCACTGGCCCTCGCGTGGATTTCCGCGATGGCCTACAGGAAAAGCCACCTCCGTGCGGCCCTTTATCTGATAGCCGCCTTCCTCCTGCTGGCCATAAAGAAGGTCATAGAGGCCCTGCACCTGGCGGCCTGGATAGAGAGGGACGTGAGCATGGCCGTTGGTGGTCTGGAGGTGCTTGTTTTAATCCTCATCATCCTGGCGCTGTGGAAACGCTAACGAACCACCATCACCGGCGGCTCTATCAGACCGATTACCTCTTCGAGCAAACTCCCAATCCTCGTTTTTCCGCTCCTCCCGTAGGCACCCATAACGACCAAACTGTACTTTCCGGAGTTCGCCTCCTCGAGTATCTTGTCCCGGGCCGATCCTTCCACGATCCTTATCGAACAGTTCACGCCCTCTTCATGGCAGAGTTCGAGGAGGTTCGTCAGTATCTCCTTGATGCTCTTCTTCATCTCCCTCCATATCTCCTCCTCGAACTTCCGCATGTCCTTAAGGTTCTGGATTCTCATTCCTATGTTAAAGGCCAGCGCCTTAGCCTCCCTCCTGTCGAGGACGGAGAAGAGGATGATCTTGTCTCTCTTCCTCTTCGCTATCGCTATCGCGTGAAGGGCCGCCTTCTGGCTCCATTTCGAACCGTCGACGAGCACGAGTATCCCCATACCTCACACCCCTATGTACCTCACCCAGATGAGCAGCATGCCCACGCCAACCGTGCTCAGCATCACCACGAGACCAACTTTAAGGAAGTCCACGAAGCTTATGTTGATGCGTTCCCTGGCCGCTATACCGAGGACGACGACGTTGGCGCTCGCGCCTATCGCGGTGCCGTTTCCGCCGAGGCACGCCCCGAGGGAGAGGGCCCACCATAGCGGGTAAACGTCCATGGAAACACCCATAGACTTTATCAGGGGTATCATGGCCGCGGTCAGCGGGATGTTGTCAACTATGGCCGAGGAAACTGCGGAGAACCATGTTATAAGCACGAGCGCCTCGCCCGTCGTGTGAACGTAATTCAGAACCCAGTGGGCGACGTCGTTTATGACGCCGGTCTCAACGAGGGAACCGACCACTATAAACAGGCCCATGAAGAAGAATATGGCCGTCCACTCCACCTTCTCGAGGATCTCGGTGGGATCCATCCTGCTCCAGAGCAGGAGAACCGAGGCACCCGTGAGGGCCACGACCGCCGGTTCTATTCCAAGCCTGTCGTGAACGAAGAAAAGCGCCACAACGGATAGTATCACGATTATGGACCTCCTGAAGAGGGGGTAGTCCCGTATGGCATCGTCCTCGTTGAGCATCTGAACGACGGATCTGAGCTCCTCCCGTTTGGAGGGGCTTATTCTCATGGCACCCCTGTAAATCAGATAGATAACCCCCAGGGTCACGAAGAGGTCCACGAGCGCTATGGGCCCCATGTTCAGGAGGAAGTCGTTGAAGCTGAGACCCGCGGCCGAGCCTATCATTATGTTCGGAGGGTCACCTATGAGGGTGGCCGTTCCACCGATGTTTGAGGAGAACACCTCAGCCAGAAGGAAGGGAACCGGGTTTACGTCCATGAGGTTGGTTATGTAGATGAGCATGGGGGTTAGAAGGAGAACCGTAGTAACGTTGTCGAGAACCGAGCTCACGAGGGCCGTCACCACGGAAAACAGCAGAAGAACCTTCATCGGACTGCCCCTGGCGAGCTTCGCCGTTTTTATGGCTATGAACTCGAAGAGACCGCTCTCTTTGGCCGTATTGACTATCATCATCATGCCTATGAGCAGGAACAGGGTGTCCAGATCCAGGTACTCGGCGATCTTTTCCCAGGGGACCACCCTCGTGAAAAGCACTATGGACGCTCCAAAAAGCGCGGCAACGGTTCTGTGTATCCTTTCACTGATTATGAGGACGTAGGTAAAGATGAACACTGAAAGGGCGATTGCTATCTGTTCGTTCGGACCCATGGAAATCACCCTAATATATTATCGTCGGTTTATCCACGTGCTGGACTATCTTGAGAACCACGGGACTCATGGGGGACGTCTTGGTTATCTCGGATCCATAACTCCGGGATATCACGAGCAGGTCAAAATCGGCCGCGAGTTGAATGATTTCATCGCTCTTGTTCCCGAGGATGTACTTTTCCCTGACGTCCAATCCTATCTTCTCCAACCCCTTCACCATCCGGGAGAGGATCTTCTCCCCGCGTTCCATCTCCACCGCCCTGAGCCTTTCGGCCTCACGTTTCCCGAGGGTCTGCTCTATCATGTGGAAGGCCATTCTGTCGATCATGTAGACGAGGGTGATGGAGGCATCCGCGTAGGCCCCAAGGGTATCGTAAAGCTCCTCGGGTATATCATGGGCAAACCTGTCGACCGGGAGGAGGATCGAGGACACCTCCGGGAGAACGAACTCTTCGGGAAGCAGAAGGAACTCACGGTAGCGCTGAGCTATCTCCTCGTACCTCTCTCCAGCGATGTTCCTGAACTTTCTGGAGATGAGCCTGCTGAAAATGTCCATTTTCATCCCCGGGATAGGAGGAGGCAGGTGGCTTTTAAACATTTAGTTTAGAAAATTGAACCACAAACGCTTTATTAAGGCCCTTCGGAGCTAAAATCGGGGTGAGAGGAATGAAAAGGGCACTGGTATCGTTGCTGGTACTCATGCTTCTGCTGCCGTTTGCGTCCCTCGCCACCGCCGAATGCCCAAGTGAAGGCCACACTGTCGTTCTAAAAGCTCCAGCGGTTTCCAGGACTGCCGACGGAGAACTCGTGGGTGTTGCCACGGACTTCGTGATAACCGTCGCACCGGGAACGGGTCACGTCTACGTCGAGACGTGGCCCCTTGCCGAGGTTGACATGCAGGCGAGCGCCAGACTGGCCGCCCAGATAGCGGGAAAAGTCCTCGGCGTCGATATGAGCAAGTACGACGTGTTCATCCAGATAAAGGCGGACTCACCGATAATAGGGGGGCCCTCGGCAGGGGGAACGATGACCGTTGGAATAATCGCGGCCCTCGAGGGGTGGAAGGTTAACCCGAAGGTCATGATGACGGGAATGATAAACCCGGACGGGACGATAGGCCCGGTTGGGGGCATACTGGAGAAGGCTTCGGCGGCCCACGAGGTCGGGGCGGAGCTCTTCCTCATCCCGGAGGGCCAGCGGATCCAGTACGTGCAGGAGACCCAGAAAAAGGAAATAGGGGGGATAGTTGAGATAAACACCCAGACGAAGAGGGTTGACGTCGTCGATTACGCCAAAGAGCGCTGGGGACTGAAGGTGGTCGAGGTAAAGGACATCTACGACGCCGTGTACTACTTCACGGGGCACAAAATCCCCCGGCCAAAGGTGCCGGCCTACACCAGGATAGACACGGGCTTCCTCAAGAACGATGCCCTAAGCGACTACGATAACACCACCGCCTATTACCGGTCAACGCTGGAAAAGCTCAAGAAGAGCGACGTTAACTACGCCACCTATACCACCCTGATGGAGGCCATGAACGAGGCCGAGGCCATCCTCAACGAGTCGAAGAAGAGCCTCGATGGAGGGATGTACTACACGACCCTGAGCAAGGACTTTAAGGCCAGGATAATCATAAGGCACGTGGACTGGTACATAAGCGTGAAAACCGAGGGGGACGTTCAGAAAATCCTGAAAACCGTTGGTTTCCAGATAAACGCCTCGGAGGAGAGGGTCTCCAACGTTACCATCAGGGGCACTACCATGCTCCAAGCCATCGCCGCCGCCGAGGAGAGGGTGGAGGAGGCCAAGGGCTTACTCGACGATGCGTGGAAGTATTACTACAACGGCAACTACTGGGACGCTATAGGACAGGCGGCCTACGCTTACGAGAGGGCCAAAACCGCCGTCTTCTGGGCGGACCTCGGCGAGAGGTTTGCAGGCGGGGAAGTGATAAGCAGGGACGTCGTCAAGACCACTGCAAGGGACTACCTGGACGAGTCCAGCCTCATAGTGACCTACATAGAGTCGATGTACGGTAACGTCGCGGGGGACCTCAGTCAGAGCATTCAGGAGGCGGAAGGGTACTACGACGACGGCAAGTACTCGGCGGCACTCTTCACCGCGATGGAGGCCCGCGTGAGGGCGCAGGTCTTTCTGGACACGCTTGGAATAGACAACCAGACCGTTCTCAGGGAAAAGCTGACCGGGATGAAAGAGGGGGCGAAGGTTGCCATCGCAACGGCCCAGGAGGGTGGGATAATCCCGGTTCTGGCGATGGCCTACTACGAGTTCGCGGAGAGCTACGAGCAGAGCGCCGATGAGAACGGCAGTATGGAGGATCTCCAGACGGCCATGATATTCTACCAGTACGCCAGGGAAACCGCGAACCTCTTCCTCAGCGAACCGACCCGGGAACCCGGCCCAAACACAACCGCCACGGACGTCCCACCGATCGTCATTCCCACACCATCGACCTCATCGACACGGGCCATGGAAAACGCAACGGCCACCCCGGGAGGGAATGCCGGGGGTGTGAGCGTTTCCACAGCGGTGATCCTGACGGCCCTGGGGGCGTTCATCCTCGGAGCCGCGGTGGGCAAGAAGCTGTGAACACCTCCCCCGCTTTTTTATACCCTTCCTCCGGAAAATTGAAGGGCAAGGGGGATAACGAAACTCCAATCTGAGCTGTGACGGAAGAGGGCTCGAATTATACCAGACTCCTGAGGAACTCAACGTACATCGCCTTAACCCGCCTCACGGACTCAACGCTCACCCACTCATCTGAGGAGTGCCAGTTTCCGCCGATGGGGCCGTAAACGAGCGTCGGTTTACCCAGGTAGGTTCCGAAGTAGTTGAAATCGCCCACGCTCCTCCCGTAGGTTATCCCCGGCTCCTTTCCGAAGAGCGCGGCGTGAACCCTCCTGAAGAGCCTCACGAACCCGTTGTTCTCCCTGACAGCGTAGGGGAGCATATCCGGGGTCGGCCGCTTGAACTTCTCGACCCTGACCTCCCCCCTGAGCTTCAGCCTTCCTGCGAGGTTGAGGAGTTCCCCCTCGACCTTATCCCAGTCCTCGCCGAGCACTACGTGCCTGTCGATTATCGCCCTTGCCCTATCGGGGACGCTCAGCCCGTCGGCGGAGCCCTCGATGTGGAGCGTGCAGTACGAGCCCTTTCCGAGTTTTCTATGGCTTCTGAACCTGATCCGCCCCAGGTTACCCACGAACCTTCCAAGTTCCTCGACGGCGTTCACCCCGAGGGAAGGCCTCGCGGCGTGGGCCTTCTTTCCAATCACCTCGACCTGAACCACGAACCGCCCCCTCGCGCCGAGCATGAGGCTCTCGTTGGTGGGCTCGGCCACGAGGACGAGGTCGGCTTTATCGAGCTTCCCGCTCCTTATCAGCTCCCACGCTCCCCTCGAGTAGCCCTCCTCGTCGCTGACGGCGGTGAAGATAACGTTCGGCCTCTCCCGCCTTGGGAGGTTCCCGAGCTCGACGAAGGCACCCATGAGGGCGGCGAGACCACCCTTCATGTCCGCGCTGCCGAGCCCGTAGAAGCGGTCACCCTCGAGCTCTCCGGAGGGATTCCTCGTCCAGCCCGGGGAAAGGTTCACCGTGTCCATGTGCCCGTTAAGGACGACGGTGGGCCCCTTTCCTGGAAGGTAAGCGATCACGTCGTCACCGAAGCCCTCTACCGGAAGGGTCTCCACTTTAAAGCCGTGCTCCTCGAGGAACGAGGAGATGAAACGTGAGACCTCCCCCTCTTCCCCGAAGGGGGAACGGATGGAGACGAGCCCTTTGAGCAGTTCAACTTCCATCCTCATCACCCTTGAGCTCCCTCGCGAAATCCTTAAAAAGCGTATCCGATTTTATGCTCCTCACCCTGTCGTACTCCCTTTTCAGGGCCTCGTAATTGTCCCTGGAGAGCTTGGCCAGGTCCATCATTAGGTGCTTTTCTTCACCGGAGAGCCGACCGGCAAGGTACGAATACACCCGCTCGCCCAGCTTTTCGAGCTCCATAACGACCTCCAGAACCGCGAGGTAGTCCCCCACGGTTTTTAATTCGAACCTCCTATTAAGGAAGGTCCTGCTCCATTCACGGGTTTCACCCTCAGATTCCAGATTGGGGTACAGCTTCCTGACCACCCTCCAGAGTTTTTCCCCTTCCCGGAGCTTCTTTTCCACGAAATCCCTAAACTTCACTCCCCAGTAGCTCCTTGGAAGCGTATTCTCCAGAAGGATGTATATCCCCACCGAATATTCCTCGCTTCGGATGAGATACGATAGAACCTCGGGAAACGGCCTCCTTGAGACATCACTTAGAACGGCCTTTATCTCCTCGAAGGCATCATCGTTCATAAAGGCCTCGAGGGGTGCGGGCATGACATCACCACGGGGAGATATAACGTCCAACTAAAAAAACGTTTTGGATGGTGGACCGGGCGGGATTTGAACCCGCGGCCTCCGCCTTGCGAGGGCGGCGCTCGTACCAGGCTGAGCTACCGGCCCGTGCCCGGTAATAGTGAAAAGGGCAGGGTTTAAAAGCTTTCCGTTGAGCGGGTGGTTCAGGGGTCATCCAAGGTAATCCCCCAGGGCCCTGCGGGCTACTTTCAGCACTTCCTCCGGCGGGGCCTTAAAGCCGCCGCCCCTCGCGAGGATCTCACTGCCACCTCCACCTCCCCCGACCTCGGAAAGAACCTTCTCCAGCAGGTCTTTCATAGACGGCCCTTTAACCTCGCGGTTCCTGGCGAATACCACGTAGTTCTCCCCGGCAACAAGGACGATGGTTCCCGGGTTTCTGTCAACGAGGTGCACAACGAAGGCCTGGGCGTCCTTCATCGGGGCATCCTCAACGTAAGAGATTACCCTAATTCCGTTGATCTCCTCGGCATCGTCCAGCAGGGCGCGGGCCTTCCAGTCCCAGAGTTCCCTCCTGAGGGCGTTCTTTTCATCCTCGAGTTCGCCCATTTCCTCCCTGAGCTCCCTCACCCTTTCAACGAGGGGGCGGTTCTTGTTGGGCATCTCGTCGAGGCTCTCCCAGTAATCCGATAGGATATCGTTGAGGTACCTAATGGCCCTGTTCCCAGCCACGAACTCGATGCGCCAGAGTTTCCTGCTCTTCCTGTAAAAACGAACCACCTTAATCAGGCCCACTTCCCGCGTGCTCCTCACGTGCGTCCCGCCGCAGGGGATGACGTCAACCCCCGGGATGGAGACTATCCTTATGGGTGGCTTGACCTTATCGGAGAGCCCTTTCCGGAGCCTCTGCCGGAGCTCATCGGGAAGCTCATCGTAAACCTCGACCTCAACCGGAAGGTCCGACCACACGATTTCGTTGGCCCTCCTTTCAACCTCAAGAACGGTCTCCCAGGTGAGCTCCCCGGGGTAGTCTATCTCTATCTTGTTGTACTCCGCGAATATCTGAAAGCCGGTCGTGCCGGCATCGTGGAGATCCTTGAAGACCGCCGAGAGGATGTGCTGTCCCGTGTGCTGACGCATGTTCTCGTAGCGCCATTCCGCATCGAGAATCAGCCTGACGGGCTCTCCCTGCTCGGGAAGACGTCCCTCAAGCCTTCCCTCGTGCCATATCTCGTCCTTTCCCTCGACCCGCTCAACGGTTATCCTGAACCCCTCGCCCGCTATTATTCCCCTGTCGGAGGGTTGACCTCCTCCTTCGGGGTAGAAAATCGTCCTGTCGAGCAGGACCCTTACGTTTTTCCCCTTTCTTTCGGTCCTCTCCACCTTCGCCCCGGCCTCCCAGAGGTAGGCGTTCCTGTAGAACAGCCTCTCCGTCATGTCACCACCGGAGGGAAAAGGAGGGCAGGGAATAAAAGGGTTGTTCCTCACGAACTCCCGGCTCTGGCCTCTATAAGGGCCTTAACGCGCTTGAGCCTGAAGAAGTTCTCGCGCTCCATCTCGTCGAGGCGCTGTTTGATGAACTTAACCGTGGCCTCCATGCGCGGGATTATGATGTACTCGAGGGCGTTGACGCGCCTTTTGGTGACCTCTATCTCCCTGCCGAGCCTCTTCAGCGTTTCCTCCACCTCGGCCAGACGGACCGCTAAGTCGAGGACCTCCTCGAACTTCCCGGCCGCGAGGTCGACCTTTGTCGAGCTCGAAACGAAGGCGTAACCGCGCTCGTTCGCGCTCCTCCTGAAGGACTCGGCCTCGATGAGCGGAACCGGAACTCCCATGACGTTCCTGCTCTTTATCTCGACCTCCCCGTTGGGGTTGACGGAGAGACTTATCTCCCTGAGGCGAAGGGTTCCGACGTCTATCTCCGCCGCCTGGAGAGCGCTGAAGGCCTCGGCCATCTTCTGCCCCAGTTCCCTCCTGAGCCTGAGGGCCTCGTCGTATATCGTGAAGAACTCCATCACCAGGGCGTCCTGCTTGTCCTTCAGGAGCTTGTGGCCTTTCCGGGCGAGGGTTATGCGTCTCTTGAGGTTAAGGAGCTCCATACGCGTTGGCTTCACGTTGAGTAGTTCTGCCATCTCGACCACCTAAGGGTTAAGGGAGGTCAGCCCTCCCTCTTCCTGTACTTGGGGTGGTACTTGAGGATGTACTCCTTCCTGACGCGCTTGAGCTCGCTCTCCGGCAGTTCCGCGAGGAGCTCCCAGCCGAGGTCGAGGGTCTCGAAGATGCTCCTGTCCTCGTCGTAGCGCTGGGCGACGAATTCCTTCTCGAATCTGTCCGCGAACTTTAGGTACTTCCTGTCCGTCTCGCTCAGGGCCTCCTCGCCGACGACCGCCACGAGGTCCCTCAGCGAGCGTCCCTCGGCGTAGGCCGCGTAGAGCTGCTGGCTGAGCTGTGGGTGATCCTCCCTGGTCATGCCCTTACCGATACCGTCCTTCATCAGACGGCTGAGGCTCGGGAGGACGTCGATTGGCGGATAGATGCCCTTCCTGTGGAGCTCCCTGCTGAGGACTATCTGGCCCTCGGTGATGTAACCCGTGAGATCGGGAATCGGGTGGGTTATGTCATCATCTGGCATCGTCAGGATGGGCACCTGGGTTATGCTTCCCTTCCTGCCCCTGACGCGGCCCGCGCGCTCGTAGATGGTGGCCAGGTCAGTGTACATGTAACCCGGATAACCGCGCCTTCCGGGAACCTCTTCCCTCGCGGCGGATATCTCACGCAGAGCCTCGGCGTAGTTGGTCATGTCCGTGAGTATGACGAGGACCTGCATGTCGTAGTCGAAGGCGAGGTATTCCGCAACCGTGAGGGCCATACGTGGGGTGATGATACGCTCGATGGCAGGGTCGTCCGCCAGGTTGAGGAAGAGGACGGCCCTCTCTATTGCCCCCGTCTCCTCGAAGCTCTTCTTGAAGAAGTTGGCCTCCTCGTAGGTGATACCCATCGCCGCGAAGACCACAGCGAACTTCTCCTCCTCGCCGAGGACCTTCGCCTGCCTGGCTATCTGGGCGGCGAGCATGTTGTGGGGAAGACCGGAACCGCTGAAGATCGGGAGCTTCTGACCGCGGATGAGGGTGTTCATTCCGTCTATCGCGCTCACACCCGTCTGGATGAAGTCCCTCGGGTAGGCCCTTGCGACCGGGTTGAGGGGAGCACCGTGGACGTCTCTCCTGTCCTCGGGGATTATATCGGGCCCGCCGTCTATGGGCTTTCCGATGCCGTTGAAGACCCTGCCGAGCATGTCCATCGAGACCGGAACCTTGAGGGTCTCGCCGGTGAAGCGGACGCGGGTGCTCTTAACGTCGAGGTCCCTCGTGCCCTCGAAGACCTGGACTATCGCCATGTCTTCCCTGGCCTCGAGGACCTGTCCCTTCCTCTTCTCTCCATCCTGGGTCTCCACCTCGACGACCTCACCGTAGGCGACGCCCTTAACGCCCTGAACTATCATGAGCGGGCCGTAGATCTTGCTAACGGTCGAGTACTCCATTCCCGGCATCGACATCACGCTCCGTACCTCTTAAAGAGCTCCTCAAACTGCTCGTTGGTCTCGTCGATGAGGGCCCTGACCTTCTCCACATCCGGCTCGAACTTCATACGGCCTATCTTCTCCCTCACGGGGAGCTTGGCTATCTCCTCAACCGGAACTCCCCTGTCGACGGCCTCCATGGTTCTGTCGTAGAAGTTCAGGATGACCCTCATCATCGTGACCTGCTTTTTCGGCGGACAGTAGGTGTCGACCTCGTCGAAGGCGTCCTGCTGGAGGTAGTCCTCACGGAGCATCCTCGTGACTATGAGAACGGCCTTCTCCTTATCTGGCAAAGCATCGGGACCGACGATCCTGACTATCTCCTGGAGCTCGGCCTCCTTCTGGAGGAGGGCCATGGCCTGGTCGCGCATCTTCCTCCACTCGGGGTCAACGTTCTTATGCCACCAGTCCTGAACGGCATCGAGGTAGAGGGAGTAGCTCCTGAGCCAGTTGATGGCCGGGAAGTGCCTCCTCCTCGCCAGGTCGGCGTCCAGGGCCCAGAAGACCTTAACGACCCTGAGCGTGTTCTGGACGACGGGCTCGCTGAAGTCACCGCCGGGCGGCGAGACCGCTCCTATGACGGAGACGCTTCCAACCCTCTCGTCGCTCCCGAGGGTGACCACCCTGCCGGCGCGCTCGTAGAACTCGGCTATCTTGCTCGCGAGGTAAGCTGGGTAACCCTCCTCACCCGGCATCTCCTCGAGACGGCCGGATATCTCACGGAGCGCCTCGGCCCACCTGCTCGTCGAATCGGCCATCAAAGCCACGTCGTAACCCTGGTCACGGAAGTACTCGGCTATCGTGATTCCGGTGTAAATTGAAGCCTCACGGGCGGCGACTGGCATGTTCGAGGTGTTGGCTATGAGAACGGTCCTCTCCATGAGGGGCTTCCCGGTCTTCGGGTCCTTCAGCTTGGGGAACTCCTCAAGGACGTCGGTCATCTCGTTCCCGCGCTCGCCGCAACCGATGTAGACGACGACCTGGGCGTCGCTCCACTTGGCCAGCTGGTGCTGGGTAACGGTCTTCCCGGAACCGAAGGGGCCCGGAATGGCGGCGGTTCCACCCTTCGCCTGGCTGAAGAAGGTGTCGATTGTCCTCTGACCCGTGATGAGAGGAACCTCGGGCGGGAGCTTCATCCTGTAGGGCCTCTTCACACGGACGGGCCAGCGGTGGTACATCTTGAGTTCCTCGATGCTCCCGTCGGCCTTCTTCACCCTCGCTATGACCTCCTCGATGGTGTACTCGCCCTCCTCGGCTATCTCAACTACCTCTCCCTCAACCCCCGGCGGAACTAAGATCCTGTGCTCGATGATGCTGGTCTCGGGAACGACGCCGAGGACGTCGCCGCCGGTTACCCTGTCCCCAACCTTAACCTTTGGGGTGAAGTGCCACTTCTTGTCCCTCGGCAGGGGCGGGGCGGTGAGACCCCTCGCGATGAAGTCACCGCTGAGCTTCCTTAGGGCCTCAAGGGGCCTCTGGATACCGTCGTACATTGACGTGAGGAGTCCGGGGCCGAGCTCAACGCTCAGAGAGGCGCCGGTTCCCTCGACGGGCTCGCCGGGCCTGATTCCGGACGTCTCCTCGTAGACCTGGATGACTGCTCTGTCGCCCTCAAGGCGGATTATCTCCCCTATGAGGCCCATTTCGCCGACGCGAACCACCTCGTACATCTTGCTTCCTCTCATTTCGTCGGCAACAACCAAAGGACCGGTAACGCGAATTATCCTTCCCATCTTCCTTCACCTCTTCAGTTCAACACCTATTGCCCTCCTAACTATCTCCTTGATGGCCTCCTCACCAAGCCTGGAGCCGGACTTGTCCGGGATCTGAAGGATGATCGGAACCGTTACATCGGGGAGTTCGACCCTCCCAACGAATCTCTCGGATATCAGGATTATCCCTATATCGTCCCTCTCGACGAGTTCCTTCAGCTTGTTCCTGAGGCGCTCCATCTCCAGGGGGGTATCCCCGAAGGAGTAAACCTCGTGGGCACCTGCCAGCCTGAAGCCGAGCGCCGTGTCCCTGTCGCCGAGCACTGCTATCTTCATGAGACATCACCCACGAGCTCCTTTATCCTCTCCGGGTGAACGCCATCCTCAATGAGCTTCGCCATGGCCCCGAGTTTCCTGACCTCTCTCTCCTTCTGGAGGATGTAGCCAAGGGGCGTGGCGACGCTGAGCGGGTAGAACCTGGCGAGTTCCTTCATCCTCCGGAGGATGTAATCCTCGAGCGTTCTCTCGAGGACGCTGAGGTCCCTCTCGACCTCCTCCCTGACGTCCCTGATGACCTTACCGTACCTGGTGGAATCGAGCTCGGCCAGGGCCATGCTCAGGTCCTCAACGTGCAGGAGCGGGTCGAGTTTCACGCTCCCACCGGGGATTATCAGAGATCTTAGCTCCTCCGCGCTCATCTTGGCGGACTTCCCCCGAAGGACGGTGAGTATGTTGGCCCTGTCTATCCTGAGCCTGACGAACTCCTCGAGGATAACCCTCTCCTCGCCCTTTCTCGAGAGGGCGTAGTCGAGAAGTTTCTCGTAATGCATCCTGTAAAGTTCGGTTTCGAACCTCTGAACGGATACCTCGCCGAGGAGCAGTCTCTGATAGGGTTCCTCGTAGGGGGTGCCCTCGAGGATGACGAGTATCTCCTCAAGGGTCTTCGCCTCGGCCATGGCCTTTACCTTGGGCAGCATCGGGCCTATCTCGATGATGTAATCGCTCGCGACCTCTCCGCCGAGCTTCGCCTTAACCACGCTGCTGACGTTTCTGATGTCCCATTCCTCGAGCATGAGCCTGAAGAAGGGACCGACCCTCTTCGGGAGGATCTTGATCATCAGCTCGTAAGTGCCGGCGAGGGCGCTCTCGAGGGCCCTCTCTACCTCCTCAACGGTGTAGGACGAAACGTTGGCGAGGTAGTCCCTGTAGTCCGTATCCTCAAGGCCGACGACGAAGTTCTGCAACGTTCTGCTCTCGGCCAGCTCGTTGAAGCGCTGCTCCGTGAGGAGTTTCGCCTCCATGGCACTTATCCGGGCGTTCGGGTAGGAGTAGGGGGTGTACTTCCAGAGTATCGCGGTCGTCTTGTACCCCACCCAAGTGAACACCAGGGCCAAAGTTGTGTCGAGGATTCCCGTTACCGCTCCCACTTCCATTAACCTCACCCGAAGAGAGCCTTGGCTATCTCCGCCCTCAGCTCGCTCTCAAGCCGTCCTATCCTCGCCTCAAAGGTGTTGTCCACCCTGACCGAACCGTCGATGGTCTCAACGAGGACGCCGCCTATGCTGGACAGGGGTTCACCGAGGGTTATCTCCACGTTTCTACCGGCCTTCTCCGAAACCGCCGCCCTAAACTCCTCGAGCCTGGCCTCGATGAGCCTGAGGGTCCTTTCGTTGGAGCGAGCCACGACGCTCCCAGTCCCGAGCTCCTCGATGGCCCCCGCGGTGAGTTCAACGAGCATGGGGAAGTACTCCTCATCCGGGAGCTCCGCGAGTCTATCCTTGAGGGCGGTTATCACCTCGCGGATGAGACTCTCCTGAACCTCAAGGCGCTTCCTCCTGACCTCAAGGCGAGCGCCGGCTATTATGCGCTGTTTTTCGGTCTCGGCCTGGGTCCTGGCCTTTCTGAGGATCCACTCGGCTTTTGCCTCTCCCCTCTTCTTCGCCTCCTCCTTGATCTTCTCCGCCTCTTTCTGGGCCTCGCTGATTATGTACTGTATCTTCCGCTCCGCTTCCCTGTTAATCTCCTGAATGATGGGCTCTGCCCCTTCCATCCTCCTTCCTCCCTGAGGTTATAAAGAAAGTTTAGTGGAGTCAGAAGCCGACTCCGATGACTATCATGATCAGGGCTCCAACGAGACCGAAGATGGCCATCGTCTCCGCCATGGCGGCGAATATGATTCCCTGGGTGAAGGTCTTCGGGTTCTTGGCGACGGCACCGATGCCCGCGCCCGCGATGATTCCCTGGGGTATTGCCGAGAGACCGGTGAGGCCAACCGTAAGGCCGGCACCGAGGAGGATGGCGCTTTTAACGATGTTGTCCGTGTTGTTGGCCGTGAACTTGAAGCCGCCACCGAGGATTCCCGAGACCATCAGGATGAGGAACAGTGTGATGAGGCCGTATATGCTCTGGGTCATTGGCAGTCCCTCGAGGATGAGGGCGTTCTTGAAGTTCTTCTCGTCTTCGGCGACGACTCCAGCCGCGGCCGCTCCGGCTATACCAACACCGAAGGCAGATGCCGCTCCAGCCAGTCCTGCGGCGAGGGCCGCACCAAGGGATACGTAAACTATCGGGTCCATCTTTCATGCACCTCCTTTAACTTCAAACTCCAGTTCGGAAACCTCTCTTTTTGCCCTGAAGGGCTCGAAGGGTTTACCATCACCTGAATAGAAAGTACCGAAAAACTCAACGTACTGCAAACGGAGCGAGTGAACGAACGCTCCGAGGGCGTTGATGGCGACCGAAAACAGCTGGCCGCCGACAAAAAGTACGAGTCCAATGACTATGCCTATCGGAACGGGGCCGATGTTTATACCCCACACCATCTGGGTGAGCACGTTGACGACCATCGCTATTCCGGCCGTGGCGAGGGCGAGGGCCATGAGCCTCGCGTAACTTAGCCAGCTACCCACGAAGCCGAAGAAGTCCGAGATCACGAGGAGCGCCGCCAGTGCACCGTTCTTGAGCTCGCTGAGCACGAAGAGCACCAGACCCGCCCCGAAAAGGGCCTTTCCTGGCATCTCAAAGGCCGGATTCCTGGTACCGAGGAACAGGGTGGTAATCCCGAGTATTATGAGCATCCAGGAGAGCTGATCGAGTATAGCTTCCTTCACCTCGCCGTTCCTGAGCTTGACGATGAAGCCGACGGTGTAGCCCGTGAAGAGGTGGGCTATGCCTATCGCGAGGGCCAGTTCGAGCACCACGAGGGCGTCCCTGAATGTGTCCCACACGCGCGGAACGCTGAATCCCGCGAGGTCAAGGGCGTTGCCGAAGTAGCTGCCGAAGAGCACTCCCATGCCCATGGTGAAGAAAGAGCTCACGAGCAGGGTGTAGGCGAACTTGTAGGTGCCGTCGTTGAACTTCTTATGGCCCTTGACGAGGAGGGCCGCGATTATCGCTATTATGAGGCCGTACATGAAGTCGGTGAGCATGAAGCCGAAGAAGAACGAGTAAGTGAAGGCTATTATCGGCGTGGGGTCTATCTCGTTGTACTTGGGGACGCCGTACATCTGGGTGAGCATCTCGAAGGGCCTGGCCCAAGATGGGTTCCTCAGCTTTATCGGGATCTCGTCGAGTTCATCCTCCGTGGGCTCCCGGATGTTGATGTAGGCCTTTCCGCCGGTTACCCGCTTGATGCCCTCGAGAACCTCCGGAACGTTCTTTCTCGGTAGCCAGCCGGTCAGGGCGAAGGTCATGTTAGTTCTGGCGAGCATCGGGAGGACGGTCGCCTTGTCGCGCTCGTTCTCCATGAGCTCCTGGTAGAAGACGACGTCATCGTAGTACTTCCCGGCCAGCGCTTCCGCGTCCTTCCTGGCCCTCTCGAGTTCCTCCTCCTTCTCGCTTAGCTTCTCCTCGTACGCCCTGATGAGCTCCCTCGGCGTTCCCTCCCCCTCGGGAACTTCAATTCTCTCGAGGGAGTACTTGGCCAGAATAGGGTTGGCCTTCTCGTAATCCTTGCGCAGAAAGACGAAAACGGCCAGAACTTTGTCCTTCAGTTCCTTTGAAACTATGACCGCCCGCTTTGCCGTGGCCTCCGTAACCTCCTCGACGAGGGGTTTGAACCTGTTCCTCTCAACGGTTCCCACGACGATTTCGATCATGTCGGTTGAGCGGAGGTAAGAAACGTCGAGGTCGATGAGCGAGAGGAGCTCCAGAACCGCTATCTCTCCCTTTATCCTCTCGATCTCCGTCTGGGTGGCGGTTATCCTCCCCTCTACGGCCTTTATCTCGGGTTCGACCGTGGAAAGAAATCTCTCGACGTCCTTTATGAGCTCCTCGATTCCCCTGTACCGGTATCTTTTTTTCTCCGTCTCCCTGGGAAATATGAACTCCCTGATTCCCCCGCCGGATGACTTTCTGTGGGCCTTCAAGAAATCGGCGAGCCGGGAGATGGTTATGGAGTATGAAGCGGCCTTCCTGTGGTACTCGTTGGGCGAGTCCCTCTGGGCTATCTCAACGTTGAGCTCCCTTATCTCAACCACTCCGTTCTCGTGGAGGTACGTCAGGAGGGCGTCCTTGTACCTGTTAAGGGTTATGACCTCGATCTTCACCATCTCTTCGGGCCTGAACATCTCAGCTCCCTCTTACGAGTGCTATTCCCGCGGAGATGGCCCTCTCGAAGTTGTTGGTAGCCCTGACCTTGAGCTCCTCGATCTCCGAATTTCCTGCCTCGAGGATCTTCTTTGCCTCTTTCTCACCCTCGAGGCGGGCCTTTTCGATCAGGGATTGGGCGTTCTTCTCCGCCTCCTCGATTATGCTCTTTTCAAGGGCCCTGGCCTCCTCACGGGCTTTGAGGACTATCCCCCTGGCCTCCTCCTTGGCCCTCTCTATCCGCTCTTCCGCCTCCCTTTCCGCATCGACAATACGCTTGATGACCTCCTCCATTATTTGGCCCCCCTATGGTGAAAACAGGTGATCCTCACTCCATCCTTGGCTTCTGTAATCGGTTTAAATATTTTTTGGAAGTTACAGTTTGAAGCGGGTAACTGGGAAGAAAAGAGGGTAAAGGGGCCTCAATCCGCAGTTTCCGGTTTCTTCCTCTCGAAGAGACCCTTCACGTCGTCGAGAACGCTGTTCTTGGCAAAGACGATGAGCTGTCCCTTCTTCGGAAGCTTCGTATCGCCGGAGGGGATTATCAGGTTGCCCTTCTCGTCGTAGATGGCTACCATGAGGGCGTCCTTGGGCATTTTCAGATCCTTGACCGTTTTGCCGGCTATCTCGCTGTTCCCATCGATGTTGAAGCGGACTATTTCGGCCCCTTCCTTCGGGAAGAGGACGCGGTCGAAGCCCGGGGTGACTATGTTCCTGCTTATGTACTCCGCCGCTATCTCCTCGGGGCTTATGACGAAGTCGAAGTAACGCCTGAGGTCGGTCACTTCCTCGAAGATGCGCCTGTTCTGGGGGTTGCTTATCCTGAGCGACGTCTTTATCTTGGGGTTCAGGTGCTTGGCCAGTATGCAGGCGAGCAGGTTGGCGTCGTCCTTCCCGGTTAAGGCGGCAAAGGCGTCGGCCTGCTTTATGTTGGCCTCCTCCAGCGTTTTGGGGTCGGTGGCGTCGCCCTCTATGACGAGACCGTTGATGAGGAGGGAGAGCTCCTTGGCGCGCTCCTTGTCCATCTCTATTATGGTCACGTCGTGCCCGTCCTCCTCGAGCATCTTAGCCACGAGGGAGCCAACCCTTCCGGCACCCATTATCACGACGAACATCAGTCCTCACCGAGGAGGTATTTGGCTATCTCCGCGTAGGCTGGCCTGGTTATCAGGACTCCTATGAGCACTCCGAGTATCGTCGTGAAGGCGAAACCCTTGAGCGTTCCGACGAAGTACACCAGCAGGAAGCTCATGGCCGCTATCGTGGTCGCCGCCGAGGCGAAGATGACAAAGAACGCCCTCCCCATCCTCCTGAGTACGCTCGAACGCCTGCTTACCCTGGTGCTTCTCTCCCCTCCGAGGAGTTCGTCGGTTATGACGACCTGCTGGTCAACTCCCGTACCTATTGCAGCTATGATACCCGCGATACTCGGGAGGTCGAGGTTCCACTGTATCAACGCGGCAAAGCCCAGGATGATGATGGCCTCGAAGAGGCTCGTCGAAGCGACGGGCACGGCTATCTTCAAGTTGCGGTAGTGGAAGTAAACGATGAGGAACACGGCTATGAGGGCACCTATTCCCGCGTACAACGCCTGGGTCTTGAAGCCTTCACCGAGCCTCGGCGAGATGAACTGCATCCCAACGACGTTGAGCTTGACGGGGAGTGAACCGCTCTTGAGGACGGTGTAAACCTTGCTCGCCTCCTGCTCGGCCGAGAGCCTGTCGGGGGCGCTTCCCGTTATTTGAACATCCTGCTGAGCTTCTCCAACCGTCAGACCCTCACCGAGGGAGTACGGGCCGTAGAGGCCAAGAACCTGGACTATGAGTTGATGGTCGCTCTCTCCCTGGGCCCTCGCAACGTACCTGACCGTTACGTTCATTCCCTCGAGCTCCGTCTGAAGTTCCTGCGGAACGTCAACGAGGACCACCTTGTCCTTGCCCTCCGCGAGCTTGGCTATCTCACCGGCGCTCTGGTTGGCGTAGGCAACGACGCTTATGTTGAAGGCTTTGGTGATCCTCTCAAGGAGCGTCGGCGCTTCCGGGGCCCGGGCGTTGAACTCGGAACTGTTCATGGCCTTGTAAACGCTCTCCGGAACCACCAGGAGAGAGTTAACCGGCGGGTCAAGGAACATGTCAACGGGCCAGCCGGGCTTGCCCTTGGCGAGCTTGGCGAACTTCTCCGCGGCGCTCTTTGAGATCCTGAAGGGAACGCTCCAGCTGTTGTCGGAGTTTATCTTGTAGACGCCAACGTACTCAACGTCCTTCCCCGTTCCAAAGATGACACCGCTGAACTCCATGTAGAAGACACCCTGACTCTCGATAACCGTCTTTATCTGATTCGCCTGTTCCTCCGTGCTTATGTTGGCCACCTTGACGAGGACTATCTGGTTCCCCTGGGCCTCAACGGTTATGTCCCTCAGGCCGAGATTGTTCAACCTCCTCTGGAGGGAGTCAACGACGACCGACATTGTCTTACTATCAACCGGATGCTCGGTCTGGGCAACGAGTGCAACGCCACCGCTTATGTCGATACCGTAGGTGAGCGGCCTGAGCGCGAGGGTTGCTATTGATCCCACGAGGAAGAGTATAAGCAGGAGTATCTTCCAGTTCAGGAGGAGTCTTTTGGTTTTCCTTTTCATACCCTACCACCCCTTGCTTCCCTGGTGAGGTACCACTTCAGAACACCGGCGTTGAGGACCCAGGTGTTCATGAAATCGGCGAGGAGACCAAAGATGAGGACTATGGCGATGTTGTCTATGGTCTGGTTGGTGGACACCAGCCATAGAACGAACAGGGCACCGAGGGTGGTGGTGCTCATGGTAAAGCCAGTGGAAACGGCCGATAGGTAGGCTTCCTCCACGGAGCCCTCCTTCCTCTTGAGGAGCTTCGTCGTTAGCAGGATGTTGCTGTCGACCGTGTAACCTATGAGCATGAGAAGGGCCGCTATGGTCGCTGTTGTGAGCTCGATTCCGAAGATCCCCATCAGGGCAACGGCTATCGTCATGTCCGAGAGGGCCGAGAATATTATTGTGAGCGACGGCACGAGGCTCCTGAAGAACAGGAAGACCACGGCCGCCATGGCGAGGAACGCAAACACCAGCGCCCGTATTCCCTGTTGCTGCGCTATCTTCCCAAAGGTTGGCTGAACCTCACTGTGGATGTACTCCGCGTTCGGGTACCTCTCCTTCAGGACTCTGATTATTCTCACGGGATCAGTACCCGCCGGGGCGTAGACCCTGACACCCGTGGACTGGACGCCCGTGAACCTCTCCACCCTGACGTCCACACCGATTTTATCGCTTACATACTTGGCCAGCTCATCGGGGTTGGCGTCGACCCCGTAGCCCGTGACCACAACACCGCCATTGAGGTCTATGCCCAGAGGTGGGAAGCTAATCGCGAGGAGTATCAGGGCTATCAAGAAGACGGCGAGAGGATAGGTTATCATCTTTTTGTATTCCATCCTCGCGAGGAAGCTCAGTTTCTCCCGCTCCTTTGCCTTTATGCTATCAATAGAAGGCCCTGTCCTTGTTTTAGACTTCGACATACCTTCACCCCTTTACGAGTTTTATCCGGACTTGTCGTTAGTTGGAGGTACGAGTTTTAAAATTAGTGGTTCACGATTAAAAAAGATCACCGGTGAGCATGGTTAAACCAAGCGTAGAAGGGGCATAATCCATAGAAGGGCCCTTAAATCGGAACTTAGAAGAATCCGCCGTGAGCTCGTAGAAAAGCCCCACAACAAACAGGACATAACAATTCAATAGATTCAAAACCCATCCAGAGCGGTTCACCATCAGAACGACCGCTTGACTGCTCTTTACAGGGAGGCTTAACTTTAAAAGGGGGCCCATAAATATGGGCAAGAGGAGGTGAGAGCCATGGCCGAGATAGAGACGATAGGGTTCCACTACGTGGTTGAGGCCGCGGGTTGCGATCCTGAGATCCTCGGTGACGCTAACAGGATAAGGGAGATATTCCTCGAGGCGGCTAAAGTCGGCAAAATGGAGATCAAGGCGAGCTACTTCTTCAAGTTCTCCCCCACCGGCGTCAGCGGGATGGTCATCGTCGCCGAGAGCCACATCTCCATACACACCTGGCCGGAGAGGGGCTACGCGGCCCTGGACGTCTACACCTGCGGAACGAGCGCCGACCCGGAGAAGGCCGTCGATTACATTCTCGAGCAACTAAAGGCGAGATACGCTCACGTTTCGGAAATAAAGAGGGGAATAGAGGAGGACGACAACACCTTCACCCACATGATACTCACGTGGGAGGAGAGCCTAAGGAAAAACGGGGATTAGAGCATCCGCTCTATCTCCTTTATCCTGACAAGAGTGTCATCGAGTATTCTCCGGACGTTCTCAAGCTTCGTCTTCAGCTCCTCATTCTCCCGTTCGAGGGCCCTTACCCTCTCCTCGAGCTCCTCCTTCTCCCTCTTGAGCTTCTCGTACTCCTCCGTTGCGACCAGCTGACCTCCTTTCGCGAGGACTTCGACGTTTCTAACGAGTTCGTCGAGCTTACCAGCTTTTATGAGCTCATAGGTCTCCCTGACCAGCTGTCCGGCCTTGGTTTCTCCCTTCAGGTGTTTCCTTATCGTCTGTTCCGTCCTGCCGAGCTCCTCCGCTATCTCCCCGGTGGTCATCCCGGCCTTTTCCCTCGCTATCGCCCCGGCCGCCACTGCCAGACTGTCGACCCAGGTGAGCCTCTCTGAGGGATCCCTGATGAGCTCTATGACCTCCGGCCTGAAGAGCGTCGCGAATAGCAGAACGCTCTCGAGCCTGTGGATCTCCTCCCTTCCAATCGGGTTGAGGGGAACCTCCATCTCCATCACCTCCCTCCGTTTTTACTCAAGCTCAACAACGGCTTTCCTCTTCAGGACCTTGTCGGGGTGAACGACTATTCCCCGGTCGGTTATCTCGAAGGGATGCCTCTTCATCGAGTGGCTCGTTCCGCGCATCTTCCAGACGATGAGGCTCCTCCTGAGCTCGCCGTCCATTTCGTCGAGATCGAGGCGGATTATCCCGTCGACGCCGTGCTCGACCCCGGGTCCGCCGAAGCCCCTCTCGCCAACGCTTATCTGGCTAACGAACAGGCTGGTAACGCCCATCCCGGCAAGAACCCTCTTCAGCTGCATTACAACGCTCCTCGCCATGGCGGGTTTGTTGATGTAGAGAGTCGTTACGGAGTCTATGACGAGCCTCTTTGCCCCCACGTCCTTAACGGCCGTCCTGAGGACGTCGATGAACTCCCTGATGTCGGTGAGATCGCGGACTATGTACTTCTCATACTCCTTGCTCTTGCCGATCCCGGCGGTAAACGCATCGACCATGGCGAACAGGCCTTCCTCCTCGTACTTCCGAACGTCCCAGCCGAAACCCGCCATGTTCTGCCTCACCTGAACCGGGTGCTCCTCGAGGGCAACGTACACCCCCGGTTCGCCCATTTTGAGACCGTTCCATATGAACTGCTGGCTGAAGATGCTCTTCCCGGTCCCGGGCCCGCCGCTGAGCAGGACCACGTTCCTCTCGGGGATTCCCCCGTGGAGTACCTCGTCCATCCCTGGGATCCCTGTCCCCACGCGCTTAACCATGACACTCACCGTTTGGTTAATGAAACTGAAACTTTTATATATTTTTTGGTTAACGAAACCGAAACTTTTATATATTTCAATTGCGTAAATTTTCATGCAAAAACCCGTTGGGGGGTCAATGGGGAGACGTGCATTAGGTACTAGATGCGTTTCGATTACACCTGGTCCATAGGGGGGTTCTGGATGGGACATATGAAACGACACGAAGCCATTTATTTCGTTCTCCTTGCTTTGGGGTGTATCCTCTGGCTTGAGAATCACTATCCTTCGATTGAAGCAGTTCTTGGTGGCCTGATTGGTGCAGTGGCCATTTACATCGTTCCCGGGGTGATTTTCAGGAGCATGGGAATCAACAAACCCGCTGTGGTCTTTACTATACTATGGGAATTCGTCGGTGCCATCGTGACAAGGGTCATAGATTTCCCTCTCTGGAGTTTCTTTCTAATGGCAGGCGTTGGTGGCGTTGTCGTTTTACTGTTCTTTCCCCTTTTAGAAATGGCAGGTTGGATCACGGGTGATAGCCATAAAGAACTCTAAGCCTCTTTGTGTCTCTCCTTCTTGTCTATATTGCGCCGTGAACTGCTGTGAGGAGGAAGGAACTTATTGTGACTATCTACGCCCCGGACCGTAATGGCGGAGGTGATGTGTAATGATGCTTAGGGATACGCTTGTCTTTTTAATCTCTTTAATTTTCACAGGTCTGGCAATAATTGATGGAACTTCTCTCCTTGTTGCAGTAGCAACAATTATGTTTCCATTTGTTGCCGGCAAATCTCATCCGGCTCCACAGGAGGTGAAAAGGGATGGTTGAAATTACGTTGAAGAGAACGCTACTCATTTTCTTTTTGCTAAATCTTGTTGTCTTTGTGATGGTAGTAACTGACACCGGAAGTATTGAAAACATTCTGTTAGGATAACTGGGGCATCACCTCCTGAAGCCATTCAGCAACATCACCAGGTGGTCGACCAAACCGAGAATGAACCCTAACAAAATTATACCAGAAAGCAAACAGAAAAACAAACCTGTGAACCTTCCGCCAATCCTTACCCCTGAAATTATTCCAGAAACGCCTCGTTCTCTCCTTAAGGGTCCTGATAATGGTTCCAGTCTTCATTTTCCCCCTCTCTTTTCTGAAGTATCATCAGGCACTTAAACCTAACACCCTACTACTTATCCTGACAGTATCGGTTAGGAAAATCAGCGCTTCCGCCTTATGAACTCGCCGACGTCCGTGACGTTCAGAATGAACTTCCTCCCGCTCCCCGGGTTTATCCTGCCGATGCCGAGGAGAACACCGTTCTCATCGTAGATCACCAGCTTCTTCGTCCCCTGCCAGCTGTACCTCCTCACACCACTCCTCGGCACGTCCTTTCCCGTCGTGAAGAGGAAGCCGGCCTTCGGCGTTAGGACGGCGTAGTTCCTCTCGACCCTGACGAAGTAGAAGAACTCGACGTTGGGGTAGAACTTCTCGACGAGGTTTTCATCCACCTTGATCGTGCCCACGAAGGTTCCGTAGGAGTGGGGTTTGAGTTTAATCCGTTCAACCCCCTTCCAGAGGCTCTCGTTCACGGCGTAGACGTCGCGGAACCTCCCCTCGACCACGGCGAAGAAGTGATGTCTCAGCTCACCGTACTTCTCCGCCTCCCTCAGAAGCAGGTCGTACTCCCAGGCCGAGGCCCTTCTGTACCTTAGCTCTCCCCCCATGGTTAAGCCCTCGATGGGGGCCTTAAAAGGCTATCCCGCTTCGCCCGGGAGCCACAATGGCGGGATGAGAGAAAAATTTATAAACCCACTCGGGGGAGTATGGAACGGGCACCGGGTCCCGCGGTAGCCTAGCCTGGGAGCGGCGGCGGACTGTAGATCCGCAGGTCCCCGGTTCAAATCCGGGCCGCGGGACCACCAGAATTCCAACGGCTCTTCTGATCATTGCAATCACAGCCTCGATTTTTATGCACCTTCTGCCCGAGCTTTTAGAAAACCTTTTAATCTTCAGCACCATGTTAAACTTCGGTGTTTAAGATGTCCGGCGATAGTTTTCTCACGGAGCAACAGATCAGGATCCTCCGTCTTCGAGCTCAGGGGTTGAAGCAGAGCGAGATAGCCGAGCTACTCGGCACGAGCAGGGCCAACGTGAGCATACTCGAAAGGAGGGCCCTAAGGAAGATAGAGAAGGCCCGGAACACCCTTCTACTCTGGGAGCAGATTAACTCCCGGCTGAGCGTTGAGGTGAGGAAGGGGGAGGACATCTTCAGCGTTCCCGAGAGACTCTTCAAAAGGGCGGACGAGCTCGGGGTTCACGTTCCCTACAGCACCGCCGAGATAATAGCCTTCCTCGTTGAACACGCCCCCCTGAAGGATCGCATAGCCAGGGATGACTTTACGCTGTTCCTTGACTCCAAGAACAGGCTCAGGATCGGCGAGTACCTCGCCAACGAGACCGTTGAATCGAAGGATGGGGAGTGAATACCACACTTCTACTCGTCCCTGTTGTCACCGGCGGAGGTCGGTGGTTTGGTCGCGATACAAGGCCGGACAATCCGAAAGGCCAATAAGGGCCGGGTGCGTAACACCCACGGTGATACGATGCTCCTGAGGGACTACAGGTTTCCAGGCAGGTACGGACCCGAGTGGGGCAGCGGCGGGATATTCGGACTGCGCTACCACAGGGGGACGCTCTACTTCACCCTCGCCTTCGAGGCCGAGGCTCACTTCGTGGACGTAAAAAGCGGTGAGGAAAAGGTCTACGATTTCACCCTCCTTGGGGACGCACCCACGAGCGGCGGGGACACCTACAACGCCGTCGAGACCGTTGACGAGTTCATCTACTTCGGCGGCTGGGTTCACGCGCCGGCCGTTTACCGGAAGGACAGACGGATACTCTTCACCAACAAGTACTCCCACGTCCACGCCTACGACACGAAAGAGGGAACGGTTAAGCTCCTCTGGAAGGACTCCATCCACCACGAGACTGACTGGGCGGGGGAGGTCAGCGACATAATCTATGACCCATATAACGATAGACTTCTCCTCGCGAGGGAGGACGGTCACGCCAACCTCGGCGTCTACTCCCTCGACAGAAAAACCGGAAAAGCCGAGGCCCTTCTCCGCGAGCCCTCGGCGAAGGGAACGGTGGTTCACGACAGCGCGTTCTTTGGGGTAGGGAACAACTTCACCGAGGGCCTCAGGGAGATAAGGGCCCTAGACCTGATAACCGGGAAGTGGGAAACGTTCAGGGCCGGAGAGAGCGTCGACGGGAGGCCGTACGTAAGGCCGGGGTACGGGCCGCTGGCGAGCGCCTACAACAGGGCCTTCGCCTTCGTCCGCGGTGGGATTATAGCGGGCAACCCATTGATGGGCGAGGACTTCAGGTTCTTCAGGCTCTTTGACTTCTACACCTTCTACGCCCCCTTCAGGGTGAACGCGATAAACACCGGAGGCGGGATCCTAATAGCATACAACGCCCACCACGACGCGGCTTACAGGCCCGACGACGGGTTCACCTGGGCCACCACCAACACTTTGGTCGGCCCGAGCGTTCTCCTCTACGTTGCCCCGCCGATGGTGAAGATAGTGGGAACCTTCGGGGCGAGGGTGACGAGCATCGAGAAGATGGACGGGAAGCTCCTCGTGGCGACCAACAGCGCCCCGAACACTGGTTCGACGGAGGCGACACCCTTCGATACAGGTAACCGGGACATCACGGTCCTCGACGAGAAGATACTCCAGCAGAGGCCTCCGACCGTGAGCTTTTCCCTGCCCCTCGCGCTCCCAAGCATGGCGAAGGAGATGGGGGCCGGAACCTTCGGGGGAATCCCGCTGGATGGCTACCGCGAGCCGAGGATGATCCTCCACCTGAGCAGGGACAACCGCATTAGGGTTTACGAGTACGACCTCTCGCTTCCGGCCGGAGAAGCAACCGAGGAGACCTTCGACGTCAAAGCGGGTAAGAACGTCCTCGAGCTCGACTCCTTCGGCGGCATCCTGAGCTTCGAGCTGGAGAAAGGGGATACGAAAGGAAAGGTGAGAATAGAGCTCCGTTAGCCTTTCCGTTTCCTTTTTGTCTGTGTTCGCCGGATCCTCAGGATTTTGCACTTTCTCTGACGTTGTTCCATGAGTAGCTGGACTCGATGAGCTCCGCCACCGTTATGTGTTTCTCTTCGGTTATCGTGGGCTCAAATTCCTTCAGGCTCTCGAGGAGCTCTTCCTTCGGGAGCGCCTCCTCGTCGAAGACCACGTAGCCGTTCTTGGCGTAGCCGTTGAGGAAGGCCCTCCAGACCCTTCCGTCCTTGAGGAGCTCGTACTGCTTCGCCGTCGCCCTCTCCCAGTCGATGTTCCCGAACCTGAACCTGAGCATCGTCAGCTTTTTCTCCCCGTTAACGGTCATCCCAACCACCTCAGTGCTTCTCCATGACCCCGAGGTAGTCCTCGATGTCGATGTAGGTCTTCCTGTAGAGCTCGCTCTTCTTCATCTTCTCCACGAACTCCTTCGTCCTGATGTACTTGTCCTTCCTGTAGTCCCAGTCGGGGTGGAGCGCCTTCCACTCCTCCCAGCTGTAGCTGAACTGGGCCTGCACCTTATCCCTGTAGAGCTCGGGAATCACGTTGAACGTACAGAAGGGCACTATCCTGCCATCGGGCATCGCGTAGTGGATGACGCAGCGCTCGACCCTCTCGACGTCGTAGTTGTACTCGTCCATGAAGTGCATCATTCCCAGGAAGAGCGCATTGGTGTGGAACTTTCCGAGGGCGTCGTAGTTGCCGTGGACGAAGGCGTTCTTTATGAGCTCGAGGACGCTGAGGCCCTTGGGGGCGTACTTATCGTCGTAGAAGCTCTTGAACTTCATGAATATCTCGGCGCCGAGCTTGAGCCTGCGGAGCTTGCCCATCTTCTTCCACTGCTCTATCTCCTCAGCCTTGCTCTCCAGGAACTCAACGAAGCCCTCAACGTCGAGGAACCTGCTTATCGGCACCACCCGCTTGTTCTCCCTGTCGAGGAAGGCGTAGGTTGCCGCGCCGCAGGCGTAGTGGCTGGTCATGTAGTACTTGCTCCCGGCGAAGACCTCGAAGAACCTCGCTATGTGACCCGCTATCGGTATGGGATACCAGTCGTCCTGGGCTATGGCCCCGTGGGTCTGCTCCTCTATCCGCTCTATGGCTCCGGGTATCGTTATCCTGAAGCGCTGGCGCTCCCTCTTCGGAACCCTCCCGACGAGGGAAATCGGCTGGAAGTTCACGCCCCTCACTATGTCGAGGTGGTTGAGGGCGAAGTTTATCATCGCCCCGAGCTCGTGGTCGTTGACGTTCCTTATGGTGGTCGGCACGAGGACTATGCCCGGCCCGCCGGCCTTCCTGACGTTATCGAAGATGAGCGGGACCTCCCAGTGGTTCTTCCAGTTGGTCTGGGGCGTCATGCCGTCGTAGCTCATGTAGAGGGTGTTAACGCCAGCCTCCCTGATTTTCTTAACGAGCTCCGGTTCAAATGCGAGCTTTATTCCGTCCGTGTTGAGCTGGACGTGGTCGTAACCTTCTTCCCTTGCGATCCTGATTATCTCGATGAGGTCATCCCTCAATGTGGGCTCTCCACCGGTGAGCTGAACCGCGTTCGCTCCGATGGGCTGCTCCTTCTTCGCGTTGCGGAGCATCATCCGTATCTGCTCGAGCGTGGGCTCGTATATCGGCTGGCCCTCTTTGGCGTAGAAGAAGCAGTTGCTCACGAGTAGACCGTCGGAGGCAACGAACGAGTGTCCGGGGCTCTCGACTTCAATGTCGTAGACGTATCCCGAGTAATCCTCCTCTTCGATGCTCTTCACCGGATCGAGGTAGAAGTCGCTGACCTTCGTTATTCTTGCGGGCTTCCTCGCCCCAACCTCACCCAGTCTCTCCCTGTGGCCCTCCCCGAGTTCGACTACCTCAATGAGCCTCTCGAGGTCCTTTCCGGCCACGTATACCTTGTAGAGGTCGTGGTTCGCCCCCGCAACCTTCTCCTTTTTGACCTCGTAGACCCTCGCAAAGATCCCGAAGGATGCGAGTAGATAGAGAACGTCCCTTATCAGGCCGCGGGAGACGCTGGCGTAGCCGATGTTCAGGTGTCTCTCGCCCCTCACAACGTAGCCATCGCCGTTGAGTAAGCCTGAGAGGAGTGCCGCCCTGACCTCGTAGGGGTAGTTGAGGAAGTCCCTCGGGAGCCTCTTGTTCTCTGCCTTTTCAGGGATTCCGAGGGCGTACTTGAAGACGAGGCGGACCAGTCTGCTCCCGATCACTATCTGCTTCGCCTTCCCTTCGGCCTCAAGGATGCTGTGGGGAAGCTTGAGCTCCTTGAGGATAGATAGTATCTCCTCTTCAACGTCCTTATGGCCAACCGTTATGCGGACATCTTTGTCTGTGTAGTGCCCGTCCGACACGAAGTAGCCTATGAGCCTTGCGAGGGGGGGAGTGACCTCAAGTTTCGAGGGCAGTTCATAATCGGTCGCGTCCCTCCCGAGCCTGAACTCGCCCGGGACGTTTAGCTTGTAGAAGGCGCTTAAAGGCATTGAGTCCTGGCTCTTCCAGGAGTAAATCCTGTCCCCGTATTCCTCCTTCAACGGGGAAAGGTCGATTCCCCCTATGCCCCTGACGTAGGTCTTCTCCTTCTCCTCCTCGGGCAGGGATTTAAACGCCTCAATCAGGTCTATGGTGTAGGGTGCACCGCTCTCCGGGATCCTCCACGTTGAGAGAAGCTCGTCGCCCGGTTTGAGCTCGTCGGCCCTCTTCTTCACGAGCTTTCCGTCCACGTGGACGAACACCTTGTGCTCCGGGGTGACCCTCAGCGTCCTCCCCGTTCCCGTTCTTATCCTGAGGATCTTGCCCTCGTGTCTCCTCCTGAGGAATTTGGTTACCTTCGTCCACCTGGCCTCCCCGTCCTCGAAGGTCAGGACGTGGATATCATCGGGCGTTGAGTACTCTCCCTTGAACCCGTCGATCTCAACTTTGTTCTCGAAGGAGAACCTCTTGGCAAGGTCCCCGAACTTCAGGAGACTCACCTCGTTTCCGACCTTGAAAACCGCCTCCTCGTCCGGGGGGAAGCAATACCAGCAGCTCAAATTGCACCTGTTCGTCAAAACGATGTTTATCAGGCTCGTGTGGGAGCGGTGCCTTGAGCAGAGACCGCAGTCGAGAGGACAGTTGGCGCCTGTGTTCTCGACGTTGGAACTCGTGATCTTGAAGTCGTACCTCCACTTCTGGAACCTGTAGTACTGCTCAACGCTCTCGTAGTAAAGACCGGTTATCATACCCTCGGGGCAGCGCTTGGTTATCCACACCCTGCCGTCCTTCTCCCACACGAGGGCGGGAACGACCCTCCTCGTCTCGGGACAGAGAGAGTAGGTCCTGTGGGGCAGGGGGCCGCCGTAGGCCCTGCTGGCCCTTCTCATCATTTTCTCGAACTCATCCTCACCTATCTCGGGGAACTCGATTACGTCCCTGATCCTCCTCGTTAATTGCTCGAACTCCTTCTCGCCACTCGGCACCTCACCAACGTTTTCTGCCATACCCATTCACCCCTTTTTCCACTCCCTTTGCTGGCCTCTGTTTCGCTTCAGGATATAAAAACTTTTGCGTAAATATGAAGATTTTACTGCATATGTATGCCCCATATCTGTGTAAAAGACCGGGACAGACGGCGGGACAACGGTAAGGTTAAAAGCGGGCCCTCCAACCTATCCCGGTGGTGAGATGCCGGCGAGGGAGATGAGGATGGAGATGTTTCTAAGGGCCCTCCTCCGGAGGGACTTCACGAAGGCGAAGGCTCACCTGGAGAAGCTCCAGAAGATGGCCGGTTCCGACGAGTGGGGAAGGGGCTACGGAAGGGCCATAGATGGGTTCATGAGCGCCCTCAAGGACAACGACGGCGATGCCCTCATAGTTCAGCTGATAAACGAACACGACCGGGAAAAGGCGAAGAAACTCCTCGAACACTTTGAGGGCATCCTCGAGCACGAGTTTAGGGATGAATACGAGAAGGGTTACTACACCGCCTGGGTCGAGTTCCTCAAGGCCTACCTAAATCAGAAGACCCTGATCAGTGGATGAGGTGTTCCCATGGGAAAGGAAGAGGCCATGAGGAAACTCGAGGAGAAGATAAGGACGTGTCAGAGATGCCCCCTCGGAAAGCTCAGGACGAACGCCGTTCCCGGTTCCGGGAGCTACGACGCGAAGGTCATGTTCGTGGGGGAGGCGCCGGGCTACTGGGAAGATCAGAAGGGCCTGCCCTTCGTAGGTCGCGCCGGAAAGGTCCTTGACGAACTCCTGGAGGAGATAGGTCTCAGCAGGGACGAGATTTACATAACTAACATAGTGAAGTGCCGTCCCCCGGAGAACCGCGATCCAACAGAGGAGGAGATCAAAGCCTGCTCCCCCTACCTCGACAGGCAGATCGACATAATCCGGCCGAAGGTCATAGTCCCCCTCGGGAGGCACTCCATGCGCTACATCCTCGAGAAGTTTGGCTTCGAGGTCGAGCCCATAAGCAAGATACACGGAAAAACCTTTGAGGCAAGCACGCTCTTCGGGAAATTCGTCATAATGCCAATGTACCATCCAGCGGTGGCCCTCTACCGTCCCGCCATGAGGGAGGAACTTAGGAAGGATTTCCAGAAACTGAAGGGGCTCCTCAACGGCTTCTGATAGAATGGCGTGATTTCCCTGAAGTATCTATTCCTAAATCCCTTTATTAATTGACGTCTTTCAATCTCACCGGCTCCTTTCCGGTAGTTTTTTGGGAAAGATTTTCATGGATATGTGGCACAATGATATACTTGAAAGCATTCATTAATACAGCAATACCTCTATATCGACTATGAAGATAAGAACAGGGGTCCAACGTATGGAAAGTTCCGCAGGATTTTCTATAGAATATAACAGAATGCCAAAAGATATTCCAGAAAGTTTATATTTAAACCTGAGATTTCCGGGTGAAGTATTGGGGAGGTGGACAAATGTCAGATTTCGGAATACTGTCTCTGCTGCCACCGCTGGTGGCCATCATACTGGCGATATGGACGAAGAGGGTTATCCTGGCCCTGTTCGCCGGCGTCTGGATTGGAGGCGTCATGGTCGCAGGCTGGAACCCCGTTACCGGAACCACACAGACCCTCGACTGGATCGTTGGAAACGCCATCGACGACTGGAACGTCAAGATACTGCTCTTCGACTTCCTCATAGGAGCGGGCGTTGGACTGATATACAAGTCCGGCGGGGCGATGGCGATAGGTCGTGCCCTCACGAGTCGCGTTAGGACCAGCCGCGGCGCTTCCCTGATGGGATGGCTCCTCGGTGTGCTCGTGTTCTTCGACGACTACACCAACACCATCATCGTCGGCAACACCATGAGGCCCATAACCGACAGGACGCGGGTCTCGAGGGAGATGTTAGCGTATATAGACGACTCCACGGCCGCCCCCGTCGCGGGCCTCGCCCTGGTCTCGACGTGGATAGGCTACGAGGTGGGCCTGATAGGGGACGCCTTCAAGGACCTCAACGTTGACTACGGTGCCTACGCCGCCTGGCTCCACAGCGTTCCCTTCAGGTTCTACTCGATATTCGCGATAATCCTCGTCTTCCTGGTGGCGTTTACCCACAGGCACTACGGCCCGATGCTCCACGCGGAACTCCGCGCGAGGAAGGAGGGGAAGGTCCTCCGCGACGGTGCCAAACCGCTCATGACCACGGAGGTTGACCTCGGAATGCCGAAGGAGAACGGCAGCGTCCACGTCTTCATCTGGCCTATACTGACGCTAATCTTCGTCACACTCTACGGCATGTGGTACACCGGCGGGGGAAGCAAGACCTACGCCACCGACGGACTGATGGGGGTCCTCGGAAACTCCGACGCTGCCCTCGCTCTGCTGTGGGGAAGCTTTGCCATGGTCGTCGTGGCCTTCATCCTGGTGCTGGGAATGAGGCTCATGACAATAGAGGAAGCCGAGGACGCGATAGTCCGCGGGATGAAGCAGATGGTCATCGCCAACACGATCCTGCTGCTCGCATGGAGTATCAAGAGCGCCACCGACGCCGTCGGAACGGCTCCGTACGTCGTCGACCTCGCCAAGAGCGCCGGCGTTGGCGGAAGCTGGGTGCCGCTGATAGTGTTCCTCATCTCCATGTTCATCTCCTTCACAACGGGGACCAGCTGGGGAACCTTCAGCATCATGCTGCCCATAGCCATACCGCTCGCCTACGGAGTCACCGGTAACGTCGGCCCCGAGGTCTTCGCCAGCATCGGTGCCGTCTTCGCGGGCGGTATCTTCGGCGACCACTGCTCCCCGATAAGCGATACAACGATTATGAGTTCGATGTTCAGCGGTTCGGACCACATAGACCACGTCACCACCCAGGTGCCGTACGCGGTAACCGCGGCCAGCGTCGGTATAGTGCTCTACCTTCTCTTTGGCATAGGCCTCTACAGCTGGCCCGTGCTCCTCTTACTCGGCCTCGGGCTCCTCATCGGCGCCCACTACGTCCTTAGCGAGTGGTACGGGGGGAAGTACGGGGTCCCCCACGGCAAGGTCCCGGTGTACGTGGCCGAGGAGTGAGTCCAGGTTTTTACATTTTTTATTAAATCCGATTTTTATTTTTCTTATGTTGTGTTAATGGATATTCTTGTTTTTTATACTGACGATACCAATGTTGTTAGGGTTATCAACCAAAGGTTAACAAAAAACTTAAATACTCCTGTTAAGCTTAATAGACGAAAATCTACAGGAGGTGATAATATGGACCCCCACTATGTGGTGCAGGCTCCTAATGGCAAGGGTTGTGCGGCCTGTTCCATCTGCGCCATCTGCCTTGCGGATGGTCCCGTCCCCGATTTTGAGGGCGCCGGGATATACGGTCTCTTCGGTCTCTTTTGAAGGCTTTTAATTTTCCATTATTTGCCTCCATAAATTAGCATGGTATAGAATGATTCGTTGCAGAGGTACTTGGTTAGGTGCGTTCGGAGGGAGATCTCATGAATATTGGAATATCCAAAAAATACGTTTCCCTTTCAGATAATACCCGGCTCCTAATCTATACCCATCAGGCCGTGCTAATAAAAAATGGCAACGTGAGGGTCGTTAATGATGACGCCACGAAGGTACTGAGGAAGTGTGATGGTACTCTAACGGTTGAGGACCTTTTGGAATCCATCTCTTCGGATCCGGGGGTACAGGAGAAGATACTGCAATTTCTAATAACTGCGGAGAAGTTCGGTGATGTGATCTTCTCCGATAGCCCCGTAAGTTCATCCGCCAGTATTGAAGAATATGAATATCTAACTCCTGTTCACGTGGTGTTTGAACTCACGGAAAACTGCAATCTCAACTGCGCCCATTGTTACAGGATATTGGATAAAAAGCCGGTTTACATCGAATTTGAAGCCTTCAAAAAGACCATAGATTTTTTAGTCTCCAGAGGGCTGGTGGGTATTGAAATAACGGGGGGAGAACCAACCCTTCATCCAGACTTCTTAGATATTGTGGAATACGCCGCTAAGAGGGTCTCCATGGTGGGTATCCTCACAAACGGTGTTTATCTCCCGCCGGGAACCATCGAACGCCTTAGCAAATACCGGGAAAAACTGTTCTTCAGTATCAGTTTGGATAGCCACGATCCAGAGTATCACGATAGGTTTAGGGGGATTCCAGGAGCGTGGAAAAAGACAGTTTCCAATATTAAACAATTAACATCCGCAGGATACAAAGTTAGGGTTGCTATGACCGTCACTCCCGATAACATAGACCACCTTGAAAGGACTGCAGAACTCGCCGTCAAACTTGGAGTCAAAGTATTCTCTTACAACCCGATACTGCCTTTCGGAAAAGCAGGGGATGTCGTATGGTCTCCAGAGGATCTATGGAAGCTCAGCGCCGCAGATAAGAGGGTCAGGAAGAAGTTTAAGTCAATTATTCCAGTAATCCAACTGGAGGAATTCGATAGTGAGGGCTCCACGAAGAACTGTGGTGCCGGATGGAGAAGTTGCACTATCGGACCCGATTTAGGAATCAGAATGTGCGTTATAAGCGATTCAAAACGGGATGCTTTTGGGAGGATAGATCCCAGTGATGTTGAGTCAACGTTCAAAGAGGTCTCTGACAATATGATGTTCTTCTATAACGCATCATCCCCCGGGCCAAACGTGTGCGGGGATTGTAGGTTCTTGAATTTCTGCTCTCCCTGTATGCTGAGGGCGAGATACGTCCTTGAGAACGGTATGATCCACCCATCGGAATGTAAATGGGCCCAAGAGGTTGGGGTGGAGAACCTGAAAAGATACCTAGGGGTGAACCTCGATGGATAACGTCTACTTCTTTGCCTTTTTGCTGGGGTTGTACGGGTACATCGAGTTTGTGCTACTCCTGATAACCGCGAAGAGGAGTTTCCTCGGGGGAACCGACTTCTTCTGGCCCCGGATTCGGCGATACGTGGACGCTCCCGTTGGTGCGCTCTCTCTGCTCCTCTCATTGAGGACAGGTGGTGGGTTTAAGCTTATCCTCGCCCTGTACGGTGTTTCCCTCCTGCTGGTGTCCGCCAGGGATGTCCTGAGGTTATCGAACCGACCCGTGACGGTTAGAAAGGCCTTTAACTACGTGGCGAACTCTTACATAGTGCTGGCGATCTTCCTGATGGGGCCCTGGTTGGGGAGTGTCCTCCCCGTGGAGCCCACCATCGTACTCGTGATCGCCTATTTCATTACCTACCGCCTTATATGGAGGGTACCCTGATGAACGTGATAGAGGTAAAGGACCTGAGGAAGAGACTGGGGGGAAGGGAGATCCTGAGGGGAGTCTCATTCAACGTGGGGCGAGAGGAGATTTACGGCTTCCTCGGTCCCAACGGAGCCGGAAAGACCACCACCATAAGGACCACCCTTGGGCTCCTCAGGAAAGACGGGGGTAGCGTTAGGATATTCGGAGAGGAACCCGGGAGGGGTATTTTCAAACGCCTCGGGGTCGTGTTCGAGTACGAGGTCCTGAACCCCGACTGGACGGTTTTGGAGAACCTCAGGTTCGTGGCTTACGTCAGGGATAGAGATATGGACGAAGTGGAGGCCGCACTTGACACGGTTGAGTTTTCAAAGGAACACTGGGGCAAGAGGTTCAAGGAGCTCTCGAAGGGCATGAAGAGGAAGGTTTCCCTTGCGTCTGCCATTCTCCACGATCCAGAGCTTTTAATACTCGATGAGCCGATGAGCGGGCTTGACCCCACGGCTCAGGTCGAGGTGAGAAGACTTCTCCTGAAATTGAGGGACGAGGGTAAGACGATATTCTTCTCTTCCCACAACCTGCCAGAAGTTCAAAAAATAGCCGACAGGGCGGCGATCATTGTGAACGGTACAACCAGGGCCCAGTTCTCACTTGAGGATGTGGAAGACCTCGAAAAAACGTACCTAACGATGGTGGGTGGTTCTCCATGAGAACGAGAAAGTTACTGCTACTCCACTTCACCACCACCCTCCGTGAGTCGGTCATCGTTTTTGCTCTGCTGGGTTTCTTAGTGTTCTATGGGGCGTTCTCCAGCGGTGGGGACGTGCTAACCCGCCTCGACTCCAAGGGGCTGTTCCAGGTTTATTTCCTCCTCCTCATGATGCTGGTGGGGTACACGGTAACGTTCTCCCTGTACTTTGCCCCGTTTTTGAAGAAGAAAACCTCCGGGTTCTACCACCTCTACCTCATCCTGCCCGAGGATCCCTCCAAGCTTCTGATGGTCGAGATACTGCCGACCCTGCTGATCTCGCTCCTCCTCACGTGGGGGATCGGGCTGGTGTTTTACATTAAAGCCCCCATATCCCACGCATCCTGGCTCGTCCTGCCCATGATCGGCGGCGGACTGTTTACGCTGGGATTCGGGGTTCTATCGCTGGCCCTCATGCTTCAGATATCCAACGTGCGGACCCTCAGCGTGGTGCTCTTCCTGCTGATCTTCGTGCTCGTGCGGGTACCGCAGTACATGGTTAAGGGCATGGTCAGGGGAAACTTCTCTCCGGACCTCGCGACGGCGCTCCTTACCGGGATCTCGGCCCTCTTTGCGTTGGCGGGTTTTCTGGCCATCAGACGGATCAGCCCGGAGAGGGTCATACTGTCCTCGTAAGTTTTTTAGGTCCTTTCCCCACCATTTTTTAGGTGGTACAATGCTGGTCAGGGCGTTCGTTCCGGCTCACGTAACCGCTTTCTTCGTGCCACTGTTCAACGATGACCCGTTAAAGGCGGGCTCCCTCGGGGCGGGCCTGAACCTCGAGAAGGGGACCACGGTCTTCGTGAGTACGGAGGAGGATGGACTCGAGAGGCACATCCACGTAGCCTTCAACGGAGAGCCCGTAAAGCGGGAGAGGGCATCGATAAGCTACTCCGTTGCTGAGGAACTCGTTCCGGCGGATTTCCGCGGGGAGGTTGAGATATGGCAGTACTTCGATTTTCCGAACGGTTACGGCTTCGGCAACAGCGCGGGGGGAGCGCTGGGGACGGCGCTGGCCCTGGGTTACACCTTCGGGGGGACGTGGCTCGAGGCGGCAAGGATGGCCCACAAGTACGAGGTTCTCCACAGGGGAGGCCTCGGCGATGTTGTAGGTCAGCTCGCGGGCGGGATCGAGGTCAGGGTCAGGGCAGGGGGCCCGGGGGTAGGGGTCGTCGACAACCTCTTCTTCGGGGACTACCGCGTCCTCGTGGTTCCCCTCGGGAGGCTCTCGACGAAGGAGGTTCTCGATGGGGACGTCGTTGAAGCGATAGAAACAGAGGGGAAGCTCGCCCTCGAAAAGCTCCTCATGGAACCGCGCCCGGAGAGGATGATGGTTCTGGCGAGGGAGTTCGCCGAGAGGACGGGACTTCTATCGGGGGAGCTCCTCGAGCTGGCGGGGGAACTCGACGGGGCCCTCAAACTGCCGAGCTCGATGATAATGCTCGGAAGGGGTCTCTTCGCCCTTCTCCACGAGAAAGAGGTGGATGGGGCCAGAGCGTTGCTGTCCGACCTCGGCCTGCCCTACGACGTAACCGGGATCTACGACGAGAAGCCGAAGGTGGGCCGCTGGATAGGTTAGCCTTTTATCCACTTATTCCAAATAAAATACAACGGTGAGGAAAATGAGGTACTCGGAACTGGCCGACCTTTATCAACGGCTGGAAAAAACCACCCTGAAAACGTTGAAGACGCGCTTCGTGGCCGATTTCCTAAAGGGAACGCCGGATGATCTCCTCGAAATCGTCCCCTACCTCATCCTCGGGAAGGTCTTCCCGGACTGGGACGAGCGGGAACTCGGAGTCGGTGAAAAGCTTCTCATAAAGGCCGTCTCGCTGGCGACGGGCGTTTCAGAGGGGGAGATAGAGGATTCGGTGAGGGACACCGGGGACCTCGGCGAGAGCGTGGCGCTGGCTTTGAAGAGGAAGAAACAGAGGAGCTTCTTCTCACAGCCCCTGACGATCAGGCGGGTCTACGATACCTTCGTTAAGATAGCCGAGGCGGCCGGGCAGGGGAGCCAGGACAGGAAGCTGAAGTACCTCGCGAACCTCTTCATGGACGCCAAACCCGAGGAGGGGAAGTACCTCGCGAGGACGGTCCTCGGGACCATGAGAACCGGGGTCGCCGAGGGGCTGATGAGGGACGCGATAGCAGAGGCCTTCGGTGTTAAAGCCGAGCTCGTCGAGAGGGCCTACATGCTAACGAGCGACTTCGGTTACGTCGCGAGGGTAGCGAAACTCGAGGGCGACGGTGGCCTTGCAAAGGTCAGGATACAAGTGGGCAAGCCCATAAGGCCGATGCTGGCCCAGAACGCGGCGGGAGTGAAGGACGCCCTCGAGGAGATGGGCGGAAGGGCCGCCTTCGAGATAAAGTACGACGGGGCGCGCGTTCAGGTTCACAAGGACGGCGAGGTGGTCATCATCTATTCGAGAAGGCTGGAGAACGTGACGAGGTCGATCCCCGAGATGGTTGAAGCCATAAAAGAGAGCTTGAAGGCGGAGAAAGCTATAGTCGAGGGCGAGCTCGTCGCCGTTGGCGAGGGCGGGAGACCGAGGCCCTTCCAGTACGTCCTGCGGAGGTTCAGGCGGAAGTACAACATCGAGGAGATGGTGGAGAGGATCCCCCTCGAGCTGAACCTCTTCGACATCATGTACGTGGATGGGGAGGAGCTAATAGAGACGCCCTTCTCCGAGCGGAGGAAGAGGCTGGAAGAGGCGGTCTCTCAGAGCGAGAGGGTAAAGCTGGCTGAACAGCTGGTAACTGACAACGCGGATGAGGCGGAGGAGTTCTACCATAGGGCCCTCGAGCTCGGCCACGAGGGGCTGATGGCCAAGAGGCTCGACTCGATCTACGAGCCCGGTAACCGCGGCAAGAAGTGGCTCAAGATAAAGCCGACGATGGAGGACTTAGACCTCGTCATCGTAGGGGCGGAGTGGGGGGAGGGCAGGCGCGCGCATCTCCTCGGTTCGTTCCTCGTTGCGGCCTTCGACCCCCACAGCGGCGAGTTCGTCCCCGTTGGCAAGGTGGGGAGCGGCTTTACGGACGAGGACCTGGCCGAGTTCACGAAGATGCTCAGGCCCCTGATAGTCCGCGAAGAGGGTAAGAACGTTGAGATAGAGCCGAAAATCGTTATTCAGGTAACCTACCAGGAGATACAGAGGAGCCCGAAGTACAGGAGCGGCTTCGCGCTGAGGTTCCCGCGCTACGTCGCCCTCAGGGAGGACAAGAGCCCCGAGGAAGCGGACACCATCGAGAGGATATCTCAACTCTACGAGCTCCAGGAGAGGTTCAAGGCCAGGAAGTGACGTTTTTTGTGTTCAATTCCCGTCCTTCGTGGAGGGAGCGTCAAGCCTCCCCTGGATTTCTTCAATATCTTCCGGCTCGTCGTGCCCTCCACTTCCCCAGGGGACCTGCCCGACCAGCCCGGCGGCCTTCTTTGCCACGGGCGGGGCGACCAGCAGGAAAACCCCTGAAAGGCCCACCAGAACCGCCACGACCGTTCCGGAATAACCATCGACCATCGCCAGCGGTGGGAGGTCGTAGAGGGCGTGGGCGGTCATCGAGAATAGAACCCCTGCGAAACGCCCCCTTCCGGTCCCGCCGAGCAGGAAACCCGCGCTTACGGAGGCCCAAACCGTGTGCAATCCCACGAGGATCAACCTCACGGCGACGAGGTAGAGTGGCTGGTCGAGGGCGAAGATTCCGGCGGTGTAGAGGAACCCCTCGGCAACCCCCAGGAAGGCCCCGGCCCCAACCGCGAGCTTCCACCTCTCCCATTCCGGTGAGCGTCTAAAGAACCTCAGGGGCAGGAGCTTTACTGATTCCTCGATTACACCCGCGGCGAAAGCTAACGCCACCCATCCCCCAAGGTAGAGGAAGGGAGCCTCGAGGAGAGACGCCACGAGGAGTCCGAGTAGGCCGAGGCCAAAAGAGCTGGCCTTCCAGGGACTTTCCGGAAGGGAGCGCCACCGCTGAAGGGTGTACTTAAGGCCAAGGAGGACGGAGAGGCCCCCGAGGAGGATCAATATTCCGAAGTAGTACCCGATAACTTTCTCGGGTGTCATGGTGGTCCTTAACCGTGAAAACTTATTAAACTTGGCATCACCTTTTTAAATTCAGATGTGAGTTTAACCGTTGGATCTGGAGAAAATTTACACCAAGGTGTCTAAGATGGGGGACGCGAAGGAGAGGCTCATGGAGATGTTCTTCTCGGAGGGGGCGATACTCTTCGGCCGCTTCGTGCTCACCTCCGGAAGGGAGAGCGACTACTACATCAACGTCAAGAGGCTCAGCACGAACCCGGAGGCTCTCAGGCTCATCGCGGAACTGATGGCAGAGGAAGCAGAGAGGGCGGGGATAAGCTTCGACCGCGTCGCCGGTCCCGAGCTCGGGGCGGTTCCAATAGCCACGGCACTGGCCCTCAAAACCGGAAAGCCGCTCCTCGTGGTCAGGAAGAAGCCCAAGGGGCATGGCACGGGGAGCCAGATAGAGGGGGAGGTGAATCCCGGCGATAGAGTACTCCTCGTCGAGGACGTGACGACAACCGGGGGAAGCGTCCTGAGGGCGGCGGAGGTTCTGGAGAACGCGGGGGCCGAGGTGGTGGCGATAAGCGTCGTCGTGGACAGGGAGGAGGGCGCGGAGGACAAAATAGTGGAAAAGTACCGGTTCATCCCCCTCGTAAGGGTCTCGGAGCTCTTCGCCCGCAGGGATTCGTGGGAGGCACGGGGTTAATCCGGAAGGCCCGAAGATACCACTTTTCATTCCGATTTTCTTTTTCAAAAACCGCTCAAATGAGGAATGAAAAAGAGCGGGATGGGATCAGACGAAATCCCCTATGGTCTTTGCCCTTACCATGATCGACGCCTTCTCCTGGCCGTAGAACACCTCGACCAGACCGTCGGATTCAAGCTGTTTGACGGTTTTTAGAACCGCGGGCATAGGGGTTTCGAGCTCGGCGCTCAGGGACTGGAGCGCCACGGCCCGTTTCTTGGTGGCGAGAACCTTATAAACAACGTCCTTGCGCCTGCCGAACATAGGGGGCACCGTTATTGTTTATGACGACAACCTAAATAAACCTTCCGTGGGGCAAGTTGACACACATTCAAGGTCATGTTTATAAAGAGGCCGGGCGAGGGGAAGGCATGCGCGGAACGGTTGAGAGGCTCGATGACGAGGGGTTCGGGGTTGTAAAGCTCGGAAGGAAGGAGATTCACGTCCCCTTCACAGCCCCGGGTGACGGGGTGGAGGTGCGGAAGTGGAGACGAAAGAAGAGAACGCTCGTTGCAACAGACTTTGAGGTAACGGAGCCCTCTCCGGTGAGAACCGAACCGCGGTGTCCGTACTTCGGGACCTGCGGCGGCTGTCTCCTCCAGCACCTCCCCTACGATGAGCAGGTCAGGTTCAAATCCGACAGGTTATCCAGGATTCTGGGCTTTAACGTCGACGTCATCCCCTCACCTGTGATATACGGTCATAGAAATCGAATTGATGTTGTCGTTTCGACAAAGGGGATAGGCTTCAGGCGGCGCGGCACCTGGTGGGACGCGGTGGATATAGATTACTGCCCAGTCTTCGGTGAGTCCAGTAAAAAGGTCCTCCGCTCACTCAGGGAGTTCATCGAGGATTTCAAGCCGAGCCTCTACGACATACGGCGGAACGAGGGCTTCCTGAGGTACGTCGTCATCCGCGAGGGTAAGTTCACGGGCGAGCTCATGGTCAACCTCGTCACCTCCGAGGGAAACCTCCCCGAGGAGTTCCCGTACTATTTCGACTACGCCACCTCTGTCTACTGGAGCGTTAACAGAACCCCGAGCGACGTTTCCTACGGCGACGTGGAGAGGTTCTGGGGCTCGGAGTTCATAAGGGAGAGGCTCGGCGACGTCACCTACCTCGTCCACCCCAACAGCTTCTTCCAGACGAACAGCTACGCCGCGGTGACGCTGGTTGAAGAGGTGAGTGAACTCGTCGACGGCGAAAGGGTTCTCGACCTCTACTCGGGCGTTGGGACCTTCGGCGTTCACCTGGCGAGGAGGGGTTTTAAGGTCGAGGGAGTCGAGGTCAACCCCTTCGCGGTCGAAATGGCAAATAAGAACGCCGAACTCAACAACGCCGAAGCGACCTTCAGGGTCGGGCGGGATAGGGACGTCGAGAACCTCTCGGAGTACGACACCGTAATAGTCGATCCACCGAGGGCTGGATTGCATCCCAAACTGATAAGGAAAATCTTAAAAGACAGGCCGCAAAGCATCGTCTACGTCTCCTGCAATCCGAGAACCCTTGCGGACAATCTCCGCGAGCTCTCGGAGACCTACCGTCTGGAAGCCGCGGTGGGGCTCGACATGTTCCCGCACACGCCCCACGTGGAGACGGTTGTCAAACTTAAACTCGGGGTTTAACTTTGGAACCAGCAGGTTCAAAAACTTAATATACCTGGTCTGCACAATATCAATCAAGGTGATGAAAAATGCTTGATGAGAGGGACAGGATCATAATCGACATGCTCACGAAGGACGCCCGCACCCCATTCACGGAGATAGCCAAGGTTCTGGGCATCAGCGAGACGGCCGTCAGGAAGCGCGTGAAGGCCCTCGAGGAAGAGGGTGTCATAAAGCAGTACACGGTTGTCGTTGACTCATCAAAGCTCGGCTACAACCTGGTCAGCCTGACCGGGGTCGATACGCTCCCTGAAAAGATATTCGACGTTGCCAGCAAGCTCAAGGAGTTCGACTTCGTCAGGAGCGTCTACCTCACCAGCGGCGACCACATGATAATGGCCGAGATATGGGCCAAGGACGGGGAGGACCTCTCCGACATAATATCCAACAGGATAGGGAAGCTCGAGGGCGTCACGAGGGTCTGCCCCGCGATAATCCTCGAGAGGCTGAAGTGAGCCGGCCCGCGATACCTTCTTTTTTATCTACCAACAGGTCAACTACCTCCGCCGTACACGTTCTCGGCGTATTGCAGTATGCTGTCGGAGAGTTTACTTATCAGGGCGTAATCCCTCACGCCTTCCCTCACCAAGAGGGGTGAGACGGAACTATGCTCTTCCCGTCATGATTTTCATCAACGATTTAGTTAAGAAAGGATTGATCTGGTGCGGTGGCCGGGATTCGAACCCGGGTTACCGGCTTGGGAGGCCGGTGTCCTGGACCAGGCTAGACTACCACCGCTCCGTCCAGCCCGTAATATAGGGGGCCACCTGACTTTAAAAGTTTTATCCCTCCTTCCTCCCCACCATGAGCCTCACGATTCCATGGTAGTGGCTCTCCTCGTGCTCGACCTCGAAGTACTCCCCCACGAGCCTCTGCGTCTCCCTAAGGGTGTTGTCGTCCAGCAGGGCCCCAAGGAGAAGGTCGAGGGGCTTCAGGAAGAGCCAGTTCAAAAGCCGGGAGTCGCTCTTCGTGTGCTCGAGGAATATCGCCCTCCCGCCGGGCTTCAGGACGCGGTGGATTTCCCTCATAGCGACCTCCGGATTCGGAACGGTGCAGAAGACGAAGGACGAGATCACGGTATCGAAGCTCTCGCTCGGGAACTCCAGCCTCTCGGCGTCCATGACGTAGAATCGAGCGTTCAACCCGAGTTCCCTGGCCCTGTTCTCGGCTATCCTCACCATCTCGGGAACGGCGTCTATGGCGTGCAGTTCGACGTCTTTTGGATAGTACCTGAGGGTCTTACCGACGCCTACGCCTATCTCGAGGGTCTTTCCCCGGGCGAAGCTCACCGCCTTCCGCCTCAGCGGGCATAACGCCCCGTCCAAAGGTTTTTCGAGGACGTTGTAGCGCTCCCCGAGTCTCGCGTACTTCTCGCGGAAGCTCATGAGGAGGACTAAAGTTTTCCGCTTAAAACCCTTGCTGGACATCCCTGGTTACAAGCAACCTTTTAAAAGGCCGAACTCAAACACCGCCGGTGGGTGGAATGGCGTACCTCATCATCGAGCACCTCGAGGAGATAAGCGACTGGCTCTGGCTGGAGTACAGCCACGTCGCGGAGTGGTGGGACAAGCTGGTGTTCACCAACGTCCGCGACGACGAGCGCGAGAGACTGGCCAGACTGGGGAGCGTCATAAGCGAGAGCGTTACGCGTTTCCCCCTCGACCGCTCCAAGCTCATCGTCCTCGACCTTCAGGCCGGGGAGGAGCTCAAGCCTGAGGAGGTCGACGAGGATACGATGATAGTGATCGGCGGAATCCTCGGCGACGCCGTGCCGCGCGGCAGGACGAGGGAGTTCATAACCTCTCGCATGGAGGGCGTTAAGGTGAGGCACATAGGCAAACCGCAGTACTCCATCGATGGCGCCGCGATAGTGGCGAAGCTCATAGCCGACGGCAGGAGGCTCGATGAGATAGAGTACGAGGAGAACCCGACGATAAAGCTCGATGAGTTCAGTGAGATAACGCTCCACTACGCGGTTCCGAAGCTCGACGGAAAGCTCCTCCTGACACCCGGCTTGATAGAGCTCCAGAGGAGGGAGCTGGGCTACGATGATGAGGAGGACATCAGCGACGAGGAGCTCGAGGCGTTCTTCGAGGGGAAGGGGGAGATTTAGGCGCGGCCCCCCGATTAGGGCTTTTCCCCCTCTCGGATGATTCGTAACTGACCTTCAAGGTTCTCAACGTCACCAACTATCGGCGGAGGAGAGTGTGGCCCTGAGAAAATTCGAACGTTTTCCTGAAGCTCTCACCAGCAAACGCGACCCTCACCGTCGTGACCCCTCCGCCGGCATGCTCAAGAGGATCAGTCTCATCCAGGCGTTCCTCGGAAACCTGAGCTGGTGCTTCTGGACGAGCCGCTGGCGAACCTCGACCTCGAGGGAATCAAGGAGGTGTCGAGGATCATAGGCGAGCAGGCGGGGAAGGGAACCAACATGGTCGTGGTCTCCCACATCTGGCGCCCTCTGGTCGAGTTCGCCGACAGAATGGTGGTGATAGCCGCGGGGAGGGTGGTGCTGACCGGAACCCCCGAGGAGGTGGTCCCGCGGATCGAGGAGATTTAGTTCGTGCTCATCTTCTCTTCTATTTCCCGTCGCACCCTCTCCCTGTCCTTCCTGTCAACGACGAGGAAGACTTCCTGGACGCTCCCGTTGCTCTTCGCCACGAGCTTGAGGCCGGTTTTGGTTTCCCGCGTTACCTTTATCTCGAAGCCCCTCGAGTCGCTCGCGTATATCCTCCCCGGTATGACCTTCTTGACCCCTGGAACCGCCGCTATCTCCTCCAGAGGCTTTTCAAGTCCCTTGAGGAAGTGGTGCTCCCGCTTGACGCCTTTCTTGAAGTGTCTGGGCATGGTCGAAGAATGGAAAAGCGGGTTTTTAGGGGTTACGCCCTCTTCCTGACCTTAACGGCGACACCCTTCTTCGCCCTGACCATCTCCTCTCCAGCGAGGACCGCCTTTCCGACGCCGATGACCTCGCCGTCGCGAACCACCCCGACGATGTCGTCCGGCCGTATCCTTGGATCCGCATCCTCAACGCCGACGGCGAAGACGTCGCCGCGGAGCTCGAAGTCCACCTTCACCCAGTAGGCCCTTAACCTCTCGTATATCCTCCCCATCCCGAAGGGGGTGACGCTTATCACGCCGTCCCTGAAGGTTCCGGTCTGCTGGTTTCCAGCGAATAGGCGGAGCATCTTCGAGCCCCTAACCCTTCCATCGTCCGGCAGAACCGCCTCGCCCGCTCCGGCCCCGAAGTAGAAGTCGAAGACCTTCCTGATGCCCTCGAGGTAGCGGTACCTCTTGTCCTCCTTCGTTCCCTCGAGCTCGAACTCCCTCAGGGTCTCGGTGAGCGAGCTCAGGCTCTCTTTGCTCGTCGTCCCGTTATTCACGGCCGTGAAGGTTATCTCCCTGTCCGCGAGCTCGGCGGCGAGCCTCGCCACCTCGGCGTAGGCCTCGTCGAGGTGCGCTACTATTGGGACGTCCCTCGGGTACTTCTCAAGGGTCTTCGCCAGGAGCTCCGCCGCGGGCCTTACCTCCTCCTCGCTCCAGTGGCCCGTAACGACGATATCGTATCTGGCCAGCCACTCCCACTCCCTCGGGACGACGCCGAAGGGCGAGGTGAGGATGAGCTCGTGAACTCTATTTATCCCGGAGCCGAGGGCCTCCTTCACGGCCTTGCGGTAGAGAGTGTGGGAGCGCGAGAAGGAGTAGGGCTTCCTGGCGGAGCAGGGGAAGAGGAGTAGCAGTTCGGTGTTCTTCGGCGGGACGAACCTCTCCTCAACGCGGGCGTGCCAGCGCCTAACCTCAGGCCGCCTTATCGAGGCATCGCTGACGAAGTAGACCGTCTCCCGCTGGATGGGCGTGTACTTCTCGAGGTAATCGGGATGCTCGAGGTCGGCTATCCTGAGGACGCCGGCGTTGTACTGGGTTGGGAAGAAGTTCTCGACGAGGTAGCGGAGCTTTCCCTCCTCGAAGGCCTTCCTGACGAGGGTTACCGTCTCCCGGGCGAATTCAATGGAGTTCCCGCCCTCCCCCCAGACGAAGGGGCTGTAAGCGGTGAAGGCCTTCCCCTTAAAGTCGTAGAGCTTGAGGGAACGGGTATCGAAGGCATCGACGCCGAGGTAAACCGCCAGCGGATAGAAGAAGGGCTCCAAGTCGGTGATTATCATGACGTTGGGGAACCTCTCGCGCAGTTCCCTTAAAATCCTCACGAAGTAGCGGTACTCCCTCACCAGGATCCTGGAGTTGCCGAGGTAGACGGCCTCGAAACCGTGGCGCTCGATCGTCCCGAGGAACTCCCCCAGGTACTCCGTCCTGCGGAGCGCGGGGAGGTAGAAGGCGTTAAATCCACTGTAGTCCACCCCCCGGAGCCTCTCGAGGGCCTTCTCTATAACCTCACCGGGCGTGTAGAAGCCGAGGGGTATCGAGGGGGCGAGGTTGAAGTCGTAGTCACCTGGCTCGGAAGGATGGAAGAAGGAGTTGAACGGGGAGAGGGTGAAATCTACCCCTGCCAGAGCCGGGGTCCTGAATGAACGCTCCCCCAGCCTTACGAGGCCCAGCCTCCCGGGCCCTTCGTGCCTGATCACTTCCATGGCCAGGCCTCAGACGAGGTTGTACCTCTGGAGGAGGAGCAGTTCGTCCAGCGAAAGCTTCTCGCCGCGCTTGAACTTCTCGAGTGCCTCTACGGCCTTCTCGAAGCTGGCGTCCTTCTTGGAGCGCATCCTGGCGACGAGCCTGTAGGCTATGAGCTCCTTGTGCCTCTCGTCGTACTCCTGTATCTTCTTCTCGATCTCGCGGAGCTCCTTTCTAACTTCCCTGATCTTCTCGCGGAGCTCGACGACCTTGGCGTGGTACTCGTCCGCCTCCTTCTTGATCTCGTCGGCCTCGTTGAAGGCTTTTATCATCTGCTCGTGGAACTGCTGGCTCTGGTTTGCGAGCTTCTGTATCTCCATGCTTATGGCCCTCCGGGCCTTCTTTAGCTGGTCGACCTTCTTCCTCGTTTCGACGAGTTTGTTGTGGAACCTGTTGGCCTGCTGGATTATCTCGAGCTCGGTCGCCAGAACCTGGATCTGGTCGACTATCTGCTTCTCCCTCTCGGGGGTTACGTTCGGGTTGGTCTGGAGCTCCCACTCGAGCTTCTCGATCCGTTCCTGTATCTTCGCGGGCGGCATCTTGAGGCGTCTGAGCTGGTTGTACTCGTCCCTCTTGGTCCTGTACTCGAGTATCTCCTGGTAAAGGAGGTCGAGCTTGGCGTTTATCTCCTCGCGGTTCTTCTTGAGTTCCTGTATCTGCGCGTTTATCTCGTCCCTCTTGGCCTTGTACTCGTGCCCCTTCTGACGTAACTGTTTAACCTCGTTGTTCTTCTCATCCCTCTTCTGGATCCAGATTTGAAGCTCTTTATCAAGCTCCTCCAGTTTGGCCCTTATCTCTTTTCTCTCCTTTTCAAGGGCCTCTATCTCCCTCTTGATCCTCTTAATCTCCTCTGGGTCTACTTTCGTTTGCATCTCCCTTCCCCTTCCCTATTTTTAGAACAGCGTTATTCGCTCCGAACATCTGGACTGAAAACGACGGGAGCAAATAAAAACTTTTTGGCTGAAATTTTGTGGACTGTCCAAAGAGAAGGAGAAGGGATGGAAAATAGATGCATCAGGAACTCTCGCCCCTCTGGATGTAGGGCATGAACTCCACCGTCCCCCTCTGCTTCATTGGCTGCTTGTAGAGCTCCATCAGGGCGTAGACCTCCTTCGGAACGTCCGTGCTCACGTGAAGGCCGAGCTCCCTTGCGTGTTCGTAGGTTATCGGGTAGTCGTGGGTCCACCTGCCCTCCGTCAGGATCTGCGCGAGTTCTTTAGCTTTCTCGTCACCGTACCGATCCTTCAAGATGCCGTATATGAAGTCCCGGACCTGCCTGATGGCCTTCTCGGCCACGTCCGCGAGGATGAGCGTCTGGTCGTCCACCTTGTCAACGCCCTTCCTCTCGACCGCCCTGACTATGCTCGGTCCCGGGTACTGGCCGAGCTGCGGGTCAACCGGGCCGAGAACGGCATGGGGATCCATCACGATTTTGTCCGCGGCCAGAGCTATCAGCGTTCCGCCGCTCATGGCGTAGTGTGGTACTATGACGCGGGTCTCCGCCGGATGGTCGTGGAGGGCCTTGGCGATCTGCGTGGCGGCCAGAACGAGCCCGCCGGGGGTGTGGATTACGAGGTCTATCGGCTTGTCCTTCGGTGCCGAGCGGATGGCCCTCAGAACCTCCTCGCTGTCCTCGACGCTTATGAACTTGTAGAATGGTATGCCAAAGAGCCCGATGCTCTCCTGTCTGTGAATCAGGGTTATAACCGTTGATTTGCGTTTCTCCGAGAGTCGCTTCAGCAACCTTATCCTCGCTATCTGGAGGTTCCTGTACTGCATCTGGGGCCACAGCAGGAGGTAGATCAAAAACAGCCACCACAGTAGTGAGCCAAAGAACCCGGAAACTGCATCGCCCATGTCACCACCCAATAAAAAAGGGAGCGAGGGTATTTATACCCTTTGGCTCACCCTTTCACCACCTGCGTTCCCGTCTTCCCCTCGAGGGCCTCGACCGCCCTATCGAGGGAGGCTATTATGGCCCTCTCACCGCCCCACTCAACGAACCTTATGGCGGCGAGAACCTTCGGTCCCATGCTCCCCTTCCTGAAGTGGCCCTCCTCGTAGTACCTTCTTAGCTCTTCAACGGTGACCTTTCCGAGCCACCTCTCGTCCGGCTTCCCGAAGTTAATCGCCGCGCCGTTGACGTCCGTCAGTATCATGAAGACATCCGCGTTAACCTCCTCCGCCAGCTTCTCTCCGGCCAAGTCCTTGTCTATGACCGCCTCCACTCCCTTAAGCTGACCGTTCTCCTCAACGACGGGAACGCCGCCACCGCCGCTGGCTATGACTATGAAGCCCTTCTCCACGAGGTCAACTATGACAGGCGCCTCGACGTGGCCCTTAGGATCGGGACTCGGGACGACCCTCCTCCAGCCCCTCCCGGCGTCCTCTACAACCGTCCAGCCCTTCTCCCTCGCGAGTTTTTTGGCAGTTTCCTCATCGTAGAATGGCCCAACCGGTTTGCTCGGGTTCTGGAAGGCCGGGTCGTTCCTATCAACGATGGTCTGGGTAACAACCGTCGCGACGGGCTTCTCCACGCCCCTCTTCCTCAGTTCGTTGATGAGCGCCTGCCCTATCATGTAGCCTATCTGGCCCTGGGTCATCGCCCCGGCGACGTCCATAGGCTGGGCCGGTATCCCGTGAACCTGCTGACCCGCGTCCATGTGGAGGAGAAGGGCACCGACCTGCGGGCCGTTCCCGTGGGTTATCACGACCTCGTAGTCGTTGTCGAGGATTATATCGGCTATCTGCTTCGCCGTCTTCGTGACGTTGGCCATCTGTTCCTCGTACGTTCCCCTCTGCCCCCTCTGGAGGATGGCGTTACCGCCGAGGGCTATGACGACCCTCTTCATGAGCATCACCTCCGTGATGTACGGATACGTCTCTGAGAATAAAAACGTTCGTTAGGGTACGGAACCCTTCACTGGAAAAAGGTTCGGAAAAGGAGAGAATAAGTTGACAAAGATAAAGGACAGCCGTCGACCTCAGAGGTACCAGTCCGAGAAGTTGCCGAGGCCGAGCCTCTCGAGGGTTCTCATGACGCCGAGGGCTATTCCCTCAACCTCTATCCCGCCGGGCGGTTTGTAGGCGTCGCCGACGATGTAAACGTCCTCAATCGGGAAGTCCTCGACGACCTGCCCGCTCGCCACGCGGTTCACGGGGTTCCCGTCGAGGTACGTCTGGACGAGCAGTATCTCCCCTTCCCCGTCAAGGTTCGGGAAGATGCGGTGGATGTCCTCGATGCCCTTCCTGCGCTCCGCCCCAACGTTCCCGCTCCTCAGGGCGTGGTGGAGCATTATGAGAGTGTAGCCTTCCTTAGCGAGCTCAGGAGAGAGGCTCGACGGCTCGTTGTAACCGTTTACGCGCTCCGTGTCGAGGGTGAAGACCACGGTGTTCCCTATCCTCTTCTCCCCCTTGAGCGCGACGTTGTACTTTATCCCCTCGCTCGGCCTCAGCGAATCGACGTGTTTAAGGTAGGCCCTCTCGAAGTTATCCCTTCCGATTAGCCCGACCGTTTCCCTTATCCCGACGTTCGAGACGAGGACGTCGTAGGGGAACTCATCGCCGTCCGAGGTTACGACCTTCTTCGACTCAACGTCGACCTCGACGGCCCTCTTTCCCGTGAGGATTTCCCCCCCGTGGACTTCCGTTATCCTCGCAAGCTCACCGGTTATCGCCCTGCATCCTCCTTTGATTAAACCCGGTCCTCCCCACCTCAGAGCGGCCTTTATCTCCCGCGCCAGCTCACCGGCGGGAACGTCGAGGACGCTGTCGGCCCACCCGAGGAAGCTCTCTATGAAGAGGTCGACGAACTCGTTGTCGCCTATCCTCTCCCTGATCCACTCCCTCCCGCTCATCTCCGCCTCTTCTCCGGCGGGAAGCCTGTTCCTCTTCACATCGGCGAGGAGCTTCAACGCCTTTGCCTTCTCCTTTAGGCTCAGGTACCTCCAGCCGTCCCTGTAGTGGAAGGTCTTCCCTTCGTAGAGGATCATCCCCTTCGGGTTCGAGTTGACGATTCGAACGTTGGCATTGAGGAGCCTGAGGAGATACGCCAAGGGCCCGTCCTCACCGTGGGGGAGCATGTGGAACGCCCCGGTGGAGAGGCCGAAGCCTTTGTAGTCCAAATTCGTAAAACGGCCGCCGATGTAGGGGGCCTTCTCGAGGACGGTGACCTCGTAACCGCTCCTCGCGAGAAACGCGGACGTCAAAAGGCCGCCGATTCCGGAGCCTATCACGACTGCCCTCATCCTTCTCACCCGAAGAACTGGGGAAGGGCTTGGATATAAAGGTTATCTCGCGGGAAGAAGAAAAGGAAGATCAGAGCCTCCACTCGACGCCCAGCTCCTCGCTGTAGGCGTCGAGCACCTTCTCGAGGTACTCCTTGGCCGTGCCGACCTTGTCGAGCCTGAACTTCTCCGCCCAGCGCTCGTTCCCGAACTCCTCGCTCCCCGCGGCAACGAGGTCGATGACCCTCATGGAGTCCCAGAAGACGGGCCCGTAACCGGCCTTCTTCGCGTACTCGATGAGCCTCTTTATCTGCCTCCTCGCGTGCTCCTCCATGTCGACGTTCTCACCGTAGGCTTCCATGAAGAGCGCCCTGAGGACGGGCTTCATCCAGCCCCTGTGGAACCTGCACCAGCCGACGTTGTCGTACCAGAACTCCCAGAGGGCGCTCGCGATTATCTTCCGGGCGAGCTCCTCGGGCTCGAGGAAGACGCCGAACTGGTAGAAAGTCCAGTAGCGGCCCTGTATCGGAAGCGGGATGTAGTTCCCTATCGCCCAGTACATCGTCGGCGTCATCTCCCCGTCCTCGCCGAGAGGGGTGAAAACGGCGTGGTCCTTGAAGCTCTCCCCGTAGTCGAGCCTGTCCTTGAACCTCTCGTCGAAGATAACGCTCGCCTTCCTCTTCCCGAGGCCGATTATCCTCGCCACCTCGTTCTCCGCGAAGGCCACCCTGTGGGCCAGCTCCGCCACGAGCTTCGCGTTGACCTCGCTCGCCTCAACGGGTTTCTCAAGCAACGCCTCCTTCGTGAACTCCGGCCTTCCGCTCAGGCCGACCTCCTCGGGCTTCAGAAGGCCGCGGTGAACCAGCTCAAGAACCCAGGCCGCGGTTCCGCCGAACTCTATAGCGTCGAAGCCCATGGAGTCGACCGCGTGAACGCTTATCTCGCTGGCGCGCAGGCTTATGCTTCCGCTGAGGGGCCCGTTGGCCTCGTAGGGCTCGTACTCGACGTGGTGTCCGTTGCGGTACTTCTTGCAGACGACGGGACAGGGTTCGCCGCACGTTGTCCAGTGCTTTGGCTTTATGGCCTCCTCGTTGAAGGGCTCCCAGTAGTGCTTCATTATGTTCTCGTGGATCTTGATCCTCTCCTCCTTCGGGATGTAGGGCATGCTCCAGTTGAGGATGGGTGTAAAATCGCCCTCAGCCGGGTAGTTGCCGCCGAAGGTTCCACCGGTGTTGAGCTTGGGGTTGAAGCGGTACTTCGTCGTCTTCTCGCTCACGACCTCGTTGTAGGGCTTCTTGTGGACGCCCTCGACGATGGCCTTCGCCGTTCTGAAGTTGGCCACGTCCTCGCCCGGGAACTCCCTCTTCCTCGGCCTTCCGCCGAAGATTATCCCGACGACGTTGTGCGCCCTCAGGAGAACCGAGCCCGAGCCACCGCGGGCGGCCCAGTCCTCGCTCCCGACGAGCCTCTTACCTTTCCTGAGGGCCTGGGAGAATATCGCCCCGTAGTTGGTGTTCAAAGAAGCAGGCCCGACCACCGCTATCCTGTACTCAAAGTCGAACCTCCCGCCGAAGGTGTCGATGAGGTACTGGGTCAGGGCGTAGACGCCTTCCTCGCCCCTGTAACCCCTCCATATCTCGACGACCTTCTCGAGGTCTATCGCGTGGAGCTCGACCTTTACGTTCTCACCGTCGTTGTAAAGGAGGACGACGACCGGCTTCTCGGCCTTGCCCTCGAAGGTGACGAAGTCCACCCCGACGTTCCTGAAGGCGTAGGCCGCCCCGCCCATCGCCGACGGGAAGAGCGTGCCGTAGAGGGGCGAACGGAAGAAGAACATAAGCCTGTGGGCCCCGGGAAGGGCGGAACCCGAGAACGGCCCCATACCCATCACAACGACGTTCCTCCCGTCGTAGGGCTCGATGCTGTGAGTTCCAAGGCTCTCGTGGAGTTCTATTCCGTAGTCGATTATCCCGTACACTCCCTCTTTCTCCAGCTCCTCGCTCTCTACTTTTCCCTCGTTCAGGTTGATTTTGAGGACCGTGAACCGCATGTTGTTCACCCCGTATCACTCTGAGTGTTATCTATCTGCCCAAGGCGTATTTAAGATTTTGGGAACCGAAAGTCCGGTGCTAAAAGGGAACGAAGGCAAAGGGGTGGAAGGGCTCACGCCTCCCTCGTGGCCACGATGTTGGCCCCCGTTCCGAGGACGTTCTCCACTATGACCTGACCGACGTGCACCGGGGCCTCGACCTCGACGTCCGCGAGGAGACGCATTATCCTCGGCACGAGCTCCTTGGGGACGGGTTTATCGCTCTTCACTGCCACGGTCGGGAACTTCCCACCCTTTACCGGGACGACGCTCATGACGGTGCGCTTTGGCTCCGTAACCTCCTGTACCGCGTACCCCTTGCCCCTGGGGCACGTGTAGCCCCTGACCGAGGTTATCCTGTCGCCCTCCATCTCCACCTCTATCTCGCAGCCGAGGGGGCAGACGATGCAGGTCAGCTTGAACCTCTTTACCTCACTCATCCCCAACGACCTCCATCGTGATCCTTCCCCCTGCGCGGGCTATCTCCTCCTTCCGCAGCTTCACCCGTACCATCTCCGAGGGCTTCACGAAGGGTAGCCTTACCTCCTTCCCTATCTCCGGGAAGCGGAGTACGACGTTCTCCTCGGGTTTTTTAACCCTCGCGTAGACGATGGTGTCCCTGGTGTCCGACAGGTAGTGCGGAACCGCCAGGCGGACGTTCCTGCCCTTCACGAGCTTCCTCCACCTGAGGGAGGGCAGGCCGCCGTTTTTGACGAACTCGTAGGCCCCTCTCGCCGCCTCCTCGCCCTGCTCGACGACGTAATCGACGAGGTCGTTGATGACGAGGGCGTTTCCCGCGACGAAGATTCCCGGGACGCTCGTTTCGAGGTAACTGTTGACGACGGGCCCCCCTGTGGCGGGGTCTATCTCCACGCCGGCCTTCTCTATGACCTTCAGGTAGGGCACGAGGCCCGCGGCCAGGATCACCGTGTCGCACTCTATGACTTCCTCCGTTCCGGGGACGGGTTTGAGGTTCTCATCGACCCTGGTGACTATCACCCTCTCGACCCTCTTATTCCCCTCGACCCGCGTCACGGCGTGGCTCAGGTAGAGGGGTATCCCAAAGTCCTCGAGGCACTGGACGACGTTCCTGGTCAGGCCACCGGGGTAGGGCATGAGCTCCACAACCGCCTTGACGTGGGCGCCCTCGAGGGTGAACCTCCTCGCCATTATGAGGCCGACGTCGCCCGAGCCCACTATGACGATTTCCTTTCCGGGCATCACGCCGTAGACGTCCATCATGGTCTGGGCTTCCCCGGCGGTGTATATACCCGCGACCCTGTGGCCGGTTATACCTATCTCGAAGGCGTGCCTCTCCCTCGCGCCGGCCGCGTAGATGACGGTCTTAGCCCTGACCTCGAAGAGCCCCTCCTCCGTCACCACCGTGAGTACCTTGTGCCAGTAAGAGCGGGACACCACGTTAAGGACGTGGGCGTTGGTGTAGTGCTCTATCCCCATCCCCCTGAACTTCTCGATGAAGCGGTGGATGAACTCCGTCCCGGTGAGGTCCTCCCCGAAGTAGTGGAGCCCGAAGCCGGGGTGAACGCACTGGACGGGTATTCCACCGAGGTATTCCCTTCTCTCGAGGAGCAGAACGTCCATCCCGAGTTCCTTCGCCTTAATCGCCGCGGCGAGGCCCGCCGGGCCGCCACCTATGACGACGACGTCGTACTCACTCCTCATCCTTCTCCCCCCTGAGGAGAACCTTCACATCGCCTATGCCGTATTCACTCCCCTCTCCCTTCTGGGTGACCTTCCAGAGCGGGATTCCCGCTTCCCTCGCTATTATGCTGGCTATCCTGACCCTGCAGAACGCCCCCTGGCAGGTTCCACCCATGACGCCGGTCCTGAGCTTAACACCGTCGAGGCTGATGGTCTTAACGCCCATCCGCTTCATGCGGTTTATGGCGTTCACTATGTCGCCCTCGGTTATCGTGCGGCAGGTGCAGATCACCCTTCCGTAGGCTGGGTCTCTCTTTATCAGCTCGGCCTGCTTCTCCCTCGGCAGGGCCTTGAACCAGAAACCCCTTCCGTAGGGGTTCCAGCTCGACTTCTGTGTTAGCTTTACGTCCAGCTTCCCCTGAATCAGCTCCTCGACGACGTAGTGCGCTATGGCCGGGGCCGCGGTGAGTCCCGGGGAGCGTATTCCTGCGACGTTTATGAAGCCCAAAGGATCGTCGTAGGCCTCTATTATCCACCTTCCGTCCGGTGGCTCCGGTCTGAGGCCCGCGAAGGTCCTTATAACCTTCTTCCTCGGCGGAAGGCCCTTCACCAGCTTCTTCGCCATCTCCCAGACGAACTCCAGCCCCTCCCGGGTCGTCGAGGTGTCGTCCTTCGCGTCCTCCGGCAGATCCTCGGCGGTGGGCCCTATCATGACCCCGTCGTTCATCTCCGTGATGACGTAAACCCCCTTCGTAGTGGGCGTGGGCGTCTGGTGGACTATCCTCCTGACCTTCGGCCCCGCATCGTCGTCGAAGATGTAGTACTGCCCCCTCCTCGGGCGTATCGTGAACGTGTCTATTCCAGCCATGGCCGAGATTTTGTCGGCGTAGAGGCCGGCCGCGTTTATGACCACATCGGCCTCAAAGAAGCCCCGGTTCGTCTCAACTCCCTTCACCTCGCCCCTCTCGACCCTTATCCCGCGCACCTCGGTCTCGGGGTGGAACCTAACCCCGTTGTCGACCGCGTTCTCCGTGAGGGCCACCGCCGCAACCGGAGAGGACATCATCCCGGCGGTGGGGGCCCAGAGCGCACCCGCGGCGTTCGGGTTGACGTTGGGCTCGAGTTTCAGGAGCTCGTCCCTATCGACGAGCCTGACGCCGGGAACCCCGTTCCTCCGGGCCAGCTCGAGGTAGTGCTCCGCGACCTTCATGTCCTCCTCCTCAAGCGCCACCATGAGCTCGCCCGGCCACTTGGCGGGTATCCTCAGTTCCTGTGTCCACTGGTACCAAAGTCGGTTTCCCCGGACGCAGAGCTTCGCCCTCAGCGGGTACCTATCGGGGTCGTCCTCGTGGCCGGGATGGATTATTCCCGTGTTGGCCTTACTGACCCCCATTCCCGCATCGACGGCCTTCTCGATGAGATGGACCTCGAGGTTCTCGTACCTGCTGAGAACCCGCGCTATCGACGCCCCAACGACGCCGGCACCTATAATGACGACTCTCGTCTTCATGGTCTTCCCCCCAACTGACTTGGAGAATGGTATTTTCCAGTTTTAAAGCTTTCTTAAACCTTAGGTTGGACCAAAAAGGAAGGAGAGAACAGTTCTGACCATCAAAAGATAGGACAGGGTTGGATGGCATTCTGATGCACTTATGTGTCCATGGACCGGTCGTGGAACTTAAACCCCCACGACCTTTGCCCACCCGAGCGCCCTCTTCACAGCCTCCTTCCAGCCACGGTAGAGTCTTTCCCTCGTCTCCCCGTCCATCGCCGGCTCGAACACCCTCTCGGCCCGCCAGAGCCTCCTTATCTCGTCGAGGCTCTCCCAGTAATCGACGGCCAGGCCGGCCAGATAGGCCGCCCCCAGCGCCGTCGTTTCCTTCACCACAGGCCTCACAACGCGCCTGTTGAGGATGTCCGCCTGGAACTGCATAAGGAAGTCGTTCGCCGTCGCTCCCCCGTCGACCCTCAACTCCTTTATGCCGACGAGCTTCTCCATCTCCCCGATAACGTCCCTCGTGAGGTAGGCTATCGCCTCCAGCGTCGCCCTCGCGAGGTGCTCCCTTCCGGTTCCGCGCGTTATGCCGATTATCAGGCCCCTGGCGAACTGGTCCCAGTACGGTGCCCCGAGGCCGACGAAGGCCGGGACGAAGTAAACCCCCTCGTTGCTCTCCAGCTTTCTGGCGAGCCCCTCTGTCTCGGCGGCGTGCTCGATTATCCTTATCCCGTCGCGGAGCCACTGCACAGCCGCCCCTGTAACGAATACGCTCCCCTCGAGGGCGTAGGAGACCCTTCCGTTGAGCCCCCAGGCTATGGTCGTCAGCAGGTTGTCGGAGTAGCGGACCATCTTCCCCGTGTTGGCCAGGATGAAGCTCCCGGTTCCGTATGTGGCCTTCACCATGCCCGTCTCAAACGCCGCCTGTCCGAAGAGCGCCGCCTGCTGGTCGCCCGCGTCCCCACTGACCGGGATCTCCCTTCCAAGGAGCTCCTTCCCAGTGTAGCCGTAGACCTCGCTCGACTCCCTGACCTCCGGCAGGACCTCTGCTGGAATATCGAAGAGCTCGAGCAGTTCGTCGTCCCAGTCGAGCCGCTTGATGTTGAAGAGCATAGTTCTGGATGCGTTGGAGTAGTCCGTCACGTGCTCCCCCGTCAGGCGGTAGATCAGGAAGGTATCCACCGTCCCGAAGAGGACCTCGCCCCTCTCCGCCCTCTCCCTGAGGCCGGGGACGTTGTCGAGGAGCCACTTCAGCTTTGAGGCCGAGAAGTAGGCGTCGGGAACCAGGCCCGTCTTCTCCTTGATGACGTTACCGTACTCGCGCTTTATCTCCTCCACCATCTCGGCCGTTCTCCTGCACTGCCAGACTATGGCGTTGTAGAGCGGCCTTCCGTTTCTGTCCCACACCAGGGTCGTCTCTCTCTGGTTGGTTACCCCTATCGCCGCTATCCTGCCCGCGTCGACCTTCGCCCTCTCGAGGGCCGTTTTTATCGTCCTGAACTGCGCGTCCCATATCTCCTCCGGGTTGTGCTCGACCCAGCCCGGCTTCGGGTAGTGCTGGGGGAACTCGTACTGCCCGATTCCCCTGACGTTGCCTTCTCTGTCGAAGATTATCGCCCTCGCCGAGGTGGTCCCTTCGTCGAGGGAAAGGATGAACTTCTCATCTCCCATCTTGATCACCCCTGATTACGTGATTGCGTCTCCTTAACAAAAATAGTGCCCGGAAGTTATAAGATTTTGCGGGTAGAACGAGTATCCAACGAGAGAAAGAAAAAGGGGAATCACTCGACGGGCTCGAACCTGCCCTCGAGCCTCTCGAGAACGCCCGGAAGGGTGGTGTACTCCATGTCCTCCATCGGGAGCCTGTGGGGCTCGAAGGGGCCGTGCCTGCGCATGTAATCGGCTATCTCGATGGCCTTCCGCCTGGCCTCGTCGAAGGCTGGGTCGTCGAAGAGATCAACGGGGCCGACGAGCCTCCCTTCGGGGCTTATCTGCCAGCCCAGGGCAACCACCCTCGGTGGGCCGTCGAAGCGGGTCGGGTTGGCCATGCGCATGGGAACGGGCATCACCGGGCCGTTGTGCGAACCCCTCATCCAGCCGCTGACGAGGTGCGGGAAGGCGAAGGGCTCGAGAACCTCTCCAAGGGCAGGAAGCCCGCTCTGGGCCCTAACTATGGCGACGGGGTCGTCCTTCCCGACGTACTCGCCGGCTATCTGGTAGAGCTTCTCGGTGCTTATGACCGCGACGGGCTCGTCCTTCGGTATCTTGTGCCCCTCCTTCGGGAAGACCCTCTTGATGACGTAGCGGCTCTTGGCGCCGATGAGGGCCAGGAGATCGTAGAGCTCCTCCGGCGTGTTCAGAATGACCCTCTTGTGCTCCTTTATGTCCCAGACCTCAAAGCGGAAGCCCATGTGCATGTTGGGGTCTATCACGAGGCCGGCGGTGTTGAAGGGGTCCGCGAACATCCTGAATACCGGTAGATTGAACGCCCCCGGCTCGGTCTTGTCCATGTGGAAGGTAACCACGGGCTCGCTCTTCCTCAAGGTAATCTCCATCTCGGCTATTCCCGGCCCCATCCCCCTTATGTTGCCGCTGAAGGCGTCCTTGAGCAGGTCCTGGCCGGCACCGTAGAGGCCGAGCCCCCTGGCGACCTTTGTAGCTTCCTCGAAGGCTTTCCACGCTAAACCGTGTATCTCGGGGCTGTCAACTCCTTTCCCGTGGGTCATTATGAGCTGAAGGTCATCGCCGCAGGTGGCGACGTAGAAGTCGATTATCGTGCCCTTTTCCTTCGCGCCTGCAAGAACCTCCTCCGCGGTCTCGACGAGCTGGGGATGAACCCGCGAGTGCCCGGGCCAGCCACCGATGTCCGCCTTTATAACGCTGATCGTTATCTTCTCTCCGGTAGCCATGGCAACCACCTCGATAACCCTTAAGCAATTTTATGCTTATAAAACGTTAATATCACCGTTGATGATACCGGAGAAATGATAATATGCGTTAGGAAATCAAAAAGGGACAAATAAAGCGGGTTTACTCGCAAATGTCCGTCCACCCGAACTCCTCTCTGGCAACCCTGATGAGGTTCCTGAGCTCCTCTTTCTTAATGTTGACGCTCGAGCTCGCGCCGACGAGCGCTATGATGCCGTGGACCTCCTCCTGAACCTGGATCACGTCGTCGCTGACCTTAACCACCCGAAGCTCCCTTCTGGCGGTTTCCCCTTCTCCGATGTTGAACTTATCGTGTCCTATCCTCACGGGCTCCCCCATAGGATCACCCCATAACTTTTTGTAAGTCAAAGTTAATAATGCTTCCGCCATCCGCCAGGATGTTCGAACGATAGTGAGAAGGGCGCTTGCGAAGCAAGCGCTGAAGGCTGGCGAAAAAAATCGTGATTCCTTTTAACTGCCCTCCCGTGAGTGTTTGCACCCTCAAACGGCCATTGAACTCCGAATTCAAGATTAAAATGACCAAATTCAAGGGGTTTAGGATTCTCCCGCGCTCCGAAGGAGCGCTATCCAAAAGCAAACCCGCCACCAATGGCACGTTAACGGCGAATTCAAGATTGAACAACCCTTTTAGAAGCAAACACGCCTCAAAATTGCCTAAAAAAAGAATCACAACCTTTCCGCCAGCGCTTTTCAAAAGGGCTGAATGGTGGGGCCGCCGAGATTCGAACTCGGGTCCCCGGCTCCCGAAGCCGGAAGGATAGGCCAAGCTACCCCACGGCCCCATGCCCGGCTTTAAGGCACTTCGCAGAACTTATAAAGTTTACGGAACAGTTCAGTGGGTGTGGAGGGATCCCTGTGAAGATCAGCGTTATAGTTCCCACCTACAACGAGCGCGAGAACCTCGAGGAGCTCTTCGAGAGGATAGACCGATCCTTGAAAGGTTACGATTACGAGATCATAGTCGTCGACGACGATTCCCCCGATGGAACCTGGGAGTTCGCCGCTCAACTCTCGGAGAGATACCCCGTTAAGGTCGTACGGAGAACGGATGAGAAAGGGCTATCTTCAGCCGTAATCCGGGGCTTTGAGGAGGCGAGCGGGGACGTCTTCGTCGTCATGGACGCCGATCTACAGCACCCGCCCGAGGTCATCCCGGAGCTCGTAAAGGCAATCGAGAACGGCGCGGACGTCGCGGTGGCGAGCAGGTACGTGCCCGGCGGGAAGGTCGAGAACTGGTACTGGTACCGGAAGCTCATCTCCAGAGGGGCCATTATGGTAGGCCGCCTCGCGCTCCCGAAGATAAGGAACGTCAAAGACCCGGTGAGCGGCTTCTTCGCCCTCAGAAGGGGGGTCGTTGAGGGGGTTAACCTAAACCCCGTGGGCTTCAAGATCCTGATGGAGATCCTGATTAAGGGGAACTACAGGAAGGTCACGGAGGTCCCCTTCACCTTCGGACTGAGGAAGGCGGGCGAGAGCAAGCTCGGGACGAAGACCATGCTGAACTACCTCAAGCACGTCTACAGGCTCATGCGCTGGGAGGGCGAGCTCGACAGAATAATCAAGTTCACCATCGTCGGCCTCTCCGGCGTTCTCGTCAACGAGGGCTTTCTGTGGCTGTTCGTCCACGTCTTCGGGTGGGACAAGATACTGGCCAACGTCCCGGCGACCGAGCTGGCGGTGCTGAACAACTTCACCTGGAACGACCTCTGGACGTTCAGGGACCTCAAAAGGAAGCCCTTCTGGAGCAGAATCGTCAGCTTCCATATTGCAGCCCTGACTGGGGCCATCGTTCAGTTGGCGATATACACCGGTCTCGTGCTCGTGGGGATGCATTACCTCGTGGCGAACCTCTTCGGAATAGGCTTATCCTTCATAGTGCGCTTCCTCTTCAACAGGAACGTGACGTGGGGGTAGTACGCGGAGAAAGGGACGGGAGGTGGAAAAGTGCAGGCATCCAGCGCACCGATAGCCTTTTCGTCCCGGCTCGCATGGACATTAATGGACACCTCAACCTTAAATACTATTGAAGCGTTCATGTAAAAGGAGGGAGCGGTATGTACGTGGGAGAACTCCTGAAGAACCTTGACAGGGTGTCAACCGGGGTTCCTGGTCTTGACGATCTCATCGGTGGAGGGCTCATAAAAGGAAGGGTCTACCTTCTAATCGGTCCCCCTGGGAGCGGGAAGACGACCTTTGGAATACAGTTCCTGATCGAGGGGGCCAAAAACGACGAGAAAGGGCTGTTTGTATCCCTCCTCGAGCATCCAAAAACGATAACCCAGAACATGCTGAGGTATAACTTCGGTCTCTTAAACTACCTCAAATCAAAGAGGATAGTCTTCTACGACCTTGGGGAGGGCGTCTTCAGGGCCGGAAGGAGGTTCACCTGGAGCGAGGCCCTTGACAACCTCCTCAGTATAGTGGAGGGGGAGGGCATCAAAAGGGTGGTCATAGACTCCTTCACCTCGCTGGAGCATTCGGTCCTCGATCCGGACTACAAGAGGATAGCCCTTGGCAGATTCGTGCGAAAGCTCCACGATATGGGGGTCACCTGCCTCATGACGGTGGAGATGATGAGCTCCGAGAGGTACACGGATGAGTACTACCTCGCTGACGGTGTGATAGTCCTCCACCACTTCATGAGGGACTACAGGATGATAAGAGCCCTGCAGGTTCTGAAGATGCACGGTGTCGCCCACGATACCAACCTCAAGAAGATCCGCTTCACGGACGAGGGGCTCAGGGTCTACCCGGAGGCACCTTTCTGAGGTGAAATCATGGAAGAGGTAAAGGAGCTCGTTCAGGAGGCGTACAGGTTCGGCTACTTCGTGGGCTATAGGGGCCACAGCGAGTGGGCCGAGTGGGTGCGCAGGCGCAGGGAGGAGCTCTATGCGAAGGCGGAGAAACTGGGTGTCTACGAGCTCGTGAAGGAAGCCTACAACCGGGGGAAAGAGGAAGGCGGAAGGAAACGGACGGAGGAGATAAACAGAGGACTTCAGAAGGGTCTCGAGAAAGGCGCCGAGGAGGAGGTTAAGGCAAAGGTAGACCAGAGACCGCAGCCGGCCACCACTGAAGGAGAGGAAGAAATAAGGGAGACGGAGGAGGTCGAGTTCGCGCGCTTCCTCGAGACGACCAGGCTCCTCTTACCGCCCGACCTCCTTGACACGCTGAAGCACCTGAAGCCCCCCAAGATGCTTCAATTCAGCCGCTGATTTCCTTCCATCCGAGCACCTTAAATATCCCGCCGGCTATCCTTTTTCGGGGATAACCATGAAACGCTTTTTGAAGGAGGCGGAGGTTTTTGATTCCTCGAACGTTCTCCACCACATAGCCGAGATAAGCCAGTTCCACAGGATACAGGGCTCGAAGGAGCTCCCGGAAGCGGTTCGCTTCATCGGTGAGGAGCTCAGGCTGTGGGGGGTCAACGCCCGCCTTTACGAGGAGTTCTACGACGGAAAGAGATGGTTCCTGACTCTCAAGTCTCCCATAGCCTGGGACTTAATTCATGGAAAGGTCGAGGTTCTGAACGAAACTCTGACGACATCTCGGAGCCCCCTTGTCGTGATGGCCCACTCCCCGGCCGGGAGTGCCGGGGGCGAGGTGGTTCACGTAACCAAAGAGACTGACTGGGAGAACGCGGCGGGAAAAATAGTTCTGGTCGGTAGGGACTGGGGCGAAGCCTACAGGAGGGCCAACGAAGCGGGCGCCACCGGTTTCATCGCCTACCGCGGGGGAACGGGAGACGCCATCCCCTACATCGGGCTGTTCCTGAGCAGGGACGACCTCGAGTGGGCGAAGATCCCTGCGGTCGCGGTCCCAGAAAACCTGGCGGCGAGGATAATCGAGAAACTGAACTCCGGGGAGAGGGTTACTGCCAACATCGAGGTCGAGGTTCAGATAAACGAGCGTCAGGTCCTGCCGATCCTCTACGCCGAGATAGGGAGAGAACCGTTCATCCTCTTCACCGCCCACGTATGCCACCCGAAGCCCGGTGCCAACGACAACGCCAGTGGGAGCGCGATGCTCATTGAGCTGGCAAGGGTTCTCCAGGGGGTTTACGACGACTCCTTCCGCTTTGGCTTCGCCTTCCTCTGGATCCCGGAGTACTACGGGACTCAGGCCTTCGTGGAAAAATACGCTCAACTTGAGAGGTACTACGCGGTCATAAACCTCGACATGGTGGCGGGGAGCGAGGACAGGGCAGGCTCGACAATCATGCTTGTTCGAACTCCCCTCTCAAGGTTCTCCATCGTCTCGGGCCTCCTTGAGTACTTCCTTGAACTGGCCAACGGCTCCGGGAACGACCTCGCTGGAAACCCCCTTCCGAGGTTGAAGTTCAGGGCCTACCCCTACGAGATGGGGAGCGACCACGACGTCTTCAACTTCTTCGGCGTTCCTGCGGTGATGCCGATAACCTGGCCCGACCGTTTCTACCACTCCAGCGAGGACACGGTCGAGAAGGTGAGCAAGACGAGCATCGAGGTCATCGGAAGGGCCGTTCTGGCCACCGCTCTGGCCCTCGCGAAGGCGGAGCAGGAGGAACTCGAGCGCTTCGCCCGCGGCTACGCCATGAAGTACCTCGGTGAGCTCTCTATGGAGAGGGGCTCGGAGAGGGCCGAGAGGCTCGTGATGATGGGTCTGGCGAGGGACTCGCGCTTCCTCGGCATCGAGCGCGGTTATCCCTTCGAGGGAAGGCCCTGGATAAGGTGGGTGAAAAAGGGCAGGGTATCGGGCGAGCTCGTGAGGAGCATCGACGAGGAGGCTTACAGGGAGTTCAAGGCCCTCACGCGCGATAGGAGAACGCTGGTTCATCTCCACGAACTCCTGATGCTCGGCGAGCTCTTACCAGAGGAAGAAGCGATGGAAGCCCTGAGGGAGGAGTTCGGGGAAGTTGAGGAAGAAAAGCTCAAAAAAATCCTGAGCCTGCTCGAGAAAACCGGGGTCGTGGAGAGGCTTTAGTTCCTGGACTTGTTCTTGAGCTCGTTTTCTATTTCGTTTATCCTCTTTATGAGGCTCGCTTTTATGTTCTCGAGCACCTCCGCCGGTGAGACGGCCGTGTAAACGTAGCCCAGCCAGCCCTGTTCTATGAGCTTCCTTTTGAGTATTCCCCGCCGGTACAGGCTGAGGACGTGCTCCCGGACCGAGCGCTCGCTTATTCCGAGTTCCCCCTGTATCTCCTTTATCCTCATGGGTTTCCCCCTCTCGAGCAGGAGGCGGTATATCCTCAGTTCGGTTTTCTTAACGCCGAGTGAACGCAGCAGCGCCTCAAGTCTCTCGTGGACGTCACCCATCCCTCTCACCTGATGTACTTTTATCTCACCTATGAAGTATAGCCTTCATACCTTAATAAACTTTCCCCGCAGCCGACCGATCAAAGCGGAACGCGCCCCAGATAAACGCCCTCAGGCAGAAAAGCCTCACCCTCCCCTGAATCCCTCAGGAAGGGGATCATCCTTATCCCCTGCCTCACATCGAACCCCTCGATGAACGGATTGACCGTTGGAAGGATGAGAAACTTCCCAACCCGGAAGAAGATCTTCGCCTTTCTGGAAACCCCCCCTCGCCTGAAAGTGTATGCCGGATGTATGTGCCCAAGGTAGGCCTCGGAGAACTCCAGGCCCGGAAGGTTTCTGTGCCCGTGGAGGAAGAGCCTCCCGTCGATCAGGGCGTGCTCAACTACCTCAACGTGGGGGAACCTCCCGGTGACCTCCTCTATCCTGCCGTCGTGGTTGCCCTTGGTGATCACCGTTGGTGTATCCCGGATGTCCGAGAAGAAGCCCATGAGGAGCCGCTTAACGGTGAAGCTCAGCCCTATCGGTTCTTTGACGTCCCCCAGAAGGACCAGCAGGTCGGGATCCTTATCCACTATAAATCCCGCGAGCTCCTCCTCGAAGTGAGTCCTTATCCTCAGTCCCCGGGAGAGCTCAAAGCCGATGTGGGGATCGGCCATCAAGAGTGTCCTCCCGCGGGAGGTCTCGATCTCAAGGGAAAGCGCCTCGAAGGCTTCAAAAGAGTCCATGGAACCACCGGACAAAAGGATAGGGGTAAGAAGGGAGCATCAAATGAGTCCGCGCTCCTTCCTGCGCTGCTTCTTCAGGCGCCTGATCCTCTTCTTGATCCACTTCCACCTCATCCTTCCCTTCTTCTTCCACTTCCTCGGCCTGCGCTTCATGATCATCACCCCTGACTTTCACTCCAGCCATAGTCCAGCGGTTCCTTTTTAAGCTTTTCCATGGAGAAAGGTTAATCGCCTTTGAACCGCCGAAAAGCTGTCTCCCCGTTCCAGTCACCCCCCAAAGGGCCCTCAAAGTGGAGTCTAACCTTCAAAATTTTCCGAGATTTAAAACCGTTTTTACGGCTATCGTTGGATTTTAAACGGCTACAAACTAAAATGCGTTGTTATATACATCGCAATATTACGAAAATAAGCGTTGGTTTACTGTTGGGCCAATTAACCATGCTTTAATCGGGCTACCCCCTTCCGCTATCCTTATCTATCCCCGAGACGAACCTGAAACGGTGATGGTATGAAGATAGCTTACGTCCAGATGGAGCCGGTTCTCCTCGAGCCCGAGCTGAACTACTCCAGAGCGGAGGAGCTGATCCGTGAGGCCGCGGACAAAGGGGCCGAGCTCGTGGTTCTGCCGGAGCTCTTCGACACCGGTTACAACTTCAGGAGCAAGGCTGAGATCGAGGAAGTCGCCGGTGAGATACCGGACGGTTCAACGACGCGGTTCCTGATGGAGCTCTCCAACGAGCTCGATGTTTTCATCGTCGCCGGAACCGCCGAGAAGGACGAAGGGGGGAGGCTCTACAACTCCGCCGTGGTAACAGGGCCCATCGGTAGCGGTTACATCGGGAAATACCGGAAGGTCCACCTCTTCAACCGCGAGAAGCTCTTCTTCGAGCCCGGCAACCTCGGCTTCCGGGTCTTCAACATCGGGATCGCGAAGGTCGGCGTGATGATATGCTTCGACTGGTTCTTCCCTGAATCAGCAAGAACGCTCGCCCTCAAGGGGGCAGACATCATCGCCCACCCCAGCAACCTCGTGATGCCCTACGCCCCGATGGCGATGCCGATAAGGGCCCTGGAGAACCGCGTTTACACGGTAACGGCCAACAGAATTGGAGAGGAGAGGGGACTGCGCTTCATAGGGAAGAGCACGATAGCCTCGCCAAAGGCCGAGGTTCTCGCCATGGGGAGCGAGGATGGTGAGGAGGTCGCGGTCGTCGACGTTGACCTCGGCCTCGCGAGGGACAAGCACATCAACGACCTCAACGATATCCTGAGGGACAGACGGCCGGAGTTCTACTCGCTGTGAGGGGCGCCGAAGTCCTCCGCCACGAGACGCGCAACGTCCCCCTTTGGCTTTTTGAAGATGAGAACGTCCCCAACGCCGGCGATGCCGTGGTCTTCCCTCTTTACGAGCCCGTACTCCCCGAAGAAAATCCGGCCGAGTGCGAGTTGTGTCGAGATGTCCCAGTAGTGGAAGTCAACCGTCCCCACCTTCCTGAAGCCCGGGAGGACGTAGTAGCCCCGCCTGAACGTTCCCCCGACGAAGTCGTAGCCCTCGTGCATGGAGGCGATGGTGCGGTCTCCTTTCCTTCCCTCCACGAGGAATCGCTTATAGCCGGCGCGGTACATTACCCAGTAAACCCTGTCCATGTCCTCTATCAGAAAAACGCCGTTCTCGCCCAGAACGCGGGCAACCCCGGCGAACAGCCTCACCGCGTCGAAGGGGTCGAAGTGGGGCATCGTGAGCCCCCAGAGGACGACAACGTCGTGCTCGTCAACGAGCTCCCCAACTTCCCTTGCGTCGCCCTGAACCAGTCTCAGTTCGGGCTTTAGCCGCGCCAGCTCGAGCCACTTCTCCGCCGAGTCCCGGTCGATCCTTCTGGCGTCGAGGAGCGTTAGGGACCTCGCTTCCGTTACCTTAGCGAGGGCGGCCCCGGCTATCCCGGTTCCGGCACATAGATCCAGAACCCTGCCCCCAGACGGCAGCACGTCCGAGATGCTCCCGAAGAATTCAGCTATCCTCTCGAACCTCTCCCTCGCCCTCTCGTCCTCAGGGTTCATCCGCCAGTCGATGTGTTCGTAGAGTTCCTCGAGGGACATGGAACCACCACGGTGAGGAATGCACGAAATTATTTAAAGCCATCGAAAGGTTTAAATATTTTGTCAACTTACATAAGTTGACAAGGTGAGGGGTATGGGGACCGAGCACGCGAGACCCGGGAACTTCTCGGGGATTCCCTTCGCCATGGTGGTGATGGCCTTTCTCCTGATCCTGATACCCCCAATGATCAGCGTCGAATGGGGATACGGGGAAAGCATCAGAGCTCTGCTGGGGGCCATATCCAATGCTCAGGCTGCCTGAGGGGATGGAGAGGGTCTGGCTGATGCGGGCTAAGGGAATGCGCGAGGTCGAGATAGCCGAAGCCCTGGGGATCTCGAGGCAGGCGGTCAACAAAGCTCTGCGGGACGCCAGGGCAAAGCTCTTCGAGACCTTCTTCAACATCGCCGAGGTCTTCGGCTTCGATGTGGTGAGGGTCAACGCCGAGAAGGGCTTCATGGTGGCCAAGGGGAGATGCGGGGAGAGGGGAGTAAGGGTCTACGCCTTCTACCTCCCGGGGAGGGGAGTGCGGGCCTTCTTTGGAGGGGATTTTCCGGACTACATCATCGAGCACGCCGCTGAGATTGGAATAATAGAAAAACCTGAGGAGAGGGAGCTGGTGGAGGCCCTCGAGGGTTAGGGTTGAGAAGGCCGGGCACCCACATCCTTGAGGAGGAGGTAGAGGCCGAGAATGACTATTCCGATGATCGCGTACGTCGCGTAGTTCATGATAGTTGCGGGGGCCATTCCCGCGTTGTAGACGAGCGATGAGATAAAGACCACCGTCAATCCAAAGCTCACAAGGGTCGTGAAGAGGCACCAGCTCCCTGGACTCGTGGGGTAGAATTTCGCCCTCGCGAAGAAGCCGGGGTCCTTCGCCGGGAACGTGAGGACGAACGGAATGAGCCAGACCAGAATGGGGACTTCCACGATACCCCAGAGTTTACCCCCGTAGCTGTCCGGCCCGCTCGTGGAGAAGTGGGTGGCAACCCTCCCGGGGATTTCCCCCCAGAGGATGACGACCAGCAGGAAGTAAAGGCCGAGGAAGGCGAGCTGGGTGATGAGGTAGGGCTTTACGCTCCCCTCAAGCTTTTCCCCGGTTGGTTTTTCCGGGGCTTCCGTCGAGATGTCCTCGAGCTCGTACTCCCCCTTTGCCATGGTGAGCCCTATGAACACCACCAGCAGCAGAAGCGAGGTCATGACCAGAACGAAGACGTTGAGGGAAACCCCGAGGAACGCGAGTCCGAGCAGGAACAACGAAACCAGGGCATTGGCTATCCCCGAAAAGGTGTTCACCTTCTTCCATACCCTTTCCGAGTGGTAGGTGTAGCCCACGCGAAAGCCTATCAGCGGGTTCCTCCTTTCCCTGAAGGCCAGAACGAGGAACGAAGAGAACAGGAGGAAAAGTGAAACCAGGATCTCGTATTCCTTCAGATCCATTTTCACACCCCCAGCCTATCGAGCACGAGTTCTATCGTGCGTACCTCCCCCCCGAGTTCCCCCAGGACCTCCCTTCCGAGTTCGGTGAGCGAGTAGTACTTCCTCGGCCTCCCCCCAACCTCGGCCCACTCGTCGCGGACGAGGCCCAGCTTCCTCAGGCCCTTGAGGATGTCGTAGAGCGCCCCCTCGCTCGGGACGAGTCTTCCGCCGCTGAGCTCGTCCAGCCTCTTTCGTATCGCGTAGCCGTGGAGCTCCCCCTCCCTCTCAAGGAGCAGGAGTACGAGGTAGGAGTAGAGCCCGGAGCGGAGATCCTTTCTGAGCTTCCTGAGGGCCTTCTCCTTCCTATCACCCAGCACGCGCGCTCACCACATGACCTTCCCTTCCTTCGGAAGTTCCACCTTTGCCTTTGGAACGGTGTAGTACAGCAGCCCCAGCGCCGCGAGGGCCGCCACGACCTCCACCGTGTACATAACCGGCGAGCTTTTCGTGAGTTGATAGTAGGCCGCGAGCGAATCTATGAGCGCGTGAACACCTATCATGGCCGTGAGTCCGGCCCTTCCACGACCCTCACGGCAGGCGTAAGCGAGGTATACTCCTGTTCCGGCGTGGAAGAGCGTTACGAAGTACCTTTCGACCATGGAGATAAGGGCCGCGCTCAGGGGCACGTCGAGGGACCTTCCCGCGGCCAGAGAGCCGGCGAGGGCCGTTCCGGCTATAACGAAGGCTTCCGTTACACCGAAGCCCAGCCCCATGAAGAGGCCCGTCTTAAGGTCCTTCCCCTTCACGAGAAGGTACTTCGTTCCCTCCTGGACTATCCCGGCGACGAGACCGAGCCACACCGAAGCGCCCACGATGAAGGCCGTCCCCCTCGCCACGACGTCGGCGTTGGACCTTATCCCCATTCCGAGAAGGGGCAGCTGTTGAACTGGATTCTGGACGATTATCGCGATGAAGAACGCGGCCACGCCGAGGATTATCTCGCCCCATCTCTGTCTTTTGAAGCCCACGAAGTAGAGCGTTCCCCAGGCCAGGAGACCGCCGAGAATGGGAAAGGGAAGGAGGTACATGCTCACTCCTCCTTCTCAACGACCACCGCCGTTCCGTAGGCGTATATCTCGGCCATGCCCGAGGCGACCGACGAGGTCATGAAGCGGACTCCGATAACGGCGTTCGCCCCCATCTCCTGAGCGTTGAGCACCATCCTTTTGAGAGCCTCTTCCCTCGCCTCCGCCAGCATCTCCGTGTACTCCTTGACTTCCCCGCCCTTCAGGTTCTTGAGGAAGGCCATTATGTCCCTCCCAACGTGGGTCGCCCTGACGATGCCGCCCCTGGCGAGGCCCTTGACCTCGACCACCCTGTAGCCGGGAACCTTCTCCGTGGTCGTTACCAGCAACCCCATACCTACCACCCCGATGCATCGAACTTCGATGTATTGTTGGCATCCGGAGTATTTAAGGTTTTCTCGCTCTGAAAGAAGGGATGGAAGAAGGATAGGAAAAGAGAAAATCAAGCAGAACCTCAGGCCGAGTCGTAGTATATCACGTAGGTGTCTCCGTCGTCGTAGATCTCCTGCGGCGCGACGCCGTCGAGGTACTTCCAGCTCCAGCCGGGGTTGGCGTCTATGTCCGGCCCGCCAGCGGCCTTGTAGGCTGCCCACACGAGCTCCGAGCAGTAATAGCTATCGCCGTAAACCTCCTTCGTCCACCAGCCCCAGTCGTAGGGCTTGCCCAGCTGCTGGTAGGCGAAGTAAACCGCGTTCTGCCTGACGACGTCGTTCGTGTTGACCCTGAGGACCGCGACGGTGTCGTACCTCTTGAGGAAGTCGGAGAGCAGAACCATCCTTATTCCTGAGTCCCAGGCCTCTATGACGACCCAATCGTTGTAATAGGTGTCGTAGTACGCTATTATTCCCGTGTGGGTCCAGTAGCCGGGGATTACGATGCTGCTCGTCGGGTTGTGGCCTATGACGATGTCTCCAGGTATTATTCCAATTGGATACGGGTGGTAGTAGTTCGAACCGCCGGAACTGCTCGATGCGGCAACGGGGTTCAGGGTCGTCATTGCCACAAGCACCAGCAGGGCAACGATTGGAGCAACCTTTCTCATTGTATCACCCCACATGAATTGCAAAAAATTCAGCACATCAATGTCTAATAAAGGTTTCGGTTATACATCTATACAGCACGATGTATTCTAATGTTCGTCAAAACCATGTACACTTATGTGAATCGATGGTGCTTTAAAGGGTTCCCCCCAACCCTCCCCGGTGGTTTGATGCACGAGGTTCCGGGCGGCGAGATACTGGGGAAACTTCGAGAGCTCAAAGCCAGACGTGTGCTCATCCAGACTCCCGAGGGGCTGAAGAGGGAAGCCCAGTCCCTGGCCGATTTCCTTGAGGAGAACGGAATCGAGACGATAATAAGCGGCGACGTGAACTACGGCGCCTGCGACCCGGCGGACAGGGAGGCGAGGCTCCTCGGCTGCGACGCGCTGATACACCTCGGCCACTCCTACATGCAGCTCCACCTCGAGGTTCCGACGATATTCGTCCCGGCCTTCGCTAACGTCGAGGTAATCCCTGCCCTCGAGAAGAACATGGAGGAGATTCGAAGGCTCGGAAAGAAGATAGCCCTCGCAACGACGGCCCAGCACATCCATAAACTTGAGGAGGCGAGGGAGTTTCTGGAGAAGCGGGGCTTTGAAGTCCTCGTCGGGGAGGGCGATTCCCGCGTGAGCTGGCCGGGGCAGGTCCTCGGATGCAACTTCTCGGCCGCCAGGGTTGATGCGGAGGGGATCCTCTTCATCGGCGCCGGCTACTTCCACCCCCTCGGCGTCGCCCTCGCCACGGGAAAGCCAACGCTCGCGGTGAACCCCTACTCGGGCGACGCGACCTGGATGGAGAGGGAAGCGGAGCGCCTGATAAGGAAACGCTGGGCGCAGATAGCGAGGGCGATGGACGCACAAAAGTTCGGGGTGATAACGAGCACCAAGAAGGGCCAGCTACGCCTCGCGGAGGCGAGGAGGGTGGTGAGGCTCCTCCGGGAGAACGGGAGGTACGCCAGGCTGATGGCGATGAACCACATCAACTACCCTGCTTTAGAGGGCTTCGACTTCGACGCCTACGTCGTCGTCGCCTGCCCGAGGGTTCCTATGGACGACTACGAGAACTGGAGGAAGCCAGTACTGACGCCGACCGAGGTTGAGATACTCCTCGGCCTGCGCGAGGACTACGCCTTCGACGAGATACTCGGTGGAAAGCGCGGGGGCAGGGAGCCAATAGGGATAGCCCTTCACGGGGTGAGAGGTTGAGGAAGAAGCATCTTGCCATGGCCCTCTCCCGTCTCGAGGGTTTCAGAGACCCCAAACCGGAGCTTGAGCAGTACAGAACGCCCGGGGACGTTGCGGCGGAGCTCCTCTGGATGGCACATTCGTTGGGCGACATCGAAGGTAAGGTTATAGCGGACCTTGGGGCGGGAACGGGTGTCCTGACGATAGGTGCGTGCCTGCTCGGTGCTGGGAGGGTTTACGCCGTTGAAGTGGATGGGGCGGCCATTGAGGTTCTCCGTCGAAACGTTGAGGCAGCTGGAGTGGGGGAGTGCGTCGAGGTTGTTAATTCCGACGTCTCGGAATTTTCAGGGAGAGCGGAGGTCGTCGTCATGAACCCGCCCTTCGGGGCCCAGAACCCCCACGCCGACAGGCCCTTTCTCATAAAAGCCTTCGAGATAAGCGACGTTGTCTACTCCATCCACCTCGCCAAGCCGGAGGTCAGGCGCTTCATCGAGAACTTTGTTAAGGACTTCAACTTCTCGATAACCCACCGGGTGACGATGCCCTTCGAGATCCCGGCCCAGTTCTCCTTCCACAGGAAGAGGCTGGAGCGAATCACCATAGATGTGTACCGGTTCCAAAGAATGTGAAGCGAAAACAATATATTGGATGAAGCCCAAGATTTTGTTAGTAGAATGGGGGGTGGGCCGATGGATCAAATTAAGGAAATCGTGATGTCCTGGCGGGCGATGGATATAATCAACATCGCGAGCGAGGACGAGGACGTGATCAAATCACTCATCAAACTTCTCGGAGAAGGGGACGCCACCATAAGGCTGAGAGCTCTAACCGCCATCGGGGAGCTTATCAAAAATACGGACGGCAAGGTAAAATCCGAGGTTCTCAAAATGGGCTTGGATCGGTTACTGGACCTCCTCCGCGACAGCGACGGTAGGATAGTCTCCAGAGCGTTGGAAGTTCTTTCCAAGCTCCTCGAGGGCATGGTGATAAACGATCAAAGGCTTCTGGCTTTGATAAACGCCTCGATTCCCCTCGCGGAGAGGGGGGATACCTTCGTGTACCTGTCTCTCCTTGAGCTGTTCCGCGGGCTTCAGGTGCCATCCCCCTCGGAGAGGGTAAGGGAGATAATAGACGATCTCCTGAGTTCAAACAACCTGTACGTCAGGGGTCTCGGCATGCGCCTTCTCCTGAGCTCCGGGGGCCTTGATGGGAACGAGAAGACGGCGATGGAGTGTGCCGTGGGACTCCTCACGAGCGACAACGCCCTGCTCATGGAAACCGGCCTGAACTTTCTGGAGGAGACCATCGAGTTCCACCCCACCCCCCGCGTGGTGCGCCATCTTCCGGGCATCATCAACGTTCTCGAGGACATAGAGAACGATGCAAGGAGCTCCCTCCTTCGCTCCAGGGCCTCCAAGTTGAGGGACAAAGTCGAGAAAATACTGCTCTCGTATTATCGTTCCAGGAGGGAAGAGGCGCTGGAGGCAATAAGGAAGCTGCTCGTTGAGGGTCGCGTTGAAGAGGCCCTTAACCTAACGCTGATACTGGGGGGAAAGTCCCTCCTAAACGAGTCACGGGCGGGTAAAAGGATAGCTTGATGATGGGCTGAACAAGGCGACGATCCCTCACCTCTCTTAACATCGGAGGGGGGCAAAAGGTATATATGTCCAGCGACCTATACTATATGTTGGTCGCTCGAGATGTCCGTTTCATCCAGAGAGGAACTGCGGGAACTCGTGCTCTCATGGAGGATAAAGGATGCTGTTATGCTCGGGTTAGGCGATGGAAGAGTTCTACGAATGATGATAGATCTGACCAAGGAAGAGGACGCCAACACGAGGATAAGAGGACTGCTCGCCCTTTACGAGGTTCTGAAAAGGGGAGATGAAGGGATAAAACTTTTTGTGCTCAAAAACGGCTTTAATTACCTGCTCTCCCTCCTGAAGTCCGATGATCCCCGCATCGTCGCGAAGGCACTGAAGGCCCTCTCCGCCCTGACGGAGGGATTTCCCCTGAGTGAGGGGGAGTTTCTAAGTCTCCTGGACTCCTTGGTTGTAGTGGTGAAAGAGTTAAAGGAGATAACTCCCCTTGAGGTGTGGGAGCTGGTCACGAAACTCACCGTTGACGACCCCTCCCCGGGGATTCGCTCAAGGATCGACTGGTTACTATCTCAGGAAGACCCCCGTCTCAGGGGCATGGGGCTAAGGCTCATGCTCAACGTTTTCATTCCCGAAGGGGATGCAAGAGACTTCGAGGTTTTCCTCGGCGGGATACTCGAGCTCCTCCGGAGTGACGATGATATCGTCGTCGATTTTGCCCTCGACACGCTTTCGGAGGCACTCCAACGGGGAATCCCCGCGGATACGGTCTCGATACTCCCGGGCGTTCTCTCGGAAATCAAAGAACTCATACGCAAGAGTGATGATTTCTTCCTGAAATTGAAGGCGAGGGAAGTCGCCCGCATGGTGGAGGGAACCCTCTCCAGCCATCCCCTCCCGCTTCGGGAAGATTCGGTGAACTCCCCCGGGGACAAAACAACCGGAGTAACCGTAACGAAGGATAACCCTGCTACCGGCAGGGAAAACGGTCAATCCGAAGAGGCACCCCTCACCATCGAAGGGATAATAGAAAAAGGAACCCCCCGGGCGCTTCTCAAGGCCCTCGTCTCAAGACCGGACTCCGTCGTTGAAGTCGGCTACCTCCTCCGTTTCGGAAACGTTGTGAAGAGACTAAACGCCCTATGGGCGCTGTCGAGGATCGTGGACGAAATGGGGAGAGAGGAGCTCAGATTGATTCACCCCCTCATTCCGGACCTCTTTGACGTCACCTTCTCGGCGGACCCCTGGGAGAGGAACAGGGGAGGAAAGATCCTGGCGGCGCTCGCCTCTCGGGGTGGAAGGAGGGACATCACCGAGAGGATGCTCTCAGAGCTCGAGGAACGTCCCCTCCCCGCGCTTGAGTTCTTCGGCTATTACTTCATGAACGGCCGGGATGAGAAGGTACTCATCAGGTTCCTGGAGTTTATAAGGGAAGCCCTTACAGAACCCGAGATCCAGTTCTTCGCCCTCATGGCGCTGGATACCGTAACGGATGAGAACACCGGCCCGGATATTGAAGGAACGTTTCTACCCCTCCTCAAGGACCTGCTTGGCTCGGATGACGAAGGGGTGCGGAGGATAGCTTCGAGGATCATAAAAAAGCTAAAAACCACCTGAACCCGGAGGGACGGACTTGGGGAAACTCAAGCTCAGCGACAGGCAACTTTACGCGCTCGTCGAGGCGGTGAAACTCGGGGAGGAGGTTAAGCCGAGCCAGCAGGCCAAGAGGAAGGCCTTCTCGAAGTACAGGATCGAGGGCTGGGAGAACTCCAAGCTCACCGGGATATTCTACTCCATCCAGCGGCGCCTGGGCCTCATCGACGAGGTCATCGAAGAACTCGTCGGCGTCTCTCCCCCAATACTCGACCCCTGGCTGAGGGCCTCCCTGAGGGTCGCGGTTGAGGTGGCCCTCTTCAGGGATCCGGGCCAGAAAACGATCCAGCATCTGAGGGGTCTCGCGCAGTTCCTCTCCAAACAAACCCACCCCTACGTCGGCTATTACTACTACGACCTCCTGCCGCGGATCCTCGAGTACGTTCCGGTAATAGACACGGAGGAGAAGAGGCTGAAGTGGGACTACCTGTTCCCTGAGTGGTTCGTAGGGAAAATCAGGGAACTTGTCGGGGAAGAGACCGAGGACCTCCTGAGGGCCCTCAACGAGACCCCGCCGATGGGCCTGAGGGTCAACCTCCTCAAAACAACCGTTGAGGAAGTTGAGGACTACCTGAGGAGAAAGAACGTCCGTTTTGAGAGGAGCGGGCGCGTCAACACGCTCATCAGGATCCTCGACCCCTTCAACCCGGAGTGGCTCCTCAACAAGGGTTTCGCCATCGCCCAGGAGGAGGCGGCGGCCGTGGCCTCGCTGGTGCTGGCACCGAAACCGGGAGAAACGGTCGTCGACCTCGCCGCCGCCCCCGGCGGAAAAACGGCCCACATGGCCGAGCTGATGAACAACGAGGGAAAGATCTACGCCATAGACGTGGATAAGGCCAGGATAAAGCGTATGAACGAGGTTCTTAGGAGAACGGGGGTGAAGATAGCCGAGACGATAAGGGCCGACGGGAGAAGGGCCCCGGAAGTTCTGGGGAAAGGGAGGGTGGATAGGGTTCTCCTCGATGCCCCCTGCACGAGCGATGGAACGATGGCCAAGAACCCCGAGCTGAGGTGGCGCCTCCGGGAGAAGAACATCCCGAAGGTTGTATCCCTCCAGAGGGAACTCCTCGAGAGCGCCTGGAAACTGCTCAAACCCGGTGGCCGGTTGCTCTACTCCACCTGCTCGATGTTCAGGGAGGAGAACGAGGGAGTTGTGGAGTGGTTCCTGAGGAGGCACGGGGATGCAAGGCTCGTTCCCATTGAAGGGTCCTACGACGAGGGTTTTCTGCCGGGAACCATGAGGGCGTGGCCCCACAGGCACGGGACCATAGGCTTCTTCTACGTCCTGATCGAAAAGGGAGAGGTCTAATTCTCCCCTCCGCCTTTCTCCACCCTCACCTTCAGCTCCTCCGCGAACCAGTTCACCCTCTGCGGGAACGGTATCTCGATTCCTTCCCTATCAAGGGCTTCCTTGATCCTCTGGACTATCCGCCACCTCACGTCGAACCATTTCTCGCTGGGCGCCCATGCCCTAACTGCTATGTTCACACTGTTATCCCCAAGGCCCTCCACAAACACCACGGGCTCGGGCTCGGCGAGCACGTAGGGCATATCGTCGAGAACGCCCTTTATAACATCTATGGCTTTCTGGATGTCTTCCCCGTACGCTATCCCCACGGGGACATCAACCCTCCTGACGGGGTATTTCGTGAGATTTACTATCTCGCTGTTGAAGAGCTTCTCGTTTGGAATCCTCACGAGGGTTCCATCCCATGTTCTTATGCGCGTTGAAAGGATCCTTATATCGTGAACCACTCCGGAATAACCGGCAACTTCAACAGGATCCCCTATCTTCAGGGGCCTGTCAAAGTACATAAAAATTCCGGATATGAAGTTGGAAACAACTGTCTGTGCCGAAAATCCAAGGATAATACCGGTTATCCCTGCCGCGGCCAGTAATGTCGTAAGTCTTCCGCTGAAGCCGGCGATGTTAAGGGCTATGAAGAACGCGAGCGTGACGACAGTGTAGTAGAAGAGCTTGGCTTTAAGCTGAACTTCCGGGAGCTTTTTTTGGGGAGCACGCATAATCATGTAGTCCTTCGAGCGCTTGGCGAGCAGATAGGAGAAATAGAATACAAGGAAGGCACTTATCATGCTGCTTATGCTCGTTCCCGCAACTTCATATGAGAGTATACCCACAGCGTCGAGGGCGTAGACCAGGGATATTATCACAATCATGTTGTGGAGCGTGCCGGCGGTATCCTCGTTCACTATCCATACGTACTTGGTGGTTCTTGATAGGTTTATGAGGTAGCGGCGGATGAATTTGGCAAGTATGTAGCCGATGATCAGGATTAAAAGTGCTTTAACCACTCCACCGACAGTTATCCCCCATGCCAGGTCCTTGCCGAGCCACATGGCTGCGGAGTTTGAGAGCATTCTCACCACCTCATGAGGAAGTTGGGCAGGGACCCGGCATCTCCAACCGCGTTAAGCCCCTCTCTCGGAGGTTTCCCGGTATTGTTTACCTCGGGAATGTGGTTCTTCATTGTAACTATCAAAAGCGGGTAGTACCCCCTATCACCGGAATAATACATCGTGGAGTTTGTTATGGGGAACACGATCCTATCAAGGCTCTTCCAGTCGTCCGAGGGGTTCGTGAGGATCAGCCCGACCACCCCCAGAGAATCTGGCTCCTCCAGGTAGAACGGACTCAGGTGATAGCGCGCTATCAGCCCGGCCTCGATCGTTCCGTAGAGGGCGTACTTCTCCCTGCCCACGATAAAGTGATCTACGGATTTACCCCCGAGCCTCACGTCAACCTCAATTGGGGCCTCCACGAAGCCCGTTAAGGAGTCGCGCGGGGGCACGACCACCGGAGCTTTAAACTTTATCATGAGGAATTTAACGCCGTAGCCCACCGCCGGAGCGGGGAAAATCCCCAGTTTATTATCGCTCTTTTTGATCAGAAGCTCCGTATCATCCCGCCTGTATCTCACAATATCCCCCTTCTCCTCGAGCAGGTGAATGCGTTTATCGCCGATTTTGATGAACCTCGTTCTGAGCCCGTGCTCGCCGAACATGTAGAAAAAATGTGGGAGGAGGGATATAAGCTTTGCCCAGACCTTGGGATGAACGGAACGCCACCACTGCCCCCGGACGACAACATCACCACCCTGTAGGGAGAAAAGATAGAACAGCGTCATCCTGCCCGTTCACTCGGCCCCTCGTCATCACCCCGGCTCTGGGGGGGCACATGTGCACGGGCAATTTTCTGAAGCCACTCGACCGCTTTCCTCACCCATTGCCGCCTACCGGATTTATGAGGACACCTTCTCAAACCCTATATCCTCGACCTTCACGTGGGTGAAGACGTTGAGCCCGCCCTGCTCGATGAAGACCCCCTTCGCCTCGATGGGTATCGGGAGGTTGGCGGCCAGTGTGGCCTCGCCCTGGCCCTGGACGTTGCCCAGTGAATAGGTCCACTTGACGTTGGAGACCCTGAAGCTCTTTCCACCGAGGTTGACGGTTCCATCGGGGTCGATCTCGTAGTTGTACTGGTACCCCATGGCGCCATAGGAACCCTTCTTCGCCTCGTACAGGTTCTCCCCCTGGATGACCTCCCATATCCCGAAGGTGTAGAAGCCGTACCAGCTCATGTAGACGTTGCCTACATCGGGGACGTTGCTCACGATGTCCGTACTCCCCTCGGAGTAGGGCATGGCGCTCATATCACCGACGGCGGCGGGGTTGTAGTAGAGGAACTTCTGGTCACCGTAGGTTATCGATATACCGACCACGTTTGTGTTTCCACCGTAGAGGGACGTGTAGAGAGCCATGAAGTCAAGCGAGGGGTAGAGGAAGAACGCATCGCTGTCCTCGGTTCTCTCCATCACCCACACCCGGTATTCAAACGTCGAGTTCATGCTTTCCGCCTTAACGGGGGTTATCTTTCCGTAGTACTCGTAGACCTCGAACTCCCCGAGGTCCACCTTCTCCTGCTCCCCCGTCTCCATGTTCACCTTCTTTCCGTAGACGTGTATCTTTGTATTCCCGCGCTTCTTCTCCACCTCGTACTCGTAGATGGGGCCACCCTCTTCCTTTCTCACCCTCAGGCGATACTTCACGTAGGTTATTAGGTACATGTTCCCGTCTATCTGCACGGGGTGGTATGCGTCCCAGGGCTCCTCCCACGTTGAGTAGGCCGAAGTTGAGGTTTCCGTTCCCGTCCCGGTTTCGCCCTCACTTTCCGTGTATGAAGAGGATGATGCATGGCTTTCACTGTAACTCTCTATGGCACTGCTGGCCTTCTCCTTGATCTTCTCCTTCACCCCGCCCCCACCGAGGCACCCGCTGGCGAGGACGCTAAAAATCAAAATCAGGGCCAGCAACACGGCAAACCTACCCTTCCTCATGATACCACCTGCCTATGATAAACCTACGACTTGGATGTATTTAAACCATTCTCTTTGCAAACAACGAAACGTTCACTTGGCAACGTAAAGCCAGAAGTCCCCCGTCTCTCCTGAGATCAGCATGACCTTCCCGTCGTCGCTCAGCCTCACGTAGCCAAGGGAATCCCCCGGAACCTTAACGCTGAAGACCTCATGGAAGTCCCGCAGGGAGTAGCAGTGTATCACCCCGTCCTTCGCGGTTACCACGAAGTTCTCGTTGGCGAAGTAGGGGAAGCCCGGCAGCGTTTTTACCTCGCTCAGGTTCCAGGTGAAGACGTGGGTGTCCTCAAGGGGTTCGTGGCGGAAGATGTACCTCCCGGTCGGGAGCAACGTCCACCTCAGCAGGGTCGTTTGGCTAAATCCGGCATTTTCCCTGGTGGCGAGGACGGTTCCGTTGGGTGCGAGGATCTTGAGCGTTCCGTCCTCGCTCGCGATTAACCTGTCCCCGTAGGCTATGACGTTCGGGGTGTTGAGGGTCGCGAGGTTTTCGCCGTCCTTCAGCACGAAGGATTTACCGCCCTCCGTCAGAACGACGAGACCGGTGTTCGAGACCCAGTTGATGTCGTAGTCGTTGGGCGTGAGCTTGGTCTCCCCCCAGTCGCACCTTAAAACCTGTTCCGTCGGGGAGACGCTGACGAGGTAGCAAAGATGCTTCCCGTCCGGGGACCTCCTCATCCCATCGGCGACGCTCCCTGAGCCGCCGTGCTCCAGCTCGCCCACCTGCCCGTTCCAGGAGTAAACCCTCACCCCACTGAAAGCTTCGTAGCTCCCGAGCACGTAAACCCTCCCGTCTTTGACAACCACCCCCGATATCACAGGCTCAACGTCATCGTTCCCCTGAACGTCAAAGGAGACCGCGGTTCCGTCGGGCTTTACGAGGTAAACTATGTGGTTATTCCAGTCTATCACCGCCGAAAGGCTTCCGTCCGGGCTCATGTCCATGAAAGGTATTCCCACAGTGCTGATGTTCCAAACAACCGTCATGTTCCACCTCTGGGGCTCGGGTGTGGAAGTTTCGGTCGGGGAGGTCTCACCCGGTGATGACGTTGATGAGGTTACCGTGGTTGAGGACGAGGAGGGGGTGGACGTTTCAGAGGTGCTCGTGGGGTTGTTTCCGGACCCAACGCACGCCGCCGAGAGCACCACGATGGAAAGAAGGAGGATAAGAAGGAAACGCCTCATCCACTCACCTTCTCGAGTTTGAGGTCCTTGAGCTCGAGGTAGGCGTAGATAACCGTCTCCCTTCCCGTCTGGCTGTCCTTGAAGGAGTAGTGGCCCTCACCCTGGACGAGCAGGGGTAGATACGGTGAGAGCCTGCCCTTTCCGTTCATCGAAACCTGCTCCGCGGTCCCTTTGTATTTCCACGAGAAGTCCACGAGCTTGAAAGAATGGCCGCCGTAGGTCGCGCTTCCATCGGGCTTTGTGCTCCACTCCCAGCTGTGCCCCTGCATATCGCTCCACACCCCGCTCTGGGGAACGAGGAGGTTCACATCCTCCCACGCATACCATATGCCGAAGTTAAGAGTGGCCAGCCAGCCCATGTAGAGGTACCCGAGGTCCTCGTTTACATCGTTGAAAGCGTCTTGGTCCCCCTCGAAGTAGGGGAAGAGACCGCTCTGGAACGGGGCGGGGTTGGTGAACAGCGCGCTCTTACCTTTGTATTCAAATTTAACGCCGACGAAGGTTTTGTCCTGCACCGTCGGGGAGAGGTAGGCCATCCACATTGCATCCCACGGATAGAGGAAAACCTGACTCTTGTTGGAAGCGAACCACATGGTTATCTTCAGCGTATCGTCCATGGACGCGGCCTTCACGGGCGTTACGATCGTCTCGTAGGCGTAAACTTCCTGCTCCCCCAGATCGACCTTGTTCCCCTGCATGTCCTGTCCGTATACGTGGATTTTGTCTTTTCTAACGCTCTTCTCGACGATGTACTCGTAGATGGGCGCGCTCTGGTTCGGCTGTATCTTGTAGTCGTACTTGTAATACGTGATGAGGTACGTCTCCCCGTTGAGCTCAAAGGGGGCGTACTCCCACGCGTGCCAGTACGCTTCCGGTATTGAGGTCGTCGTGGTGGTTGAAGTCGAAGTGGTGGATGAGGTTGTGGATGTCGTGGTGGTCGGGACTGAAGAGGAGGATGTTGTTGTGGTCGTTTCTGACGACGTCGGAGTGCTGGAAGTATATGAAGATGTAGTCTCTGGCGTGGTCGTTGGAGACGCGGAGGTGGTTGAGGTTCCTCCGCCTCCCCCGAGACAGCCGCTCGCGGCGGCCATCCCAAGGAGCAGCAATACCAGAGTAGCCGTTACGATACGTTTCATCCAAATCCCTCCGAGCCCGCAAAAACGAAGCGGGTCGTAAAGTATGCTATATCCATTCTTATTCTTGTCATTTCTCATATTAAATACTTTCCAACACTTCAAACAAAACTGAAGCGGTTAGATACTCCACCGTCCCGCAGTCGAGGGTCTGAAAAGTTCAGAAAACGGCATCCCCCTTTTACCCAGCCGAAGACCTGTGTAGGCTGCCAGATCAAAGACGAAGGGAACCTTTTCGATGATGCCGACGTCGGCGGTTGCCACGGTATCGTAAGCCTTAAGTTCGAAGTCGGGGCTTCTGACGAGTCTGGCCTCCCCGACCACAGCATTACTCGCAAGCGCTTTCTCGGTGAGCTTTTTGACGACGCCGCTGCCCGGAACGTTTTTCCCGTAGAAGAAGACCGCCTTCTTGACCGCTAACTCTCTCAGGGAGCCGACTATTCCGTGGAGCAGGCTTTCCGTTCTTTCCGTGAGTACGTACTTTCCCTGGTACTTCAGGTCCCTCACGAGCCCGTCCTCGCAGAGTATCGCCCGTCCCTCCAGAAGAGATTCGAGGGTTATCAGGACGTTGAAGCCGTCCACACCCACAACCCTGCCCTCGAGTTCCTCCGCCTGGAGGAGCTTTTTTCTCGTCTCGGCTATCCATCCGTCCGGGAAAACGCACCTCGCGAGGAGATGTCTCTCTGCCTTGGTCAGTCTGTAATGGTTGGCCACGAAGTTAAGGGCCACGCTCTTCCGGTAGCCCCTGTTGAGGAGGTACTTCAGATCGCGGTAGGCATCGTGGAGCATGGATAAAGAAACGGCGGGGGTTAAATAACCTTTTCCAGAACCTCCTCACCGGCATGTATCCTCAGCCTAACCATCCCCCTGAGCAGGGAGCTCCTGACCTTCTTCGTGAGTATCTCGTCGACCTGGAAGATCCCCGCGGGATGCTTCATCCATATCTCGATGAGGATGGGCTGCTCCTCATCCCCTTCGCGTATCTCCACCCTCTCTATAGCCAAGGCCGAGACCGCGTGGATGTCCACCTTGTCCCTCTTGTAGGCGAGCCTGCTCCTCCCAGCCTCCATGTCGCAGCCGTCCGCTATGGTGACGAGGGAACCCTCGATGGTGGTGCAGGGAACGGCCTCGTCGTGGGTGTATATCGCGTTCAGCGTCAGGGACTTGAGGAGGAGGGGGTCCCTATCCTCGAACTCCCCCACGAGTCTCTCTATTATCGGTTCCGCCAGGAAGACGCTGAATTCGTAGTGGTTTATCCTGTGTATCATGTTCCCGATATCGTGGAACAGCGCCCCGAACGCCACTATGAACTTGCTCCAGCGGAGGGGTTTGCCGAGCTTCTCCGCGGTGGTCTCCATCCCGAACCTCTTGACGATGTTGAGCAGTTCGAGGGCACGGCGCGTCGTCAGGAGGACGTGAACGGGACCGTGGTCGTTGAAGCCGTAGACGTTCAGAACGATGTAGTTGGTCGTCTCGAAGTAGTAGCGGTACTCCCGAAAGGTCCTCTCGTAGAGTTCGTAGAGCTCCCTATCGCCGAGGAGTTCCCTTATCTCGTCCAGCAGCTCCTTCTCCGCGTACATCCTTTTCACCCACGGGCGTGGAGAAGAGGGGGTTTTAAGGGTTTTCACCCCAGCATTCCCTCGAGCTCCAGGATCTTCCGCGAGCGCAGGTAGACGACCGGGATCCCCCTCTCCCTCAGGCGCTTTTTCAGTCCCTTATCGTTGGTGCAGACGACGACGCGCTCGTTTTTCACCGCGAAGTCCAGGATCTGGTCGTCGATGGGCTTCTCGCCGAAACGGCCCACCTCCACAACCTCGAACCTCTCCGCGAGCTTCTTTGCCATTCTGATGGCCACCAGGTCCTTCCCGCGGGATTTGCGCTCTATGACGTCCAGCTCACGGAGGACGACGTTGGGGACGGCGATCCTGAAGCGCACGTCAAGGACGCGGTTCAGCTCGGATACTACATCAACGCCGAACTGCCCCGGAACGAGCAGAAAGTTAGTGTCGGGGATTACGATCCACTCCCTCCTCTCGGGCATGACCTTCACCAAAAGCAATGAAGAAAGGGGACGCTCACTCCTTTATCAGGCCGTAGCCGATGAGGCGCCACCTGCTGCCGACCTGCCTGCTTATGGCCACCCTGTCGCCGACCTCCGCGCAGACCGGTATCTGGAGCTTGAGCTCGACCTCGTCCTTTCCGAGGCCGGTGACGAGGCCCATCGTTCTTGCCGTCCCGACGTTGAGGAGGAGCATCTCCCTCCTCTTTATCGGCTCGACCTTGAGTTCCTCCTCCGTCCCAACGACGCGTTCGAGGAGGTGCACCTCGAGTCTAAGGTCGTTCCAGACGGGAGGCAACTTGCCGGGTTTTCCGACGACGTTCCCCGCCATGAGGTCGCCCTTGGTGAGGTAGGGGTCGAGCTTTGTCCCAACCCCAACGAGACCGCCTGGGTAGGCCTCGTCCACGAACCTCCCTCCTGCCTGGAGAGAAACGATCTCCGTGGTTATGGGCTCGTACTTTATCCTGCCGTGCTCCTCGTAGGGAACGCCGGGCTTTATCTCGATCTCGTCTCCGACCTTGAGCTTGCCCTGGATTATCGAACCGCCGATGACGCCGCCCACGAGCTTCTCGGGTTTGGTTCCTGGCTTGTTGACGTCGAAGCTCCTCAAAATCAGCATCTTTGGGTTTTTCTTGAGGTCGTGCTTCGGCGTCGGTATGAACTCCTCTACGGCCTGGAGGAGGACGTCAACGTTGGCGCCGTGAAGGGCGGAGATCGGGATTATCGGAGCGTTCTCAGCCACGGTGCCCCTGACGAACTCCTTTATCTCCCGGTAGCGCTCCATAACCTTCTCCTTGTTCACGAGCTCTATCTTGTTGAGGGCTATGACGATGTTCCTGTTGCCGACTATCTGGAGGGCCATTAGGTGCTCCCTCGTCTGGGGCATTACACCCTCGTTAGCCGCTATTACGAGAACCGCACCGTCCATCAGTGATGCCCCTGCGAGCATCGTCGTCATCAGCGCCTCGTGACCTGGAGCGTCTATGAAGGAAACGCGCCTCTCAAACTCCGTCTTCGCACCGCAGTACGGACAGACGGGAGAGGTGGAGTACCTGCCGCACTTCGGGCACTTCCTTATCTCCGCGTCCGCGAAGCCTATCTTTATCGTGATTCCCCTTCTCAGCTCCTCGCTGTGGGTATCCGTCCATATCCCGGTTAAAGCCTTCGTGAGCGTCGTTTTACCGTGATCAACGTGACCGACCATTCCGATGTTAACCTCAGCCTGCCTGAACTCCTTCTTCTTCGCCATTTCTCTCACCCCTAAACTTAAAGAGACGGGCGGTTTATTAAGGTTACCTCAAGGGGAATTCGCAAGAAGAGAGATGGGGAAAGGGGAAGCTCAGAAGACGAGCTTCATGTTGACCTGAACGATCTCGGGGCTGATGGTGTTGCCCCTGACCGTCTTCTTCCTCCTCTCGCCCCTCTCCTTTGGCCTGAAGCCCGGGCCGCGGGAGACGAGTATCTTGACCCTCCTCGGGCCGTGGACGTCGGGGCGCATTGCGAAGCCGTCCCTGTCGGTTCCACCGGTTATCCTGAGCTTAACGTCACCCGGTATCTCCTCGCCGAATATCTCGGTGAGGTTGAGCCCGAGCTCGCTCGCCGGTATCTCGTCCCCTATGCGCTTCCCCACGAGTTTTTCCGCACTTTCCCCGCTTATCTCAACCTGCCTGGCTATCCCGTTCCTCGGGTTGGATATAACGAGCTTAAATGTCGCCATTTCCTCCCACCTCCTCTGTCATTAGCGGGATTCATTGGGTAAACCCCTTATCCAGTGAGCGCTGTGGTTCCCTCTTTAAAAAGTTTCCCATCAAAACTTTTTTATACCTCCCGCCGTAGGCAATCGGGAGGTGAGGTGAATGGCAAAGGAAAAAACAACGCTTCCGCCAACCGGCGCCGGTCTCATGAGGTTCTTCGACGAGGACACCAAAGCGATAAAGGTAAGCCCCAGAGGCGTCATAGCGCTTACGCTTATCCTGGTGGCCCTTGAGATACTCCTCAACGCCTTCGGCCCACAGATCTTCGGCGGCTAAATGAAGCTCGTCTTCTTTAACCCCCTCGCATTTAATTCCTCGTTGATTATCCCCCTGACCACTTCCTCGAGCTGCGTTCCGATAAGCTTGTCCACGTCCTCCTTGATCTTGTCGATGTCATGCCTCAGCCCCTCGAGCAGTCTGATGTACTCCTTGGCCATCTCAAGCTGTCCCTCCTGCCTTATCAGCTGTTCTTTGAGGTGCTCGAAGTCCTCCTTCATCACCTGGAGCTTCCTGAGTTCACCCTGGAGCTCGTCGAGTTTCTTAGTCAGCCCGTAGTTATCCTCCTTGAGCTTCTCGATAAGTCCCTCCTTAGTCTCGAGCTCCCTGACGAGGGAGTTGTACTCCTCCGCTATCTGGTTGAGCCTTTCTATCTCCCTTAGCGGGGGAACCTTGCCGTTCCCGAGGATTATAACGTCCGGCCCGACGTTGACGATGTCGCTCGGTTTGATCTTCAGCTTCCTCTCGCTGGAGAACATGCTCTGGCCCTTACCGAGGTTCTCCACCTCCCTCATCTTCAGGATGAAGTAGAACTGGTCTCCCTCAACCTCCACGTTGATGTCCGTGACGTAACCGAGGATCTTGCCCTCGGTGAGCGAGATGACGAACTTGTTAACGAGCTGGTTGGCCCTGGCCTCACTACCCTCGACCATAAACACCACCGTGACCATTTGTATCTTCGCCTACTTAACTTTTCCGCCAAGGCTTATAAGGTGAAGAATCTTCACCTCCCCCGGTGAGACGATGATAATATTCGTAGGGCGCTCGAACGTTGGTAAAAGCACCCTCATCTTTCGCCTGACCGGGAAGTGGGTGAAACGCGGGAAGAGGCCTGGGGTAACGAGGAGGCCCGTTGAGGTGAACTGGCGCGGAAAAAAGGTGGTGGACATGCCCGGCTTCGGCTTCATGAGCGGGGTTCCAAAGCGGGTTCAGGAGAGGGTTAAGGACGAGATAGTTCGTTTCATCGAGGACAACGCGGGGGAGATAGAGCTCGCCGTCCTCGTCGTGGACGGAAAGGCCGCGCCGGAGATAATCGATAGATGGGAGAAGCGCGGGGAGATACCGATAGACGTGGAGTTCTACGGGTTCCTGAGGGAACTGGGGATACCGGTCGTGGTGGCCGTCAACAAGATGGACAAAATAAAGAACATCCAGAGAACGATCAACTTCCTGGCCGGGAAGTTCGGAGTTCCATACGGCGAGATAAACGAGACCTTCGTTCCGGTTTCGGCGAAGTTCGGAAAGAACCTGTTCGAAATGAGAAAGCTGATGGAGAAGAAGCTCAAAGAGGGCAGGAAAAAGCCTCCTGCCGGATCAGAGAACCTCGAGGACGATGTGGGTGATGGTCTCCTTGAGGCCGTCGAGTGAGGCTATCTCCTCGAGTACCTCGTCGAGCCTCGTCTTGTCCGCCTCTATTATCAGGTCGATATCGCCGGTGACGCGGTATATCTTCTTTATCCTGAGCTTCTTGATGTGTTCGTAGACGTACTTTCTCTTCGTGGGCTCTATCTTCACGAAGACGAAGACGTCACCCTTCTTCTCGCCGAGGAGATCGAGGGCCTTGTCTGTGAGGTCTATGAAGCCCCTCCCCGTCCTTATGTAGCCGAGTTCCTTGAGGATCTTGAGGTGGTTGCTCAGTGCCTGTCTGGTGATACCGAGCTCCTTGGCGAGCTCATCCTGGGTCTTCTCAACGGTGTGCACCTCTATGGTCTTTCCTTCCTCGTAGAATTTCTTAAGCAGCCTCATCTGCCTTGGGGTCAAGGTTGCTCCATCCTTCATAACCTGAGCCTCCTTTGATTTGTTGTTTACCAGATATTTCGTGTTTTATGTAAAATTCTTCATCGTGTTAGTTACATCTCTGCACGCATGCCTTTATAAACTTTTACATACCTTTTCAGGACATCGGGACAGGGTACAAACCCGGGGATTATTTTTTAAAGTTGAAGGCACAGTTTGATACCATGAACAAGGCAACCTACACAGAGGACGTCCCGCCGGACAGGTTCGAGCTCATGGAGGGGATACTCCGCTTGGAGAAACCCTCCAAGGTTATGCTGATAGGGCCGACGGACAGCGGGAAGAGCACACTGCTGGCATTTCTGGCCAATAAACTCATCGAGAGGGGCCTGGGGGTTGCGGTGGTTGACGGTGACGTGGGGCAGAAGGGGATCCTCCCCCCGGCCACGGTGAGCCTCGCCTTCCCGGAGGGGCCGTTTGCGTCGGTCGGTGAACTCGAAGCTTACGCCCATTACTTCATTGGCACCACGAGTCCTGGAAGTTACATCGGTGAGATGGCCGTGGGGGTTAAGAGGCTCACCGACGTTGCCCTCGAGAACGCCGACGTCGTTCTCATAGACACCACGGGCTTTGTCACCGGTCGGGGGGTCGAGATGAAGCGCCTTAAGGCCGAGCTCGTCAGGCCGGACATGATCGTTTTTCTCGAGAGGAACGGTGAGCTTTCATACCTCAGGAGGGTCCTCTCCCCCTACGGGGAAACGGTAACGCTATCCGTCAGTACGAGGGCGAGGGAACACTCGAGGAGCGAGCGCAGGGAGGTCAGGAGGGAGAAGTGGAGGACCTACTTCGCGGACGCCTCGCTCGTTGAGGTTGACCTCTCCGCGATTGTCCCAACCGGAACGGAGCTCTTCAGGGGCAGGCCTCTGATTCAGGAGGAGAAGGACCTGCTGTCGGCCGTTTTCAGGTGGCTCGTGGTAGCCGGCTGGAAGGGTGAGAGGTACGTTGTCGTTAAGGCGGAGGCGGAAGGGGGGATCAAAGGGCACACCCATTACCCCGTTCACGCGGTCGATTTTGAAAGCCTGAGCAACCTCCTGGTGGGGTTCATTGACGGGGAAGGGTTGTGCCTCGGGGCCGGGATACTCAAGTGGATAAACTTCGGCGAGATGAAGGCGCAGGTTCTAACGCCCCTCTCACCGAAAGAGATTGACAAAGCCACTGAGCTCCGCTTCGGAAGGATAAGGGTGCTCGAAACCGGGGACGAGCTCGGCCACCTCAGGAGGGACGAGCTCTGAGCAAAGATTTTTAAGCCGGGAACCCAATGGAATTAGGTGGACCTAATGGAATTGAAGGCCTTCGTGGAGATAACCAGACCCCACAACTGTATCTTAGCCGGATTAGTGGGAGTTCTGGGTTCGATAGTCGCTGTGGGCCACTTTCCCGGTGTCATCACCTCACTCCTCGTGTTTTTGGTCGTCACGCTCGGGTGCGCCGGGGGCAACACGATAAACGACTACTTCGACTACGAGATAGATAGAATCAACCGCCCTGAGAGGCCACTTCCGAGGGGTGCGATGAGCAGGAAGACGGCCCTGTACTACTCGCTGTCCCTGTTCGCGGTAGGACTGGCGCTCGCGTACTTCATAAACACGGCCGACTTCGTGCTGGCCATCGTTGCCTACGCCGCCATGGTCCTCTACGCCTGGAAGCTCAAACCTCTTCCCTTCGTTGGTAACCTCGTCGTTGCGAGCCTGACGGGAGCGACGCCTCTATACGGTGCCCTGGCCGTTAACAGGATTGGCCTGGCTGGTTACCTGGCCCTCTGTGCGTTCCTGGTGAACGTCGCGAGGGAGGTCATCAAGGACATCGAGGATGTCGAGGGCGACATCACGAAGGGGGCGAAGACCCTTCCGATACTGTGGGGCAGAAGGAAAGCGGCCTACATAGGGGCCGTCTTTGCCGTCTTAACGGTTGTGGCCTCCTTCCTGCCCGTGAAGGCGGGCGTCGGCCTCGGCTACTACTCGATGGTGCCCGTTGATCTCATCATACTCTACGCGGCTTATCTCATACTTAAGAACCAGGAAAGGGAAGTGGCGCACAGGGCGCAGGAGCTCCTTAAAATAAGCATATTCCTGGCGGTTGCCGCCTTCATAATAGCGGCCGTGGTTTGAGGAGGTGGGATAATGGAGTTTGAGGATGAACTCGTGAGGAACCTCGAGTCGGAGGAGCTCTGGACGGTCGTCACTTTCAAGACGCCCTACGGGCCCGGTGGGACCCTCCAAAAACTCATTGAGGTCATGGAAAAGGCCGGATGGCGCGTTACATTTAGAGCCAACTGGTGGACATCGGATATCCCCTACGGGCTCGCGAGAATAGACGCCCGGAAGGGGAACAGGGAGAAGATACTGCTCGGAAAGTGGGTACTCGGCTCAAAGCTCAAGCTGATAAGGGTCGAGAACATGCCCCTGAAGGAGGGGAGGGACGAGTTCTTCCGCATGGTGGACAGCATAACCTCGACGCTGATATACGACCCGGTCATAAGGACCATGAGGGAGCAGTACTGACGGTTTTGATTTTTTGTGTCCCCGCCTTCTTCTAATTTTTCCAAGGGCATCGGCTTTTAAAATTTTAAAAGGTTAGATGGGCCCTAAAAGAAAAAGAAGTCACAGGGGCTCGTAGTAACCTATCTCGGGCTCGTATATCTCGCCCTCTGCCAGGAGCTCTGTTATGGCCTCCTCTATCAGCTCCTCATCGAGCTCCTTCGAGAGCTTCTTGACTATGAACTTGTGGGACAGCGCCTTGCCCTTCTCCCTGAGCAGGTCGAGAACCGCCTTCTTGGCCTTCTCAAGCTCCGGGTTCTCCGTCTTGGGTTCCTCCTCGAGGAGCTCTTCCTCCGGCAACGCCTCCTCGGCACTCCTGCGTTCGAGCATCATGGTGTAGAGCTCGTCTATGGTCGTTAGCAGGTCCTCACTCACACCCTTGTTCTTGGCTATCACCTTGGCCTTGGCCGTTATTCCGTACCTGTCGTAGATGTCGAAGGCTACCCTGGCCTTCTTGGCGTGCTCCACCTTCTCCGTCAGCGTCTCGAAGCGGTGGAGTATCCAGACGTTCGGCTCGACCTTCGCCACTCCCTCGACGAGGATGTGCTTGTCGTCGCGCCATTCGGAGATCTTTCCGATTATCTGAACGAGGTCGCCCTTCTTCACGAGGTTCACGAAGCGGGTGTTCTCCCTGAAGCCGAAGACCCAGATGGTTCCTGTACCGTCGTCGATCTGGAACCGCCCGTAGGTCTCGTCCTCGCTCATTATTGGCTCCCTGACGACGGTGGCGACGACCTTGGCGCGGTGGATCTTCCGCGCGTCCCTGGTTATCAGGTAGTTCGGCTCGAAGTCACCCTCGCTCCTGACGTAGTAGCCCTCTACGATGTCCTTGATGTGGACCCTGCTCGCCGGCAGTCTCTTCCTCATGGCTCCTCACCCCCGAAGAAGTCTATGATGCCCTCAACCTTCGGCAGGACTTTCCTCTCGAGCTCCCGTATCTCCTCCAGCGCCTCGAGGTCCGCCCCGCTGAAGTCCTGCACAACCTCGCCGTATACGTGGATACCCTCGTCGTTCCGGATAACCCTGCCGATGACACGAACCACCCCTCCCTCCTCGGGCAGGAAGTTCTCCTCGCTCTCGACGAGTATAACGCCCGTCCCGTCGTCGAGCCAGAAGGTGTAGTCTATCTTGTCGATCTTGAAGGCCTTCCCGATGAGGGAAACCCTCGTGTCGTCCTCGGCTATCTCCTTTATCTTCCTCTCAACCGCAGGCTTCCTGCGTCGGAACTTAACCTCCTCCATCGAAACCACCTCACATGAAGTCCGCGAGGGCCTTCCTCAGTTCGGCCCGCGCCCTCGCTATCTCGCGCTCCGGGTCAACCTCGTCCCATCCGAAGGCCTTCAGCATTAACCCCAGGAACTTGTCGTCCACGACGTTCCCCCTGACGACTATCTCCCTTCCGAGCAGGTAATAGAATTCCTCCTCGGCCAGCTTCCTCCCGGCCTCCCTAAGCGTCAGGCCGCTATCGACGAGCTCCTTGAGCTTTTCGGCTATTTCCTCCGGGTCCTTCCCGAGGAGCTCGGCCGCGTCGTCGCCGAAGAGGGTCGTCCGTATGTACCCCGTGGAGTCATCGAGGCCGAAGTCGACTATCGTTACTTTAATCGACTGGACCTCGCCGTGCTCCGGGCATACCCAAGTATCCGTTGCCGGGTCGTAGTCGACCTTCCTCCTGCACTTGGGGCAGGCGTCGTAGACCGTGACGCGGTAGAGCCTCGCTATCGTCCCGCGAACCTCCACGAACCTCTCGCCGCCCATTAGCTCCCCTATCTTCCTCCGCTGGTAGTTGTAGCTCCTCACCTCCTCGAGGGGCGGTATCTCAGCGGCGCGCGGATCCTCGGGGTTGGGTATTATCCTCGTCCTGAAGTTGGCGTGAAGCTCGACGCCGTTCCTTCCCTCCCTCACGCTCGGATCGATGATCTTGATGATGTCCCCCGGGTTGAGCTCGTTGTAGTATTTGGTCACGAGGCCGTCCCAGAGAACGAGTCTCGTCTTTCCGGTGGAGTCGTACACTATCAGGTTGGCCACCTGGCCCCTTGAACCGTCCTTCTTGTCGTATTCCCTGGGCGGGTACTTCCTCAGAACCCTCGCAACGATGTTAACGCCCGTCATTCCCGGAACGAGGTCGGCTATGTGGAGGAGTTCCTCCTTTCCCTCGAGGTTCACGCCAAGCTCCTCGGCCAGCATCAGGGCGGCGGCGTGCTCGGAGATCCCCTCCCTTGAGGATATCTCCCGTATTTTCTCCTCGATCTCCTCCCGTGAGAGGCCCTTTCTTCTCTTTATCGTCTCGATAATCTGCTCCTTCGTCAGCACTCCCATAACACTCACCCTGATGGTAATACGGGCAAGAACTATTTAAACCTTTCTCAAACTGCCTTGGGGAACTAAGTTTCTGGAAAAGGGGCGTGGTTTCGTCTTTTGAATGGGAATGGGGCGATAAAAAGGCCGGGGATCACTCCTCGCCTTTTTCTATGGATTCCTCCTCTTCGTTTTGGTCCCCGTCCCCGCCCTCGAGCTTCGCTATGAGGTCGCTGTACTCGGCGTGGACGACCTTTCCAAAGGCCTCCTTTATGATGTTCGGGTCGTTCTCGGGAAAGCCGTAGAGCTCCGCGAACTTTGGCGTCGTCCCGAGGAGTTTCGTCCTCTCGTAGGGTTCCGCGTAGATGAGCCCCATCTCGAGGAGCTTCCTCACGTGCTCGTAGGCCTGGCTCCCCCTGAGCTTAACGACCTTGCTCTGCTCTATCGGCTGGAGGTAGGCTATGAGGGCGAGGGTCTTCAGCTCGCCGGTTCTCAAATCGGGCCGCGGCATTAGGTGGATGACCCGGCCGCTGTACTCCTGCTTCACCTGCATGACGTACTTATCCCCCAGGACCTTCACGACCTCTATCGCGCTCTTCCTCTCCTCGTACTCGGCCGCTATGAGCTCTATAAGCTTCTCGAGGTAATCCAGGGACCTTATTCCAAGGGCCCTCGAGAGTTCCTTCAGGTTCAGCGGCCTTCCAGAAACGAAGAGGGCCGCCTCAACGAGCGCTTTATCCTCAATGAGCCCCATCCTTATCACCACCGTTGAAACTCGAGCCCCTCTCTTATAGGGTTTACCCTCCAATGATAAGGCGTTTGTTGAGATGCTAATGACCGTAACCTTTATAAACCCAGGCCGGGAGTTCCGTACCGGTACGGCGGTCATAGCGGCGGGGTCACACCCGGTCTCGTTTCGACCCCGGAAGTTAAGCCCGCCAGCGATCCCGGTTGTACTGCCCTCCGGGAGGGGGCGGGAAGCCGGGGACGCCGCCGGCCACTCAAACGCCCGGGTGGTGTAGCCAGGCCCATCATACGGGACTGTCACTCCCGTGACTCGGGTTCAAATCCCGACCCGGGCGCCAACAAACTTTTCTGGCGAAAAGTCCGTGATCCCTTTAAAAAGCACCTTCGCGAGTGTTTGCATTGTTAAAGGACGCTTAAAACTCGAATTCGAGATTAAAAGGCCAAGTCTAAGGGGGTTTGCAATCTCCCGCGCTCCGAAGGAGCACCATCCAAAAGCAAACCCCACCATAAAAGCTTTCTTAAGAAGAATGAATTCAAAACCCAAGAGCGGTCTTTATCTTTAGCAAACACCCTTAAACTGTTCCTTGAAAAAAGAATCATCCTTTTCCGTCAACGCTTTCGCAAGAAAGGGTTGATATGGTGGGGGCGCGGGGATTTGAACCCCGGTCCGCGGGTTTCTCCGGGTCAGAGCTCCAAAGGCTCATCCCCAATCAGCAAACCCGCAAGTCCTCATACCTCTGGAGCCCGCGATGATGGACCAGGCTACACCACGCCCCCATCCGGCTTAACCTATCCGGGCCAGGTTTATAAGTTTTGCTGTTCCTTCCCCAGGACGATGCCTGTCACTATCATGGCCAGCCCGACGACGGTCGCCGGGGCGATGCTCTCCCCTACGACGAGGGAGATGAAGAACAGGCTGAGAAAGGGCACGAGGTAGGCAAGGTTCGACGCGAAGGCCGTATCGCCCTCGATCGCCCTGTACCAGAGGAGGTAGGTAACGCCCATCTCGAAGAGGCCGACGTAGACGGCCCCGGCGAGACCCTCCGCTGGGGGGATGGCAAACCCACCGCCCAAGACCACCGCCACCGATACGTAGGCGAAGCCGAAGAGGAAGTTCCAGAACATCTTCTCCACGAGCGGCCTCTCATCGCGCAGGTTGAGGACCCAGTAAGCCGCCCACACCACCGCGCTCCCCAGGCCGAGGGCGACGCCGGACGGGTCAGTGAAGTGCAGGCCGGTAACGTCGCCCCCCGTGGCCACCACCAACGCCCCCAGAAAGCCGAGGAACAGACCGAGCACAGTTCTAATTCCAACCCTCCTCCCGAGGAGCGGTATCGACAGGATGACGAGGACGAGGGGCCACGTGTAGTTGAGGGCCTGGGCCTCCTGGGCCGGCAGTCTATCGTAGGCCGAGAAGAGGACCGTGTAGTAGAGCAGGGGGTTTATCAGGCCGAGGTAGGCCGAGCGGAGGTTTCCCTTCCCGGCTGAAAAACGCGGGGCGTAGAGTAACCCGAAGAGGACGAGTGAAGTTAAGGACGCGTAGAAGAGGAGCTGGAGCGGCGTTAGGTAGCGCAACGAGAGCTTGAAAGCGCTCGCGACGGTCGACCACAGCAGCACCGCACCGACGGCGTGTTTTCTGGGCATGATAGGGGAAAGGGTCGTGGAAATAAAAAGATTTGGGAGCTCACTCCTCCCTGAAGGCACCGTACCTCTTGGGGTCGTAGAAGGGCGGGGTAACGGTTACGGCCCTCTTCGGCTTGCCCCTTATCTCCACCTCAACTTCAACGCCCGGCTTTGCGTACTCCTCCTCCACGAAGGCTATCCCGATGCCGATGCCGAGGAGCGGCGAGAGCGTTCCGCTGGTCACCTCACCGATGACCTCGCCGTTCGCCAGGACGCGGTAGCCCTCCCTTGGGATCCCCCTGTCTACCATCTTGAAGTGCACCATCTTCCTCCCGAGGCCCCTCTCCCTCTGCTTCAGCAGTGCTTCCTTTCCTATGAACTCCTTGTCCCAGAAGAGGGCGAAGTCGAGGTTGGCCTGGAGCGGTGTGACCTCATCGACGTCCGTACTGAGGAGCTGGAGCTCCTTCGTCTCGTTGCCGTAGAGCGTGTAACCTGCCTCGAGGCGGAGCGTATCCCTGGCGCCGAGTCCCGCCGGCTTTATGCCGTACTTCTCCCCGGCTTCAAGGATGGTCTCCCAGACGTGCAGCGCCTTCTCTGGCTTGCCCCTCTTCGCCGGATCCGGGTGGTAGGGGCTGGCGTCCTCGAAGTAGACCTCCCAGCCGTTCTCGCCGGTGTAGCCGCTTCTCGAGAGGAGCATCTTTATCCCGTCGAGCTCGACCTCCTTCGCCTGGAACCACCAGAGGTCGTTGATGTCGATGCCGAAGAGCTCCTTCGCCAGGTCCCTCGCCCTGGGCCCCTGGACGGAGAACATCGCCATGTCGTAGGTCTTGTTCTCTATCTCGAGGTCGAGCTCGCCGAACTTCTCTATGGCACCTTTTATGGCCTTGAACCAAGCCTCGAGCTTCTCAAAGGCGTCGCTGTCGCAGACCATCATGTAGGTGTCGTTCCCCATGTTGAAGACGAGGGTTTCGTCCTTTACGGCGCCTCTCTCATTGAGGACGAGCGTGTAGGTTCCGCTTATCGCCGGCGGCTTGCTTATATCGTTCGTCGTGACGTACTGGAGGAACTTCAGCGCGTCTTTACCCCTGAAGATGAACTCCCCCATGTGGGAGACGTCGAAGATCCCGACGCCGTTTCTTACCGCAAGGTGCTCCTCCTTTATGCTCGAGTACCAGATGGGCATCTCCCATCCCGCGAACTCCTCAACCTTCTTCGCGTGCTCCCTATGCCAGTCGAAGATGTGAACCCTCTTGACCATGGCCATCACCGTTAAGGGTTGGTTCTGAACGTTATAACCCTTTCCAACACGTGGGCAACTGTAATAAACATCAAGTCCAAATTAATACCGGGGTGTTCATGATGTTTGAGAAAATTTTGTACCCGACCGACTTTTCGGAGGTCTCCCTGCACGCACTGCGCACCTGCGTTCCGGGGCTCATCTCGCTTGGGGTTAAGGAGCTTCACCTGGTTCACGTTATCGACATAACCATCGCGGAGTTCGAGGCCTTTGAGCTCGAGGACATCTACCGCGGGAAGCTCGAGAAGCTGGCCGATGAGCTCAGGGGCAGGGGTGTGAACGTGAACCCCGTGGTCAGGATAGGGATTCCATCGATGGAGATAGCCGAGGTGGCCGAGGAAGAGGACGTGGACCTCATCGTCATCCCGAGCCTCGGCGAAAACATCTGGCGGGCCATGTTCGTGGGGAGCACCGCCTCAAACCTCGCCAGGGCCACCAGAAAACCCGTCCTTCTCCTGAAGTATCGGAAAAAGGAGGAGGGGTTTGAGCCCGCGGTGGAGTGTTCCGAGATGTTCAGGAGGCCTCTGATTGCTCTTGACTTCTCAAAGTGCTCGATAAAGATAATCAAGACCGCTAAGAAGTTCGAAGAGCTCGTGGAGGAGGGAATCCTCGTCCACTCGGTCGACTACGGAAGGGTTGAGGAGGTCGAACACAACATAGCGTTGGCGAAGACCAACCTCGAGAAGTCCGCGAAGGGGCTGAAGGCACGGCTCGGGTTCGAAGTCCTCGTGGGCAGTGCGAGTCAGGCCATAATAGGGATGTCCCTGGCGAAGAACGCCACGCTTATAGTCATCGGCAAGAAGGGCAGAAGCTTTCTGAAGGATTTGCTCCTTGGAAGCACCGCGGAGAGGGTCATTAGGGACTCAAAGGTCCCGGTACTGCTCGTGCCGTGCGATTGAGACCTCAGACTGGAACGGCTTCCACATCAAGTTCGGTAGCTACCCTGTTGCCATCATCGGTCGTTTTTCCCTTTTCTTCCGGACTTATAAACCTACTCCCTGGTGCTCTCTCCGGTCATAACCGCGCTCGCCACCATGTGCGCCAGCCTGAGGGGCTCCGGGATGAGGCCGGTCCGGGTCGTGACCCTGATGACCTCCGCGGCCTTTCCCTCATCGATTCCGACCGCCTGGATGTAGAGTTTTCCGGGGATGAGCTCCGTAAGAGGGGGTGCCTTTCCGAGGAGGTCTATCCTCTCATCGGCATCGTCGAAGTGCTTTCTCAACGCGCTCTCCATGGCTCCGACGTCCGGCCTCTTCCTCACCACGACTATCACCGGCAACCCCGTCTCCGAGTGGACTCTCTCGAGGTCGACGACGTTGAAACCGGCGTAGGTTATCCCCTTTAAGAGGATCACCCTGAGGTCCTTGAAGCGGGAGGAGTTAACCGCTTCTATCATCGCGTCTGTGGCGTCGTTTCCGTCGACGGTTATCCAGCGGGAGAGAACCCCCACGACTTCCTGAGAACCCTTCATGACAACACCGATGAGGATGGTCCTACCCCTGCTGAGCTTGGAAGAAAAGGAGAAGGTTCCGTCGTCAAAACCGACCGTCCTTATCTGTGGCTTGACCTTCCTTATCATGAGAGCACCTTCTCGAGCCACTCCGCGTACTCCCGGTTCACCCTATCGACCTCGATGCGGGCTATCAACGGGGCCTCGTAGGGGTGCATCTCCTTTATGACCTCCCGCAGTTCCTTCCACTTCTCCACGCTCGTTTTCAGGATGGCGCCGACTTCTCTGTCATCCTCTATCTTCCCCTCCCAGGAGTAAAGGGCCCTGTGCTCCCTGAGGTTGGCGCAGGCGATTAGCTTTCTCTCGAGGAGGGCCTTCACTATCCGCTCGGCGCTCTCCCAGTCGGGGAAGGTCGTGTAGACGAGTATCATCTCCACGGCTCCTCACCGCTTATGAGCTCAACGGATAAACTTAAATCGGTTGTGGGGGTATAATCGATGGGATGAGACATGGAGAGGGTTAGGGCCCACCTCAGGATTCACGGGCGCGTTCAGGGGGTTGGCTTCAGGTGGAGCATGCAGAGGGAGGCAAGGAAGCTCGGCTTGAGCGGATGGGTGAGGAACCTGCCCGACGGAACGGTTGAGGCGGTGATCGAGGGCGACCCCGAGAGGGTTGAGACGCTCATCGGCTGGGCGCACCAGGGACCAACGTCCGCCAGGGTAACGAGGGTAGAGGTAAAATGGGAAGAGCCGGAGGGTCTGGAAGGGTTTAGGGTCACGGGGTAGCCTCAAGCCTCTCGAGGAGAACCCTCTTCGGGCAGTACTTGACCTCACAGTACTTGCAGACGAACCTCTCCTTGTCCTTTTCTGGTGTGTGGAGGATGAGCCTCCTGAACCCCTCCATCTCCTTGATGCGCATGAAGACGTCAACGGGAAGGGTTCCGTCTATCACTACGTAGAGCTTCGTGGGCTCCTCGCGGAGGTTCCTGCTGAAGACCTCCATAACAGGAACGTTGTTGTCCGAGAGGAGGGCGAGGACCTGCGAAAAACCCTTCAGGTACTCCCCCTTATCGAGCTCTATCTCCAGAACCTCCCATCCCATAAGGGGTGCGACGTCGATAAGGCTGGGCAGGGGATTGAGCTTTTCGAAGATTAGCTTGAGGGGATAGGTCTTCTCGATGTACTCTATCGTATGATAAACTATCTTCCGGTTGACGCCCACAACGCGGGCGAGCTCGCTTATGGGCACCTCCACGTTCCGTAGATATATCTTACCGTTCTTCACACTGAGGCCGTTCTCGAAGAGAAACTCCGCCACCTTCCTTCTGGCCGGGTAGTTCTTGAAGTAGGCCTCCAGTATGAACATCATTTTTGTTCACCTCTTACTCATATGTGGGTAGAAATGGATATTTAAATCTTTCCCCCGTTTCCCAAAGGTTATTAACAACGTACGCGTATCGTCAACTTCGGGGTGAAAGCGTGGTCGGGTTGGACGTTGTGGGAATCGGAAACCTCAACTACGACATCATAATGCTGGTGGATCACTTCCCGGAGTTTCACGAGAAGGTCAACGCGGGGGAGGCCTTCTTCGGATTAGGTGGTGCCGCGGCGAACACGATAAGCTGGCTGGCGACATTCGGTTTGAGAACCGGTTACATCGGAGCCGTTGGTCGGGACGAGATAGGGGGGGCACACCTGGCGTACTTCAGGAAGCTCGGCGTGGACACCGGCGGAATAAAAGTCGTTGACGTCCCCTCGGGCGTGGCCGTGGCGATGGTGCACGGTGAGGACAAGAGGATAGTAAAGTACCCCGGCGCCAACCTGATGAAGGAGGTGGATCCAGGTTACATCTCCAGGGCAAGACACGTTCACCTCTCATCCAACCCCCACGCAATAATAGAGAGGGTGGTGAACTTCGCGAATGAGAGGGGTATAACCGTCTCCCTCGACATAGGAGAGGCAGAGCTCCCGGGGGAGATAGAGGAGCGGGTTGACTACCTCATGATGAACGAGGACGAGTACCGGAGGAAGTTCGGCTCCCTCGACCTCTCGCTTTCCCGGGCCAGAAACCTCGTGGTAACGCTGAACGGCGGCGGGGCCCTGGTGAGGGACGAGAACGGAAACGTTCACGAGATAAGGGGGCTGAGCGCCCGCGTTGTGGATTCAACCGGGGCCGGAGATTCCTTCGATGCGGGCGTCATCTACGGGATTCTAAACGGCTGGTCGCTCGAGGATGCCGCCAGGCTGGGCATGGTGCTGGCCTACCTCACCGTCCAGAAGGTCGGCGCCAGAAGCGCCATCGTCCCGCTGGAGAAGGCCATGGAAGTTGCCCGGGAGAACGGCATCGAACTGCCCTTCAAGGAACTGTAACCACACCGTCTGCCTTTAATTTCGTATCCCCAGACCTTCCTTCCGGAAAAGTTCATAAATCCTGTAAAGCCGCCTTTTCACAAAGTTTAAATAATAGTAGGCACAACCCTTCCTAATGATCCTTTAGGAAACCTTAAAAATCCACATCCTAAAAGCCTTAGGGAGGCCGAAGAGTCTTTGGACTGGAGGTGAAGCGCTTGGAAATCGTAATCGACAACTTCAAACCGAAGATCACGCGTCCCTTCAAGAGGAAGAACGAGTACTGGGTCAAGCTCATTCTGTCGGATGGTGAGGAGTACATAATGAAATTCAAGACCCCGCTCGAGGCGGAGGACGCCATCTACGGCATGCTCGATGACCTTCAGGTCTACGGCGGGAAGGTCAAGCTTCATCTTAGGGAGGGCAACGTCATCGAGAAGATAGATGTTCTGGAGCTGTACAAACCCTCGGCTAAGGAGCTCCTCGATGAGTACTTCACCGATTGATCCATTCAACGTTCTTTTCTGTTCATCGGCGTTGGAAAAGTGACAAAAACCTATATATAGTTTAACCCACAAATCCTATTATCGACGGTACTTACGCGCTAAAACCAGCAGATTGAATATTCTCATGGAGGTCGTTCATCGTGGCGAGAAAGAAGAACAAGGAGCTCCTTGAACTCGCAATGGACATGGGCGGAGAGGAGGCCGTTGAGGTAATCAAGGCCCTCGAAAAGAAAAAGGAGTCCACCGATGAGGAGCTCGCCGAGATGACCGGGATCAGGGTCAACACCGTCAGAAAGGTTCTCTACATGCTCTACGACCAGGGACTGGCAGAGTTCAAACGCATCCGCGACAAGGAAACGGGCTGGTATTACTACTACTGGCACCTCGAGACCAAGCGTCTGCCCGAGATCATAAGGGCAAAGAAGATGGCCGAGCTGAAGAAGCTCAGGGAGATGCTTGAGGAAGAGACGAGCGAGGTCTACTACCACTGCGGCACGCCGGGGCATCCGAAGCTGACCTTCGACGAGGCCATGGAGTACGAGTTCCAGTGTCCCATATGCGGCAGAATGCTCATGCAGTACGACAACACCGCCGTCGTGGAGGAGCTCAAGAGGCGCATAGAGGAGCTCGAGATCGAGCTGGGCCTTCGGAAGAAGCCCAAAAAGAAGAAGTGATGTTTTGAACGGTCGTTTAAGTGAACTTCGGGGATGGTTGGAATGCAGGAAGTGGTTATTCTCGAGAAGGTTTACGGTGACAGAAGCGGTTTTCTCAAGCTCGACAAGAAGCTCAAAGCCCTCCTCGGGGACCTTGAGGTGGAGTGGAAGCTCTCCGCCGTGAAGAAGAACTGGGTCAAGGTTTCCCTGAAGGGGGAGGACGAGGAGATAAGCGCCAACGTCGTGCGCGAGGAGTTCGGGGAGGTTCCCTACAAGCTGAGCGCCGTGGAGGAAGGTGAAACCTACCGCGGGCGCTTCATAGACCTCGGTAAGGTTGGCTACGGCGCCTACGTGGACGTAGGGATATTCACGCCCAGGCCAAAGGACGCCCTCCTGCCCCTCCGCTACCTCAAGGGGGTATTTGGGGAGACACCCGTTAGGCAGATGATAAGGACCTTCGGCTGGGTCGATAACCTGCCCGTTGAGGTCACCGTTACGGACGTCGAGTTCGGTGCCAGGGAGGTCGAGGTGGCCTTCAGCGACGCCCAGCTGAGGAGGATAAAGGGCTGGATGAACGATGGCCACGACAAGCTCTTCATCGCGGGAACGATAAGCGAGAACGTGGAAAAAGCGCTTATCAAAACGGGCCACGGCCGGGACGTGAAGCGGATTGAGGAGCTTGGCCTCATGGAGACCCTTCTGGTGCTCAAGAGGGGAACCCAGGCGCCGGGCATAATCAAGGAGATAGGCCCTCACCTCAAGGGGACCGTAATCGGTGCGGTCAAGTTCCGGGGGTAAAGCCGTATATCAACCTGACGGTGAGCCCGGCCAGCAGTATGAAGCAGTAGGAGAACAGCGCTGGCACGAAGAGGGCCATCGGCGGGTAAACCGCCGTCATCAGAAGGAGGAAGGCCGTCTGCCCCCTCATCCTTATTCTTCTCCGGCCGTTCAGGGCCACGTAAGTTATCGCGGTCAGCGCGAGGAGGTTCTCGAAGAGGAACCTTCCCAGGTACCCCCATCCGTCGGGGGCTAAACCCCTGGGTATTTCCGCCGGGAGGCCGAAGCGGGTGTAGAGCAGGAAGACCCCAACACCGGTTATCAACAGGTAGGCGTAGTTCCTGAGGTGCCTCTTCGGGAACGTAAGGACGAAGATCACCGGGACGAGAACCATGCAGGGGTTAACCGTTATCAGCAGCAGCGTGAGGGCCGAGAGAACGAGGGTCTGGAGGAGGGCCTTCCACCTCTCAGGCGAGAACGTCACGTTGCTTATTACCGCGAGGGTTACGGTGAGGGTTGCGAGACCGGGGGCGGTGCCGTTGATGTGATGCAGGCTTTCCCTGAAGGTGGGGGAAACGAAGATGAGTCCAAACACCAGGAGGCCCAGTTCTCGCGCCCGTTTTGGGGCGAGGTAGAAGGAAAAGGAGGCCATCAGGAGGATCAGGACCCAGTGAAAGAACACCAGGTTCTCCTCGATCGGGGGCATGACCTTGAAGAGGACTCCCAGTACCGCACCCAGGGGAGAGGATGGAGACCCCCCGGCGGCGAACTTCAGCCCCTCAAGGAAGTGACGCAGGAACGCGTCGGTTGGCAGGGGTTTTTCCGCGGTGAGGTACCAGAGGCCGAGGAGGGAGGAGGAGAGGAGGTAGAAGCTCCCGGCGTGACCCCCATCGCGGCTCAGGTGAAGGAGAAGGATCAAGAACACCGCGAGGGCAACGAATAAAAAGGCGATCCTGGAGACCTCCGGTGGATTCCAGAGCCCTTCAAAGGCCCTTTCCGTGAGGTAGACGTTATCTTCAGACCCCGTTACCAGCACGGTGTCGTTGAGGACGACTATGGAGGGAAGGAGGGAGGCGTTTTCGGGGAGGCCCGTTCGGGCCCAGACCTTCGCCATCTCTGGGTTGTCGCGGACGTTGCCCACGAGGACGATCGTTCCTTTTCCGCGGGGTTTTACCGTGTGGAGCCTCTCGTCGATATAATAGGCCCAGCCCCTCGCCCAGTCATCGTTGCCGGCGATAACCGTGTAAGAGGAATTAGAGTGAAGAAACGCCTGAAACGCACTTTGATTGGGATAATAGGTTAGTCCGCCCGCGGAGACCGGCGGGAGGAGCGTAATGAAGACGAGTGTGAGTAGAACGAGGGCCCGTTTCATGCTCTCCCTCTCGGGTTGGATACCCGAAAGTGGTTAAAAAGTTAATGCAGCGCGGCCCAGAGGAGGACCGTGCCGGTCGATGGCATAAGAGATAGAAGATCACTCGGATTCGGAGCTCTCCCCCTTCATTTCCCCGAGTTTCTTCACGAGCTTGTCCACTATCCCCACAAAGGCCTTAGCTGCAACGGTGTCCCCGTAGAGGACTATCGGAATACCCGCGTCGCTCGCCTCCCTGGCCTTGAGGTCTATGGGTATCTCACCGAGGAAGTCAACACCCTCCTTCTCGGCGAGCTTCCTACCGCCGCCCCTGCCGAAGAGGTCTATCTCGTTGCCGCAGTGCGGGCAGATCAGGTAGCTCATGTTCTCAACGACCGCTATGTACGGCACTTCCATCTTCTTCATCATGTTGACTGCCTTGCCCGTGTCGAGAAGCGCCACCTCCTGCGGTGTCGTGACTATTATGGCCGCGTCGAGCTGTAACGACTGCGTCACCGTGAGTATCTCGTCACCGGTTCCGGGTGGGAAGTCGATTATCATGAAGTCGAGCTCGCCCCACTTCACGTCGCCGAGGAGCTGTTTTATCGCCTTGGTAACGAGCGAGCCGCGCCAGATGATGGGCTGGTCCTCGGGCACCAGGAAGCCCATGCTCATTACCTTTATCGGCGTCGTCTGGCCCATGAAATCGTTCATGGGGGGTATCATCTCGAAGCCGCCGTCCTCGCGCTTTTCCGCGAGAACCTCCGCCCTATCGACGCCCAGCATCTTCGCCACGTTGGGGCCGTGTATGTCGGCGTCGAGCACACCGACGAAGTAGCCCTTCTTCGCCAGGGCCGCCGCGAGGTTGACCGCGACGGTGCTCTTGCCGACGCCACCCTTGCCGCTCAAGACGGCTATCTTGTATTTCCACTTCGTCTGCTTCTCGCTTATCCTCTGGGCGAGCGGATCAGCGCCCAATCCTGCCACGTTGAGTGTGGGAGCCTTGATGGTCATCTTTAATCACCTCTGGGTTGGGTTCCACGGAGCGCTTAAAAGCTTTGCCCAGAAGTATGACATCTCTGGACAGATATGGGTAAAAGTCCGTTCGGAAAATGGAAAAAAGTTGGGGATTACTCCTCCGGCTTCGGGAGGGTGACGTCAACGCCGAGGACCTTCCAGGTGGCCTTTATCTGCTCGCGGAGCTGGTCGATGGCCTCGGGCCTCTTGAAGAGGTGCTTGAACCTGCCCTGGAGCTTGAGGTACTCCTCCACGGGCTTCTTGAACTCGATGGCGACTACCCTTCCTCCCTCGCGCTTGACCTTCGCCCCTCCTCCGGGCGGCTGTATCTTGATGTTGTGGAAGTCGCCGTTCTCTATCTCGAAGAGCGGCCACATACCGGTCTCGATGGCGAGCCTCGTGACCTCGATGCTCTTCTCGGGCGGAACGCGCCAGCCCGGAACACAGGTACACTGGACCTGGATGAAGGCCGGACCGTCCACCTTGGCGGCCTTCTTCATCTTCCTGATGTAATCGTAGGGGTTGCCGACGCTGGCGGTGGCAACGTAGGGTATCTGGTGGGCCGCGGCGATGAGGGCCACCCACTTCTTGGGCTTGTCCTCACCGATGGAGTACTTGCCGGGCGGAGAAGTGGTCGTCCAGGCTCCGTAGGGGGTGGAGCTCGACCTCTGGATTCCCGTGTTCATGTAGGCCTCGTTGTCGTACATAAGGTAAACCACGTTGTGCCAGCGCTCCAGCATACCGCTCAGGGCCTGCATACCGATGTCGGCGGTACCGCCGTCGCCGCCTATCGCCAGTATCTTGCCCTTCCTCCCGAGCTTCTTCCAGGCGGCCTCGACACCGCTCGCGGCGGCCGCCGCGTTCTCGAAGGCCACGTGAACCCAGGGAGCCTTCCAGGCGGTGTACGGGAAGACGGCTGAGACGACCTCCATACATCCGGTCGCCTGGGCTATGGCGAAGGCGTTCGGATCTCCGTACTTCTCCTCCATGGCCTCACTAAAGGCCTTGGTACCGAGCTTGAGGGCAACGGCACAGCCACAACCGGCGCAGGCGGCGTGTCCCGGGGCCCAGTACTCGCGAGTGGTGATGGGGGGTTTCCTAACGGCCATCTTCCTCACCTCACAGTACCTCCTTCCTAAGTCCTATCCAGTTGACCTCGTCAAACTCCTCTCCGGCGAGGGCCCTCTTTGAGATATCCATGACCTCGTCGAGGTCCCTGAAGGTGACGTCCCTGCCACCGAGGCCGAGGATGAAGTCTACTATCCTGGGCTTCTCGCTCTCGTTTATCAGGGCCCTGCTGAAGTCCTGGAAGAGGGCGCCACCAACGCTGAAGGTGACGTTCTTCTCGAGCAGGGCGAGAACCTTTGCCTTCTTCGCGAGTTCCCTGACCTCCTCCGTCGGGAACGGCCTGTAGACGGTGAGCTTCGCGGCGCCGACCTTTACTCCCTTCTCCCTGAGGTGGTCGACGTACTCCTTGACGGTTCCAGCGAGGGAGCCCATGGTGACGAGGATTATTTCGGCATCGTCCGTCCTGTACTCCTCTATCTTCTGATACTTCCTGCCGAACCTCTTCTCGAACTCAGCGAATACCTCGTCGATGACCTTCTTGGCGTTCTCGTTGGCCTCCCAGACGGTGTATCTGGCTTCCATGTAGTGGGCCGGGAAGGCGAGGGTGCCCTGGGTTATCGGCTTCGCCGGGTCGAGGTAGGCGTGCTTCGGAACGTACTCGCCGAGGAACTCGTCAACCGCCTCCTGGTCGGGTATCTCGACGGGCTCGACCGTGTGGGTCAGGATGAAGGCGTCGAAGCCGACCATGGCGGGGAGGAGAACGCGCTCGTCCTCGGCGACCTTGAAGGCTATCAGGATGAGGTCCAGGGCCTCCTGGTTGTTCTCGGCGTAGAACTGGAGCCAGCCGGTGTCCCTCTCGCTTATGCTGTCCTGCCAGTCGTTCCAGATGTTAATCGGAGCCGACAGGGAGCGGTTTCCGACGGCCACGACGATGGGAAGGCGCATTCCCGCCGCTATGAAGAGTATCTCGTGCATCAAAGCCAGACCCTGGGAGGCAGTCGCGGTAAAGGTCCTAACCCCGGCCGCCGAGGCACCGACGCACGCGGAAATGGCGGAGTGCTCGCTCTCGACCTTGATGAACTCCGCGTCGAGCTCTCCGTTCGCCACGAACTCGCTGATCTTCTCGGGGACCAGCGTGGACGGGGTAATCGGAAACGCCGCTATGACCTTCGGTTTGGCGAGCCTGGCCGCCCATGCGGCGGCTTCGTTGGCCTTCATAACCTTTCTAACCGGCATTTTCACCACCTCACTTGCTCTCCCTAACCATCACTATGGCATCGACCGGGCACTCGTTCGCGCAGATGCCGCAGCCCTTACAGTAGTCGTAGTCAAAGGTCGGGTAGTTCTCCTCGTCGAGGTATATTGCCGGCTCCGGGCAGTAGATGTAGCAGAGGTAGCACCTAACGCACTTGTCCCTGTTGAAGTCGGGCATGAAGACGCGCCAGGAACCGGTCTTGTTCACGACGCTGCTTCCGGGTATCTTGGCTATCGCTCCGGGGGTCATCTTTTCGCTATACTCCTTCTGAACCCTCTCAATATCGGCCTTAAACGGACTCTCGGCCATGTATATCACCTCGGGTGAGTTATCAGACTCAAACTTAAATCTTTGGGGCAAAGATGAAAGCTCAGCCGAAGACCTCGGCCAGCTTCTTGAGCTTCTCCCACTCGTGGAGGACCCACTCCTGGAGAACCTCGATGTCCTCCTTCGTCATGTACTTGAACCTGCCCTGGTACTTGAGGAACTCCTCGATGGGCTTCGGCTCCTTCTTCGTCGACGGCATGTTGATCCTGTACTTTCCGTTCTCGTACTCGAAGAGCGGGAAGTAGGCGGTCTGGACGGCGAGCCTCGCTATCTCGATGCTCTTGTCCGTCGGTGAGCGCCAGCCCGTCGGGCACGGAGCGAAGAGCTGGATGAAGCTCGGCCCCGGAATCTTCCTGGCCTTCTTGAGCTTCCTTATGAAGTCCTCCGGATACGCCACGCTCGCCGTTGCGGCGTAGGGAACCTCGTGGGCTATAACTATGTCTATGACCTTCTTCTTGTGCCTCTTCTCGAGGAAGTGCTTCTTTCCACCGGGGGTGTTGGTGGTCCAGGCTCCGTAGGGGGTTGAACCGGACCTCTGGATTCCCGTGTTCATGTAGGCCTCGTTGTCGTACATTATGTAAACCGCGTCGTGGCCCCTCTCGAGGAAGCCGCTGAGCGCCTGGAGACCTATGTCGGCTGTACCGCCGTCGCCGGCCCATCCGACGACCATTACTCCGTCCTCACCCTTGACCTTGAACCCCCTCGCCTTGAGGGCCGCCTCTATACCTCCCATGACCGCTCCCGTGGTGGCGAAGGCGGTGTGGAACAGGTTGGCGTCGAGGGTGTTGTAGGGCCATGCACCTGCGATTATCGTTGAACAGCACGCCGGGATGGTGAAGATGGTCTTCTTCCCATAAGCCTTGAGGACGTAGCGCAGTCCAAGGGCGGCCCCACAGCCCTGGCAGGCGGTGTGGCCCGCGTAGAAGTGTTCCTCTGCGGGGATGCTCAGCCTCTTCTTAACGTTCTCGGGGATCTCCATCCTTCTCACCTCTTAAGGTGGTACCAGTCCACCTCTACATCGAGCTCTCCCTTACCCATGATGGTCTTCATGTTCTCGGCTATCTTCCTGACGTCGTTGACGGTGAAGTCCCTTCCCCCGAGGCCAACGATGTAGTCCTTCATGAGGGGCCTCGCGCCGGTGTTGTAGAGCGCTCCCTTCGCTTCCGTGAAGAGTATGCCCTCCATACCAAAGGAGTAGTTCCTGTCTATGACCGCTATGCCACCGACCTCCTTGGCGAACTCGTAGAGCTCCTCCTTCGGGAAGGGCCTGAACCAGCGCACCTTGAGGGCGCCGACCCTGTAACCCTCGTCGCGGAGGATGTCGACGGCCTGCTTGACGGTTCCCATGAGCGAGCCCATGCCCATGAAGACGAAGTCCGCATCCTCCACGCGGTAGGGCTCTATCATGCCGCTGTAGTCCCGTCCAAAGCGCTCGCCGAACTCCTTACCGACCTCGCGGATGACCTCCTTGGCCTCCTCCATGGCCTTCTGCTCCTTGTAGCGGAACTCGTAGTAGTCGGCGGGTGTTGCGAGCGCGCCCACCGAGAAGGACTTCTCGAAGTCCGTTAAGTCGTAGAGTGGCTCCCTCGGCGGGAGGAACTCGTCGACGAGCTCCTGTGGGATCATCTCAACGACGTCGTAGGTGTGGCTCAGTATGAAGGCGCTCTCAATGACCATCGCCGGCAGGTTGACGGTCTCGGCCACCTTGAACGCCATGAGGACGCCGTCGTACACTTCCTGGTTGTTCTCGGCGTAGAACTGCATCCAGCCCGTGTCCCTCTGGGCGAGGCTGTCTGTCTGCTCGTCCCACACGCTCCACGGCGGGGCGAGGGCACGGTTGGCGTTGACCATGACTATAGGAAGCCTCGCACCACTGGCCCAGTGGAGCATCTCGTGCATTAAAGCCAGGCCCTGGGCGGCGGTGGCGGTGAAGACCCTTGCCCCGGCCGCGCTCGCGCCTATACAGGCGGCCATGGCGGAGTGCTCGCTCTCAACGGGAACGTACTGGAGGTTCTCCACCTCACCGTTGGCTATGAACTCGGCTATCTTCTCGATGATGCTCGTCTGGGGCGTGATCGGGTAAGCGGCGACGACCTGAACGCGGGCGTGCTTGGCGGCGTAGGCGGCGGCGTAGTTACCGCTCACAACCTTTCTAATGGGTTTGTACTCCGCCATCTCACTTCTCCTCCTTCTCCATTGTTATGGCATCGACCGGGCACTCGTTCGCGCAGATGCCACAGCCCTTACAGTAATCGTAGTCAATGCTCACGTACCCGTCCTCGCGGATGTATATGGCCGGCTCGGGGCAGAACTTCCAGCAGATGTAGCACTTAACGCACTTGTCGTCGTTGACGACCGGCATGAAGGTTCTCCAGTCGCCCGTGAAGTTGGAGAGCGTCGTTCCCATCGTTACGGGGGCCTCCGGATACTCGTCCACGGATTTGAGGACGATTTTGGTTGCCCCTTCCTTCTTTTCACCAAACAACGTGTTCACGCTTTTCACCCCTGAAAGGATTATGAAGGAAAGAGAATCAGAGCTCGTAGATGGTGGTCTTGTTGAAGGCTTCCTCTGCGGCCTTGGCATTCTTCTCGCCGAGGCTTCCTGAGAAGACGTCCTTGATTGCCTTCTGGACGTGCTCGAGGGTAACGATACCCGTGGCCTTTGCAACCGCACCGAGGATGGCCGTGTTGGTGATGGGCAGTCCGAGGACGTCGAGGGCTATCGTGGTGGCGTCCACGAGGGCCAGCTTGGCCGGCTTCTTCTTGAGGCTGGCGAGAACCTCGTCCTTGCTCTTCTCCGTGTTGACGATAACGATTCCGCCCTCCTTGAGACCGGCGGTAACGTCAACCGTCTCGAGGAGGCTCGGGTCGAGAACGACCACTATGTCAGGCTCGTAGATCTGGGTCTTTATCCTGATAGGTTTCTCGTCGATCCTGGTGAAGGCGGTAACCGGCGCTCCACGCCTCTCAACGCCGAAGAACGGGAACGCCTGGACGTACTTGCCCTCAAGGAAAGCGGCTGAGGCCAGTATGTTGGCGGCAGTAACTGCGCCCTGTCCACCCCTACCGTGAAAACGAATCTCGATCATCTTCTCTGCCTCCTTAGGTTTGTCAAGTCTTATTCATCAATCCCATTTATTTAAGTTTCGGTATTGGCTTAAGCTCCCTTCGGCAGCTGCCTTTGGGTAGGCATGAACGTTGTCAACCGCCAATGGCGAAATCAGGCCATGATTTCCCGAAAAAACTTCGCCCGCTAAATTTTTAAGCATATAAACTACATGTGGGTATATAGACTATATATGGGGTGATCTCATGGACGGGCTTACGGTGGCAGTGATAGCAGTGGCCTTCTACATAGCCTGGAACATAGGCTCCAACGACTCCGCCAACGCCATGGGAACCGCCGTTGGCGCCGGGATACTCAGCTTCCGTCAGGCCACGCTCACCATAGCGATATTCGTGCTCATGGGTGCCTATCTCAAGGGCTACAAGGTCATGAAGACGGTCGGGAAGGGCATAGTCCCCACGGGGTACCTCACGATGGAGATGGCGGTTATAGCGCTCCTCGCGGCCGGCGTCTGGGTCACGATAGCGACGGTGAAGGGTCTCCCGGTCTCCACAACGCAGGCCATTGTCGGGGGCGTTATCGGGGTAGGCCTCGCCACCCACGCGCCCGTGAACTGGTTCACCCTCGGTAAAATCGCCGCGGCGTGGGTCGTCTCGCCCATCCTCTCCGGAATACTCGCCATAGTCCTCTACAAGTTCTACGCGTGGGTCGTCTCCGAAATAAAAAGCGTGTCGACGATTGAGGCCCTCTACAAGGCCCTGGCCATACTCGGTGGCTCGTACATGGCCTTCAACTTCGGAACCAACGAGGTCGCCAACGCCTCCGGACCGATAGTTGGTGCGGGTTTCATGGGGCCCAGAACCGCGGGGGTTATCGTGGCCCTCAGCCTGGCCATCGGCTCCCTCACCTTCAGCTACGCGGTGATGCACACCGTTGGAAAGAAGATAACTGCCCTCGGCCCGATATCGGCCTTCGCGGCCCAGTTCGGCTCGGCGATGTCCGTCAGCCTTGCGAACCTCTTCGGCCTCCCCGTCAGCTCGAGTCAGTCCATAGTCGGTGGCGTCGTTGGGGTCGGCCTCCTCGCCGGTGAGGGAGTCGATAGGTCCGTCATCAGGGACATAATCTTCGGCTGGGTGGCCACGCTCCTAACCGCCATAGTTATCTCGCTCGTTATCTTCAAGGCCTTCGCGCTGGTGGGGATGGTCTAATCGTTTTATTTTAACCCCCAGTCGCGTCAGCTCTTTTATCATTCCCGTCTGAAGGTAGGCCCTTATCCTCGTCTCCTCCCCGTATTCGACTTCGAGAACCTCTCCGATGGAGTTTACAAGCGCCATAACCTTCGGCACGTTCTCGGGTTCGGCCACGGTTATCTCGAAGGAGCCGTACTTGGGCAGCGTTAGTATGATCTCCTCAAGGGCCCTGTAGAGCTCCTCCAGCCGGCCGAGCTTTGCCGACACGGCAACCAAGCGGACGTCGAGGCCACGCTCCTCCATTATCTCCATCAACCGTGTCCTCTTGTCCTCGACGTCCTCCTCCGCGGTCAGGTCGATTTTGTTGAGCACGACCACCATCGGTTTATCCAGGGCCTTCAGCTCCCGCAGGACATCAAGGGAGGCCAGGAGCTTCCTCCTTACCTCCCCCCAGGGTTCGCTCACGTCGAGGACGAGGAGCATCACGTCGGCCTTCACTATCTCCTCGAGCGTCGAGTGGAAGGCCTCGACTATGAAGGGTGGGAGTCCGTCTATGAAACCCACCGTATCGGTTACGAGAACCCTCTTGCCGCCGAGCTTAAAGCGCCTCGTCGTCGTGTCGAGGGTCGTGAACATCTGGTTCCTTGCCTCGACGCTTTCCTCTGCCAGGGCGTTGAGGAGCGTCGACTTGCCCGCGTTCGTGTAGCCAGCCAGGGCCATGAGGACGAAGCCGACCTCTTCGCGCCTTCTCCTCTTGACAGCTCTATCGGCCTTGACCCTCTCGAGCTCCTTCCTTATGCGGCCCATCCTGTACCGGATGTGTTTGAGGTACTGCCTCGTCTGGTACTCGCCCATCCCCTTGAAACCGGCCCTGTCTCCGAGTTTTATCCTCCTAATGGCCTCCTTCACGAGCGGAACCTCGTATTGAAGGCTTGCGAGCTCGACCTGAAGCTTGGCCTCCTTTGAGTGGGCCCTCCCCTCGAATATCTCAAGGACGAGCTGCCATTTGTCGATTACCTCGACCCCCAGCTCCTTCCAGAGGTTGTAGGCCTGGCCCGGCGTTAACCTGTTGGCGAAGACCACCTTGTCCGGTTTGAGTTCATCCACCAGCGCTTTCAGCTCCCTCACCTTGCCCTTCCCGATGTTGTAGCGGGGATGCTCCTTCCTCCTCTGCTCCAGAATCGCCACTACCTCGTAGCCCGCACTTCTAAGCAGGTCCTCAAACTCCTCCCGGTTCATCCTTCTCCCCGGCGAATGCCTTATGACCCCTATCGCCCTCATCAGATAACCAAGGGGTACCCGGGTTTATAGGCGTTGTTACCGCAGAGAGCCCAAAAAGAACCCAAGATCAAACGTTTCAAACCTCCGTCTTGAATTATCAAAAAGAATTTAAGCATGAGAGAGAACTTATGTAAAAGATCATCGGGGTGCGATTCCATGATCCCCCTCCCGCTACTGATAATCTCCAAGACGGATGTTATAATCGACAAGAACGGTATGAGGGAAGATCTAAAGGGTTGGAAGTTCCACGATGTTATTGAACTGGCCTCGAAATATTCCGAGGGGTTCAAAGTTCTGGTGGAGCTTCTGGATGACCCGGACTCCAACGTAAGGAAGAACGCCCTCTACGTCATCCAGGACCTGGTGAAAAACAACGCGATAGACCCGGAGAGGGTAAAGCTGGCGCTCGATAAGATAATTAAACTGACGAAGGACAGCGAAGAGAAGGTCTCCCTCGAGGCCATTGAGACGCTGAACATGATCCTGGAAAAGGTTGAACTCGATCAAGAGAGCTACGAGAAGGCCACGAACGCTTTGATGGGGGTCGTGAAATCTGGGGTTCCCATCCTCAGCGAATACGCGGCCGAAGGTCTCGGAAGTATAGGCGCCAAGATAGCGGTGATCGCGTCGAGGATCATTGGTAAACTGTTGTCCCTGATAACGGGTAGTCAAAGGAGGGAGATCAAAAACGCCGCCATCACGGCGCTGACGGAGATGGCCTATAAAACGAACAATAAGAAGACCGTTGACAAGGTAGTAAGGGGGCTGGCGGAGACCCTCGACGAGTCCGACAACTACACGAGGAAGAGGGTCTTCAAGGCCCTTGAAAGGCTCGTCACGAGAAGGGACATGGTCTCAAAGCAAACGTTGAACCTGACGCTGAAGAAGATAGAACCGTACCTCAAGGATAAGGAGCTCAAAGAATCGGCCGAACTTGTCAGGGAGAGGATACTAAAGGTGGCTCAGGTGGACGAGGAAAGGGGCGAGGTGGTCTCGTACAAAACCCAACTCGAAGTGGATCAGTACAGCATAGACGACATAGGGACCCTCCTTGACGCCGGGAAACTGGAGATAGTCGCCGAGATGGCGAGGCAGAGCCCCGAGGTTCTCGACAGGGTCGTTGACATGCTCAATTCCGACGACTACACGCTGAGAACCGACGCCCTCTGGATCGTCTCAAAGGTCGTCCCGTACCTCGGGCCTACAACGGCCTACTCGATCCTTCCAGTTCTGGGGGAGTTTCTGAAGAGCAAGAACCGATGGGTAAGGAACACGGCTGCGAAGACCCTCGCCGAGATATACGCCCAGTACCCGGGCACGGCACATTACATCCTCTCCCTGCTGGACGTCCTCCTGAAGTCCAACAACTCCAGGGACATCGAAAGCGCCCTCGCCCTCCTCAAGGAGATAAACGACAGGGTGGTTGACGAGAGGATACTGAAGGGCAGCATGATCCTCATGATGAAACTCCTCGACAGGCAGGACGTACGCGCAACCGTCCTTGCCTTCATGGCCCAGCAGGCGGAGCACCTTCTAAAGCTGGACAACGAAACCCTCGGAGCATTGCTGGAAAAGCTGAAGTCAGTGTACGGGGTTGAGGGCGGAAAACACGACGAGATCATCGCATCGCTCGTCGATGTTATAGACGACATTCTAAAGATAAGACAGAAGAAGGCCCAGAATGGACAAGGGACGATGTAAAAATCTCTCTGGTCCCATTCACCCATTTTCCACGTTTTCCGGCAGGTCTGCTTTTACCATAACCGGTTCAGTCTAACCGGTTAACGGCGCCCTTTGCCCTTCCAGCGTTTCAAATCAGGGGTTTCCAACCGGAAGTTTACAATACGCCTTTAAACGGAAAAGCAGAATGTAATCCGGTGGTTTCCATGGAGCATGAAGACGTTGATACCAAACTCCGGGAGATTGAGGAGCTCCTGGAAAAGCTCGGAAAGAAGCACCCCAAGGAGATGGGGGCGTTCTCGCGCTTCCTCCGTGAGACCCTCGATAACAAGGCCCTGACGACGCGGGAGAAGGAGCTCATAGCGGTCGCCCTCGGTATAGCCACGGGATGCGAGTGGTGCATAGTCCTCCACACCCAGAAGGCCCTCGAGGCGGGTGCGAAGCCCGAGGAGCTGTACGAGGCGGGGCTCGTCGCGGTGCTGATGGCCGGTGGTCCGGCTCTGATGCACCTGATTCCGCTGACCAAGGCGATAGAAAGGTTTACAAAAGAGCACGGGGAGGGTTAACCGTTCTGGTTAGCCGTAACTTTTGTAAACATCGTTACGGCCAACCTTCCACCCTCCCATCTTCATCGGGTGGCTTTCGGGGGGAACGGAAACTCCCCACATCTTCCGTTTCCAACCCCCATTCGGGCTTAAAACCCCACATATCGGGGACATTAACAGTTAAACACGGAGCCATTTAAAGTTTTTTTGAAAAACAAAAATATTCAAATATTGTGATAGTTACTATTTAGAAAACAGCCCTTTTCATTCTTCCGTCAGCTTCAGTATCGCCTCGGCCAGGTCGCCGTTGGCCTCTTCGAGGGCCTTTCTGGCGGTGTCGCGGTCAACGCCCGTCTGCTCCATGACGAGCCTTACATCCTCCTCGGAGATCTCCACCACCGCCCTTACTTCCTCGCTCCCCGGGACAATCTGGTAGCTCTTCTCGCCCTGAGCACTTATCACCGTAACGGCAGGGTCCCTGAGGACTATCTCCCTGTTCTCGAGCCTTATGATGACCTCCCTAACGCCCTCGAGCTCCTCCATCCTGATTCCCATCTGGCGCATGAGCTTCTTCATCTGCCGGGGGTTCATTCCCATCATCGTTACCACCCGGGGAAACTTCCACCCGGATTTTAAAAAGGTTGGCAAAGGTTCATGGACATGCACAAAGGGAAAAGGTATATCCCCGTTCTTGGATTGCACGGAGGAAAACTTCCATCTCCTGGAATGTAGATATCCCCGTACATGCCCGCCAGGTTATAATCGTGTCCATTGTAGTCAAACTTAACTTTACTTGAGTAGAAAACCCCGTTAACATATTGATCCCTGTATTCTTCCTTTAGTTGCAGATCAACATGAATCAGCGAGAATTCAGTGCTCTTAGTGTTAAATCCGAGCCCCACCGCCATTATAAAGGGGAATATCTCAAGATTATTGTAATCGAGGGTTCCGAGTACCGCTGCCGACGCCGTAAATAAAGGAATCGTGTCAGTGGAGGATACGAAATCCACATCATATTTTGTCAGTCCTCCCCGCTGGCTATCATGGGTTGTTGGTTTCCAGTAGTTGTGAACGAACCACATGGTTTTCCTTCCGATCCCACCGTACCGGTTAGGTTCACCATGTTCAACAAACTTACGCAACTCCATGTCCCTCTCATCGGGTTTTCCAAGTATTACGTAGGCGACATCGTCGAGTTTCTCATAAAATAAGCCATCCCACACGCAGAGTCTGTACTTTGCCAGTGCGACGGTACCCCTGATTCCAGCCCCTATAACCGAGGGATCCGAAATCTCCGAACCCCAGACACGAACGTAGGAGCTTGAAATTCCGATATCTCTTGTATCGATGCTGTAAGAGGTTCCTATTATTTGAGCTTCAATGGAAGAGCTATCCCCTCCTTTTTGTATCGCGGCCGCTGCGGAGAAAGTTAGCTCAAGGCCTTGCGCGGTCTTGTGATGGTATATCGAGGTCATGGTGATGCCATTTATCTTGTCCGTGTCACCACGTATCTCAAAGGTGGCTACGGGTATAAGGGCGTTAGATTTTACCGTTACGATGCGCTCTAATCTCCATACAAGGCAGTACTGATAATTGTATCCCCTCCGATAGCAATTGTCAATGTGAGAACCGGGAGGCCAGCCCTCCGTGATCACTGGAGTGACCTCTCTATTATTTTTATTCGATACAAGATCATTGGTCCGTTGAAGTTTCATTGAGCTAAGCTTTTCCATTATCTGTTTTTTGGTGTAAAGAATTCTGGGATTTTCTTTTGGTAAGTTCACCCGGATGCTTCTCCTTTCTAACACCTCTTCCACGTTGATCGGTACGGTTTCTACAAAGTAACCAACGTTGCCGTCATCATCATGAAGGGTCCCGAGGAGCAGAAGCGAAGGCGAGACCGCTTTGGAATCGAGTCCAGCGTTCTTTAAGTAAAAACCCCGGAGTTTCATTGCCTTCATCAGCTCACCATAGCTTATCTTTACTTTGTCCCGTCCCGAGAAGGTTCCGAGTTCCATGGGGGAACCGTTCGGGAGAAGAATTGACGCAGTAATTACCCCGTAGCCCTTAGCTGGAAGTTTGATCTCAAGAACTGGATGAATGAAACTGCGCGTGTATTCTACCTTTGCCCCAAGATACTCTTTGGAGTTTGTGGGTATTTTGTATACAGAAGTTCCTGAGATTATGCCATCAAAGAATAAAATCATTGTTATCATTAATATACCAGTTTTATTCTTCATAACGTCACCAATGTACAACGGATAAATCGTCAATAAAAACTTTTTGATCATAATAATTAATATTCAAAAACACCCAACTCATTCTCGGTCTTCTTAACGTGATCATGTTGGCCGTGATGCCCCGGCCGTTCTCCAGATGGATGAAACGCTACGCGGAGAGAAAGGAGCGGGAGATGGAGGAGGAACTCAGGAAGATGGACGAAGAAGGGGCGCTGTATTAGCCCTCCTCTTTATCCCCTGGGAAGTTCGAGGTCTCCTCGTTGGCCTTCATTATCTTTGCCCTGTACTCCTCGTACTTCTTTCTGGCCTCTTCAGCCTTCTCCTTCTCGCCGAGGTACTCGTAGGCCTCCGCAACGTGCTTCCACCACATCGGGTCCTCCTCGGCCTCCTTCAGGCAGTACTCGAGGAACCTCTGATAAGCTTCCCTCGCGAGCTCCTCCTTCCCGAGTTTCCTCGCTATGTTGCCCACGTCCTCGTAGAACACGCCTTCCTCTTTAGCCTCTCCCAGGTAGTACTCCAGCGCTTTTTCCCAGGCTTCTCTGGCCTTCTCCTCGTTTCCAAGCTCCTCGTAGAGCTTCGCCACGTCCTCCCAGAACCAGGGTTCCTCCTCGGCGTAGCGCTCGAGGGCCTTCGCGGCCCGTTCCATGTCCCCGGCCTTCTTCCAGTACTCGTGGGCCTCCTTGAGGTAGTAGGTGTCCTTCTCCTTCTCGTAGAGTTGCTCGTAGATCTCGGCCGCCTTCTCGTACTTCCCGGCCTTCTCGTAGGCCCAGGCGGCGCTCTCCATCCAGCCGAGCTTCTCGTAAGTCTCGGCGGCCTTCAGGTAGTTGCCGGCCTTCTCGTACTTCCTGGCGGCGGCCTTGTACTTGCCCGCCTTCTCGAGGCTCTCAGCCGAGCGGAAGCGGTCGGCTATGCCCAAATCGGGCTCGCTGATGTACCAGATGCCGAAGGCGAGGGCCGCGACGAAGAAAATTATTATCCCTGCGACGATGTTCAGCCTCTCCCATATTACGCTGAGGTAGAGGCCGTAGCCGCTTATCGCCGTGAGCACGCCCAGTAAAGTGCCGTACTTCCAGCTCCCGGCGTAGAGCGTCAGACCGGTGAAGAAGAGCAGCATTAAGGTAACGCCGAGGAAGCCGAGTACCAGTATCACCTGGAGCAGCAGCTTCCAGCCGCCGTACCAGACTATCCCGGCGGCTATCCCAAGGACGATGAGAACGAAGGCTATCAGGTACGCCTTGAGCTTGTCCATACTTCCACCCCCTCGATTCCGAGCAGGAACACCTTTTCCTCCAGTCTCGGAGTGTAGTAACCGATGCCATCTCTGGCCACGACCCTGTGACAGGGAACGACTATCGGGTACGGGTTCCTCTTCATCGCTCCCCCGATGGCCCTTGGAGAGGTTCCGAGGACGTTCGCGAGGTCACCGTAGGTTATAACGCTCCCTCTTTTAACGTTTTTCGTGAGCCATTCATAAACCCTTCTCTCAAACTGAGTAACGCCCCCGAAGGAGAGCATCGAGAGGACTTCGGAGTTCTCAACCCTCCCCAGGATGACGTCGCGAACGACGGAAGGGTACCGTGAGGTTTCAATGGCTAAATCCATGCCAACCCCCCTCCTCCGCAGGAAGCCCGTGAGCCTTTCCAGGTTGTTTTCGAGCCCTTCCCCTTCGAGGGAGAAGGTTATCCCCTGGATTTTCTCCTCCCAGAGAACGGCGATCCAAACGCCCCTTCCGGATATCCTGAAGTGCTCAACGCTCAGCATCGCTCCCCATCGCTAAGGCTTTAAGGATGGCCCTTTAAACGCTTACGGTGGTGGGATGAAGATCTACGTACTCGGGGCGGGGAGCATAGGCTCGCTCTTCGGGGCCCTGCTAACGAGGGCCGGGAACGACGTAACGCTCATCGGCCGGGAGGAACACGTGAGGGCGATAGAGGAGAACGGCCTCCACATCTCCGGAATCGAGGATTTCACCGTCTACCCCAAGGCGACGCTCCACGCTCCCCCCGACCCCCCGGAGCTTTTGATGCTCTCCACCAAGTCGTACTCCACGAGGGAGGCCCTCGAGTGTGCGCGTAACAGCATAGGACCCGAAACGTGGGTGCTCAGCATCCAAAACGGTCTGGGCAACGAGGAGCTCGCCCTCAGGTTCACGTCCAACGTCATGGGCGGGGTAACGACCAACGGTGCCATGCTCGTTGAGTGGGGCCACGTGAGGTGGACGGGGAAGGGGATCACGGTCATCGGACGATACCCAACGGGGAGGGACCCATTCGTCGATGAGGTCGCGGAGGTCTTCAACTCCTCTGGTCTGGAGACACACGTCACGGAGAACGTCAACGGCTGGAAGTGGGCCAAGGCGATAGTGAACTCCGTCATCAACGGGCTCGGGACGGTTCTTGAGGTCAGGAACGGCTTCCTGAAGGACGACCCCCACCTCGAGGGGATATCCGTGGACATCGCGAGGGAGGGCTGTATCGTTGCCCAGCAGTTGGGCGTCCAGTTCGAGGTCCACCCCCTGGAGCTCCTCTGGGACACCATCGAGCGCACGAGGGAGAACTACAACTCGACCCTGCAGGACATAAAGCGCGGGAAGAGGACGGAGGTCGACTACATCCACGGTAAGATAGTCGAGTACGCCCAGTCCGTCGGCCTCGAGGCGCCGAGGAACGAACTCCTCTGGACGCTCATCAAGGCCAAGGAGACCCTGGCTTCCCGTGAGGGTTTCAAAAGAAAAAAGTAAATAAACTCACCCGTTGATACCATCACGGAGGGAGGGAAATGGCCATATTCGGTGGTAAGGAAAGCGATGTTTTCGAGACCATTGAGGACCACCTCGCGGTCGTGGACGAGACGCTGGCGGCCTTCAGGGAGCTCGTGAAGGCCTACCTCAATGGTGATCTCGAGAGGGCCGAGGCCTTTGAGAGGGAGGTCGACGAGCTCGAGACCAAGGCCGATAAGCTGAGGAGAAGCATCGAGAGAATGCTCTACGAAGGTGCGTTCCTTCCGGCGAACAGGGGTGACTACGTGAGGCTGAGCGAACTCGTCGATCAGGTGGCCGACGCGGCCGAGAGCTCGGCCCACACGTTGATACTTGCGAGGCCGAAGGTTCCGGCGGAGCTCAAGGACGAGATAATGGAGCTGGTTGATTCCACCATCGAGACGTACGATCTCCTGAAGGAGGCGGTCAAGGCCCTCAACTCCGACGTCGATAGGGCAATAGAGCTCTCCAAGGCGGTTGAGGACGCCGAGGAGAGGGCCGACGAGGTGGAGTACAACGTAAAGAAGAGGGCCTTCGAAAGCGAGACCATCACCACCTACGCCAAGATCATCTGGAACCAGGTCCTGACCAAGATAGGTGACGTGGCGGACCACGCGGAGGACGCCTCGGATCAGGTTCTGCTCATGGCCATAAAGAGAAGGGGATGAGGTGATTGGTTATGAAGGTTCTCGTTGCCGCACCTTTGCACGAGAAGGCGATTGAGGTTTTGAAGAACGCCGGTTTCGAGATGGTTTACGAGGAGTACCCGGACGAGGATAGGCTCGTAGAGCTCGTGGGGGACGTCGACGCCATCATCGTCAGGAGCAAGCCGAAGATCACGAGGAGGGTCATAGAGGCCGCTCCCAAGCTCAAGGTAATCGGAAGGGCCGGCGTCGGGCTGGACAACATAGACCTTGAAGCGGCGAAGGAGCGCGGGATAAAGGTGGTGAACAGTCCCGGGGCCAGCTCGAGGAGCGTTGCGGAGCTCGTCCTCGCCCTGATGTTCAACGTCGCCAGGAAGGTTGCCTTCGCCGACAGGAAGATGAGGGAGGGCGTCTGGGCCAAGAAGCAGTGCATGGGGATCGAACTCGAGGGCAAAACCCTGGGAATAATCGGCTTCGGCAGGATAGGTTACCAGATAGCGAAGATAGCCAGCGCCCTGGGAATGAACGTCCTGCTCTACGACCCATACCCGAACGAGGAGAGGGCCAGAGAAGTAGGCGGAAGGTTCGCGGACCTCGAGACCCTGCTCAGGGAGAGCGACGTGGTAACCCTGCACGTCCCGCTCGTCGACTCGACCTACCACCTCATAAACGAGGAGCGTTTAAAGCTCATGAAGAAGAGCGCGATACTCATAAACGCCGCGAGGGGGCCGGTGGTCGACACGAAAGCCCTCGTGAAGGCCCTCAAGGAAGGATGGATCGCGGGGGCAGGCCTCGACGTCTACGAGGAGGAGCCCCTGCCGAAGGACCACCCGCTCACGAAGCTCGACAACGTGGTCCTAACACCCCACATAGGAGCGTCGACCGTGGAAGCCCAGATGCGCGCCGGTGTTCAGGTTGCGGAGCAGATAGTGGATATCCTGAAGGGTTGAGGTCGTTTTTCAAATTTTTCCTTTTCATGGCCTTTGTCAAACCCCGAGGGTAAGGGTCCCGTGAAGGGCCCCCGACGGGAGGCTTAAAAGCCGTTCGGGGGGCTGACGTTTTGAGGGTGGGCGACGATAACGGTGGCGTTCTCCGGGATGCCCTCGCTGGCCCTGAGGTGGACGCCGTAGTCCTCGGCCAGCCATCCAGCCGTAACGAAACTGAGGAAGGCGGACACGAGGACCAGGACCATCACGACCGCAGCAACGAGTCCCGTTACGCTTTCCTTTAACCGCCAGAGGGCGACGATGCCACAGACGGAGGAGAGGAGCCACAGGACAAACGCCAACCGGATAACCCCCTCCCGGGGTGTGGAAAACTCAGGCAGCACCCAGGCCGAACCGACCGCGCCCAGGGAGAAGTACAGGAAACCGAGGAGTCTTCCGCGCTTTGGCACCGGCGGGTTGCCCGCGTAACCGGAGGCGCCCAGGTAATAGAGGGAAGCGACCGCGAGGAGGAGGTAGAAGACAATCAGGAAGGGAACGAGCCAGTAGATTTCCTTATAGATGGAGTTGGGTATCACGACCGAGAACATTACGGGTGGAAAACCGAAGAGGAGGACGTTTATGAGCCCCTGAAGGGCGAAGCAACCGAGCAGGATGTACTTCAACATGCCCATGTTCTTATAATACTCAAAGAAGTATATCTACCTTTCGGTTCCATCCAGGAGCTCCGCAAGGCCGTCCAGGTCGGTTCTCTCAAGTTCCTCCTCGAACTCGAGGCCGAGCCCCGCTATCTCCCCGGGGGTTATCACCGTCTCGGGGTTCTCGGCGTTCACTCCCGGGCAGTTTTCATCGTAGTACAGCCACAGCCTCTCACCTTTGTGATCGAAGGGTCCCTCACCCTCAACGCCGAGCGGCTTCCTCGAGACCATGAAGGGGTATATCCTGCATATCAACGGCCTGACGTCGTGGATCCTGCATCTCCCCGTTTCCGGGTCGTGGAAGACGCAACCCAGGTCCCACTCCCTTACGCTCAGAACGAAGCGGATTCTCTTCCCCTCAACGGAGAACGTCACGAAGTCCTGCGGGTCGTGGCCGGCCTCCGCTATCCGCTCTATATCCCTGAGGGTCAGGTAGACGTGCCTCCCGCGACAGCAGTCAAGGCAGAACTCGCACCTGAAGGGCACGGGTTCCGTGAACGGCCTCGGCTTGAACCTCATGGGACTCCGTTAACGGGAGCGGTTAAAAAGGCATCGGAACTTTAGTTGTCCTTCGAACCGGTCACAACCCCCGAAGGTCAGAGTCCGGGGGACCCCCTACTCTTTACCGTAGGCTACTTTAAAGGCCCCCCAGTCTGTTTTTTCGCCGTACGTTACCGTAAAGTTGACGAGCTCGTACTCCTCAGGTTTTCCGTCGGGCCGGTAGAATATCAGGTGGTAGCCCGGTTCAACGTACCAGTACATTGCGCTGGTTATCACAAAGAAGTACTTGGAGATAGAAAGTTTTCTCCTGCATTTCTCGTTCACGATGAACTTCTCCCCGTCCCAGAAGGCAACGTCCGCACACCAGCCGGGGGTTTGAATCTCCAGGAGAATGGAATTCCCGTAATCCTCGCTTCCCTTCAGTATCAGGTGCTCCTCCATGTCCACCGCGTTCTTCCAGGTGTGGTTGCCGAGTGTGATGTTTTCAAGGAGAACTATCTGCCCCTTCGGCGCGGCGACACCGTAGGGCACGCTTTTGTGGGTGAGGATGGGGTAATAGACTATCCTGAAGATGAAGAGGCCGAAAAAGAGGACTATAAGGATGACCTTTAGCCGGAACTCGGTCTCGTAGGAAATCCTCATGGGATCACCTCACGACCTCTGGAGCGACACCTTGAAGGCTCCCCAGTCGCTCTGCCCGCCGTACGTTACCGTAAAGTTGACGAGCTCGTAGTTCTGGACTGGACCCTCCTTCTTGAAAACTATCACGTAGCCATCCTCAAGGTACCAGTAAAGTATCTCCTCCGCCTCGTGGGTCGGAAGCCTCCTGAATGCGTACTGGCTCAACTGAAGCTCCCTCGCGCAGTTGTACTTCCGCTGCCAGCTCCTCGAAGAGCCACCCCATACCCAGAGATCAGCGCACCAGCCGGGCGTTGTGATTTTCACAGTCAGGGTGTCACCCATGTCATCGTTGCCCCTGAGAACGAGAAGGTTGTTCCGGGAAGTTACGGGGACGGCGTTTGTGTAGCTAACGGGGCCGAGGGTGAAGTTCCCGGCGAGGACGATACGCCCCTTTGGGGCGGCAACGCCCCACGGGTTTGTCTGATGGGAGATCAGGGGATAGTAAACTATCATGAATATGGCTATTCCAAAGATGATGGCCAGTGTGAGAACCTTGATCCTAAAACTCGTCTCGTACGAGACCTGAGGTTTTTTTACCACCGATTCCACCGTAGGAGGACTTTCCATGATCGCTTAAAAGTTTTACCAATAAGAAAATGTTCCGTCAACCACCGACCAAGGGACAGAAAAGGTTTTAAACTATTTTAATAACAATCTGTGAAAAAAAGCTGGAGGTGTGAACGATGAACTACGGTGAAGTCAAGAGGAACTGGGTGTGGTTGCTGGGCTCGGAATAATCTTTACGACCCTTGGCTTCGCAGGGCTCCTCCTGTTGCCCCTGATAAGCATAACGAGCGTGGCCGTATTCGGGGCCTTTATGGCAGTCGCCGGAGCACTTCAGGCGTGGCAGGGGTTCACGAAGACCAAAAACTGGAAGAGCAGAAGGCTGCACATCCTCATGGGACTTGTTTACGTAATAGGCGGCATGGTGACCCTGGAGAATCCGGTGCTGGCCACGACGGTGTTCACGATAATCCTCGGAGTCGCATTAATAACAGTGGGCACCATACGAATAGCGGTGGCGTTCCAGAACAAGGACGTGAACCGGTGGGCGCTGATGACGCTCTCAGGGTTCCTCACCATCCTCCTTGGACTCATCATAGTCCTCCAGTGGCCGTGGTCCAGCCTGTGGGCCGTCGGGCTCTTCGTGTCCATCGACCTCATGATTAGCGGGGCCAGCTTCATCGCGATAGCCCTCACGGCAAAAACCTCTAAAAACCCAAGCGCCGAACCCGTAACCGGGTGAAAGCGTGCTGGCCCTCCTCTCATTAATCTTGGTCATCACACTCTCGGTTCTTATAGTCAGAATCGGAGCGATAGCACTCGAGATGACCGGGCTATCGAGGGAGGTCGCCTCCTTCCAGGCCCAGTCGGCGTTCTCGGGGGCCGGCTTCACGACGAGCGAGAGCGAGTACGTGGTCTCGAACCCGGCGAGGAGGAAGATAATACGAACCCTGATATTCCTCGGGAGCGCGGGGATAACCTCCGCCATCGCCACCCTCGTCCTCACCTTCGTGGGGAGGAGCAGCGAAGAAACCAAGAGCTCGCTGGTAATCCTCGCCCTCAGCCTGATCATTCTTTACCTGACGTTCACCTCGAAGAGGCTCGAGAAGGTCATGAGGCGCTGGATAAAACGTTTTCTCAAGAGGGCCTTTCCGGAGCTCAGGGTGTACGACTACAATCAGCTGCTCGGGATTACGAAGGGCTACTCCATCTCCCAGATAAGGGTGAAAGCCAAGAGCTGGCTGGCCAACAAAACGCTCAGGGAGCTTGAACTCAACAGAGAAGGCGTTATCGTCCTCGGCATCTACCGGAAAATCGACGGGAAGGAGGTCTACATCGGGGCACCGAGGGGGGACACGCTGATAAAGCCCGGCGACGTTCTGGTGTGCTACGGCCCGGAGGAAGACCTGTTGAGGCTTTCAAAGAGGCTGAAAGGGAAGCGGGGAGACCTCGAGCACGAGGAGGCGGTCAGGGAGGCGGAGATCAGGGCAATAGAAGAAAAACTGGAGGAAGCCGAGGCTTAGGTGTTCAGGTGAGCGTCGAAGTGTCCCCTTGTATCGAAGTCGGCGTAGCCCTTATCGAGCCTCTTGGCCACGTAGGGGCCGTTCTTCCGGTAGCCGAACCTCCGGTAGTACTCCCTGACCCCGACGCCGCTGATGACGAGCATCTTCTTTACCTCGAACTCCTCGCGCGCTATCCTCTCGGCCTCGCTCAGGAGCTCCCTCCCGTAGCCGCGGTGCTGCCACTCGTACCTCGGCTTCCCACCGATGGGCACGAGCGGGCCGTAAACGTGGAGCTCCCTCACTATCGCAGAGGAACAGCAGTTTATCTCCTTCCTGTGGGCTCTTTCGCTCGGGATCCTGAGGCGGAGGAAGCCGATTAGGATGTCGTTCTTCGTATCCTCGAAGCTGAGGAAGACCTCCCTTCCGCCGGCCGCGTCGTAGTCCTCGCGGAGGAGCTCGATGTGCTCCACATCCGGCTCAACCCCGAACTTCTCCATGACGTGCCCGACCTCTCTAAACCTTATCTCCCTCGGCCTTATTCCCCTCTTCACCAGCTCGTTGAAGACCAGCTGGCCCAGGTTGGAGTGCTTGACGCCGTCGACGATGAGCTGGACCGGGATGTCGCGCTGTATCCTCATCACGCGGACCCACTTCGGGAAGAGCCTGTAGGCCTCGACGAGGAGCTCAACGGCCTCCTCCGTGTGGTAGGGGCGGTACTTCCCGGCCTTCCAAAGGCTGTAGAGCGGTGCATCCGCGGTCACGAGCGTCGGGTAAATCTTAAGCATGTCCGGACGGAAGCGGGGGTCCTCGAAGATGGCCCTGAACGTGTAGAGGTCCCTCTCGAAGTTGCTCCCGGGGAGGCCGGGCATGATGTGGTAGTTGATCTTGAGGCCCGCATCGCGGAGGAGTTGAGTGGCCTTTATTATCTCCTCGACGCCGTGTCCCCTCCGCGTCCTCTCGTGGATGAAGTTGAAGACGGTCTGAACGCCGAGCTCCACCCTCGTCGTCCCCAGC